>JBGASK010000020.1:0-36102 GCA_044229785.1 Ahniellaceae bacterium
GGTGCCGGCGATCCAGCTGTTGTTGTTGAACGCCAGCGTCAGCGTGCCGGTACTGGAAGCATTGAAGTTGAGATCAATGCCTTCGGCGCTGGCGCCGCGCACATCGTTGCCGCTGATCGTCAGCGTGGCCGCACCGGTCAGCGCGGCGGCGCAGGTGAGGTCGATGGCATTACCCGATGTGCTGTTCAGGCTGAGGCCGCGGATCTCGACCGGCATCGCGCAGGACATCGACAGGGCGTTGCCGCCGCTGTTGTTCCACTGCGGACGCGTGCCCGCCGCAACGAGATTGGTCGGCGAGCCGTTGCCGTTGAGGTTCACCGGCACCGACAGGCCCGCACCTTCGCCGAGCAGGCGCTGGTTGGCTTCGAGTTCCAGGCCACCGGCCAGCGCGGATCCGCTGTTGTGGACGAAGATGTAATCGCCCGCCAGATCCGCGTCGCCAGCGCCGCCAGCGCCATTGATCGCGGTCAGCGAGTTCAGCGGCGACGAGGCCGTGCCGTTGCCGCCGCCCGGCGCCGAGGCATTGAGGTACCAGATGCGTTCGAAGCGGGTCAGCGTGACCGTGCCGGTCGCACTCGCCGGTGTCGGCGTGCCGGTGTCGGTGATCTGGTAGGTGAAGGTCTCGGTCGCGCCGGTGTCGCCGGGCGCCGGCGTGAACTGGAAGCGGCCATTGGTCTGCATCTGCACGCGACCCACCGCCGGGTCATTGCAATCGAACGGCGCGGACGCGTCGGTGCAGGCGCCCACGGTGATCGACGACACCGAGAACGTGTCGCCCTCGACCGGATCGCTGTCGCCATCGATCACGCCAAAGCCGGTGCCGGTGGTCTCCAGCGCATGCGGCGCCGCCAGCGCGGCCAGATCCACGACCAGGTCGGTGTTGCCGAGGAAGTCGAAGCCGTCGGCATCCGCCACCGGCGCATCGTTGACGCAGGTGACCGTCATCGTCACCGTCGTGCTCGAACCGCCGGGCGTCAACGTGTAGGTGAAGGTGTCGAGCGTGGTGCCCGGCGGGTTGTTGCAGTAGTTGGCGTTGGGCGCATAGGTCAGACCGGTGCCGCCGCCGGTGATCACGACGGTGCCGTTGGCCGGCTGGGTAACGGACTGGACGCTCTTCGGACCGGCATCGGGGTCGGTGTCATTGGTCAGGACCGACACCGCCGTGGCGCCGGAATCCTCGGCAACGGTCGCGGCATCGGCCACGGCCACCGGCGGATCGTCGACGCAGGTCACGGTCATCGTCACCGTCGTGGTCGAACCACCCGGCGTCAACGTGTAGGTGAAGGCGTCGAGCGTGACGCCCGGCGGGTTGTTGCAGTAGTTCGGGTTGGGCTGATACGTCAGGCCGGTGCCGCCGCCGGTAATCACGACGGTGCCGTTGGCCGGCTGCGTGACGGAGTTGACGCTGATCGGCCCGCCATCGGCGTCGTTGTCGTTGGCGAGCACGTTCACCGCGCTGGCGCTGCTGTCTTCGCTGACCGTGGCCGCGTCTGCCACCGCCGTCGGATTGTCGTCGACGCAGGTCACGGTCACGGTCACCGTCGTGGACGAACCACCCGGCGTCAGCGTGTAGGTGAAGGTGTCGAGCGTGGTGCCCGGCGGGGTGTTGCAGTAATTGGCGTTGGGCGCATAGGTCAGGCCGGTGCCGCCGCCGGTGATCACGACGGTGCCGTTGGCCGGCTGGGTAACGGACTGGACGCTCTTCGGTCCGGCGTCGACATCGGTGTCGTTGGCGAGCACGTTGACGGCCGTGGCGCCGGCGTCTTCGACCACGGTCGCGCTGTCGGCGACGGCGGTCGGGGCGTCGTCGGTCGCGCTGACATTGATCGTGCTGGTCACGGCCACGCTGTTGGCGATGCCGTCGTTGCCGATCCAGGAGACGGTGCGCGCGGCCGTGCTCGGCGTGTCCGAAGTGTTGTTGTAGCGCACCGCACGCAGCGCCGTCTGATAGTTCAGAAGCGTGTCGGCGCCGGACAAGGTCAGCGTGCCCGTGGCCGGTGCGAACGTGCCGGTGATATTCGGCGTATTCGTGAAGCTCAGCACGTCCTCGCCATTGACGTAACCGCCGGTGATCTGGGCCGTCGCACTGGCCAGGGTCGCGGTATCCGGATCGGCCACCGTGATGGTGTTGTCGATGACGGTCGCGGCGCTGCCTTCGCTGAAGTTCAAGGTCGCGCCGGCGGTCAGCACCGGCGGCGCATTGGTCGCGGTGAACGCGAACACGAACGGCGCCACAAGCGTGTCCGGCGGATCGATCGTGTCGACGTCGGTCGGACCGTTCACGGCACTGCTCAGCACGGTCACCGTGCAGCCGCCGAGCGGCAAGTTGGCCGTCGGATCGAGCGTCGCCTGGTTGGTGCCGGTGCCGATCACCGAGAAGGTTTGCGCACCGCCGCAGTTGATGGTGAAACTGCTGGTGCCGAAGTTCACGTTCTCGCTGAAGTTCACCACGATGTTGCCGGCCGCGCTGGCATTGCCGCCGTTGGGCGGATTGGTGGTGGTCACCGACGGCGCCGGATCGGTGGTGGTGAATGTCACGACATGATTGGCCAACATGGTGTCGGGCTGATCGATGACATCAGAATCGGGGACCGAAGCGGCAAACACGGTGAAGACGCACGTGCTGGTGTCGGGCAAGCCGCTGGCCGGCGTGATCGTCACGCTCGTCGTGCTGGCCGGCAGGGTCGCCGGACTCGTCACGGTGAAGCCCTGCGGCATCGAATTGCATTCCAGACTAAACGCTGCCGCCGAAGCGATGTTGACGAGCTCGCTGAAGTTCACCGTGATCGTCGCATTCGCGGCGACATTGCCGGCGCCGTTCGCCGGTGTCGTGGTCGTGACCGCGGGTGCGGCGTCGACCGTGAAGTTCAGCGTGAACGGTGCGGCCATCTGATCCGGCGGATCGATGGCATCCACGTCGATGACCGCCGCGGCCGGCACGCTCAGCGTGCAGGCGCCGCTCGGCAGGGTGCCGGCATACGTCGGGCTCACGCTCGCCACGTTGCTGCCGGTCGTGTTGCCCAAGGCCACCGGACCGGCACTGCAGGTCAGGGTGGTGCCGGCGCTGACATTGACCTGCTCGGTGAAGTTGATCACCAGCGCCTGGTTGTTCGGCACGACCGCGCCTTCGCCCGGCGTGGTGGTCAATACCGCGGGCGCGGCATCGACATTGATCGCAATCGAATCGCTGTCGGACTGCGCACCGCCGCTGCCGGTATTGCCGTTGTCGCTGGTCGCGATGGTAATCGTGCCGTTGCCGCCGGTCGCGCTGCTGAAACTCAGGGTCTGCAGCGTCGCGTTGACGTCGGCGACGATGTCGGTGATGGCGACGCTGTTGCTGCCGCTGCCGGTGACGACGGCGCCGTTCTGCGCGGTCGCGGTGAAGGTGCCGAGGGTCGTCGAGACCGTGGTCGTGACGGTACCGGCGCCGGCATCGATGTCGGCGACGCTGATGCTGTTCGGGCCGGTGAAGGCCAGCGGCACGCCGACGCCGGTCGACAGCGGGCCGGCCGGACCGGTGTTGACCGGGGCATCGTTGACCGCGGTGACATTGATCACGAAGGTCTGCGGTGCCGAGGTGTCGACACCGCCATTCGTGGTGCCGCCGTTGTCCTGCAGGGTCAGGGTGATCGTGGCCGTGCCGTTCGCGTTCGCCGTGGGCGTGTAGGTCAGCACGCCGGTCGGCGACACCGCCGGGCCGGCGCCGAACAGTGCCGCGTTGGTGTTGCCCGTCACGTTGAAGGTCAGCGTCTGGCCGGACTCGTCGGCCGGGCCGGCCGAAATCGCCGTGGCCCAGGGATTCACCGTCTGCGGACCGGCGTCTTCGGCGACGGTCTGGTCGGCGCCCTTGGTGAAGCTCGGGGCATCGTTCACCGGCGTCAGGGTGATCGTGAAGTTCTGCGTGGCCGAGGTGTCGACGCCGCCGTTCGCGGTGCCGCCGTTGTCCTGGATGCGCACGGTCAGATTCGCCGAGCCATTCGCATTCGGCGCCGTCGTGAAGCTCAGCGCGCCGGTGGGCGACACTGCCGGCTGCACCGAGAACATGCCCGGATTGTCGTTCGCGGTGACGGTGAAACTGAGCGTCTGCCCCGATTCGTCGGCCGGGCCGGCACTGACACCGGTGGCCCAGGGATCGACGGTCTGTGCGCCGGTGTCCTTGATCACGGTGACGGTCGGGCCAGCCGTGAAGCTCGGCACATCGTTCACCGGGGTCACGTTGATGACGAAGGTCTGTGGTGCCGAGGTGTCGGCGCCGCCGTTTGCGGTACCGCCATTGTCCTGCAGGGTCAGCGTGATCGTGGCCGAACCGTTCGCGTTGGCGGCGGGCGTATAGGTCAACACGCCGGTCGGCGATATGGCCGGAGCTGCGCTGAACAGCGCCGGGTTGGTATTGCCGGTCACGTTGAAGGTCAGCGTCTGGCCGGACTCGTCGGCCGGACCAGCGCTGATCGCGGTCGCCCACGGATTCACCGTCTGCGCACCGGCATCCTCGAGCACGGTTTGATCGGCGCCCTTGGTGAAGCTCGGGGCATCGTTGACCGCGGTCGCGGTGATGATGAAGTTCTGCACCGCCGAGGTGTCGACGCCGCCATTCGCGGTGCCGCCGTTATCCTGGATGCGCAGGCTGAGATTGGCGCTGCCGTTGAGGTTCGGTGCGGTGGTGAAGGTCAGCACGCCGGTCGGCGACACCGCCGGCTGCACCGAGAACATGCCCGGATTGTCGTTGGCGGTGATGGTGAAGCTGAGCGTCTGCGCCGATTCATTGGCCGGACCGGCGCTGATGCCGGTGGCCCAGGGGTCGACCGTCTGTGCGCCGATGTCCTTGAGAATGGTGACGGTCGGACCGGCCGTGAATGCCGGAACGTCGTTGACCGGCGTCAGCGTGATCGAGACGCTGGCGGGCAGCGAGTTCACGATGCCGTCGTTGGCGACGAAGCTGAAACTGTCGGCGCCGAATTCGTTGGCGTTCGGCGTGTAGGTCACCGAAGCCGAGGTGGCATCGATGGGCGTGATCGCACTCAGGGTGCCGCGCGTTGGCGCGGTCTGGATGGCAAAGGTCAGCGGGTCGCCGTCGCCATCGGTGGCGGTCAGCACGATGGTCTGCGCCGCGGCGTCTTCAAGATAGGTCTGCGTCTGCGCCTGCGCGATCGGCGCCTGGTTCTCGACATCGACGGCGTCGACGCGGAAGAACACGCGGCCATTCTCCTCGGCACCGAACAGGGCCACGACATCGGCACCGATGTCCGGTCCGCTGGCATCGCCGGTCGGATCGGTGGCCAGCGGCGACACGCCCGCCCAATCACCCACCGCGCCGTCGGTCACGTATCCGGCGGCCCAGACCGCACCGGCCACGAGCAGCGCACCGACCGAGGCCATGCCGAGACGCAGGCGACGCGAGGCCACGAACGCCAGCGCGCCGACCAGCAGCAACAGACCCAGTCCGCCGAGCGCGGGGATCGCGACCCGGTTCAGGGCCAGGAAGATCGGACCGCCGGTACCGGTGAGGCTCAACAGATCGGACGATGCGGCCGTGCCGTTTTCGCTGGCCAGGGCCACGCGCACTACGCCGGCGCTGCCGAAGAGGCCTCGGCCGGCAGAGAATTCGATGACATCGGCCCCGGCGGTGCCGTTGTTGAGACCCACCGGATGCGGCCCGCCGGAGGCGGACTCGCCGCCGAAACTGCCGCTGGCGCAGGTCGCGGTGGTCACCGAACTCACTGTCGTGCCGGTGACATTCGCGGTGATGCGGACCTCGGCGCCGGCGATCGTGCCGCCCGGATACGTCGCGTTGCAGCCGGTGGCCGCATTGACATCGCGATCGACGTAGACGAAGTAGCTGTAGTCCTGCGCAACGGCGGCACCCGCCAGCCAGAACGCCAGGACACCAAGAACGCGGGCAGCAGTCCGTCGCATACGACCCCCAAGGTCGACCAATATCGGAAGAATGGCAAGTGTGCGCGCGATCACGTCCCGAACGCAAACGCCTTGACACGAATCAAGCCACCGCCCGATGCGCGGACCAGCGTAGATCGTCCTTGCGTCGAAGCGGCGGCGACGCCCCCTGTCAGAACTGCCAGCTTGCCGGGAAACGACGATTTCGCTTGCTCTTTGCCGCCCGCCGCGAGGCTGTGACAATGCCTGCCCTGATCCGGAGCACGCCATGACCTTCCCGAACATCCGCCTGCGGCGCATGCGCCGCGACGACTTTTCGCGCCGACTGATGCGCGAAAACGTCCTGAGCACGAACGACCTGATCTGGCCGGTATTCGTGCACGAGGGTGAAAACCGCATCGAGGCGGTGGGTTCGATGCCCGGCGTCGAGCGCATGTCCATCGATGTCCTGCTCGCCCGCGCCGAGGAAGCGGTGACGCTCGGCGTGCCGGCGATCGCGCTGTTCCCGGTCACGCCGCCCGAAGCCAAGTCGCTGGACGGCGTCGAAGCCTGGAACCCGGACGGCCTCGCGCAACGCGCCGTGCGCGCGCTGAAGTCGCGTTTCCCGGACCTCGGCGTGATCACCGACGTGGCGCTGGATCCGTTCACGACCCATGGTCAGGACGGCATCATCGACGAACACGGATATGTCCTGAACGACATCACGATCGCGGCGCTGGTGAAACAGGCGCTGTCGCATGCCGAAGCCGGCGCCGACGTGGTCGCCCCCAGCGACATGATGGATGGGCGCATCGGCGCCATCCGTGAGGAACTCGAGAACAACGGCTTCCCGAACACGCGCATCCTCGCGTATTCGGCCAAATACGCGTCGGCGTTCTACGGCCCGTTCCGCGACGCGGTCGGTTCCGCCGGCAATCTCGGCAAGGGCAACAAGTACACCTACCAGATGGACCCGGCCAATTCGGACGAGGCCCTGCGCGAAGTCGAACTCGACCTGCAGGAGGGCGCCGACATGGTGATGATCAAGCCTGGCCTGCCCTATCTCGACATCGTGCGCCGGGTGAAGGATGCCTTCGCTGCGCCGACCATGGTCTATCAGGTGAGCGGCGAATACGCGATGCTGAAGGCCGCCGGCCGGAACGGCTGGATCGACGAACGCGCCTGCGCGCTGGAAGCGCTGACCAGCATGAAGCGCGCCGGCGCCGACGCCATCCTGACCTATTACGCGATCGAAGCGGCGCGCTGGCTGAAGCCATGAGCGCCGCGAGGCAAGGCATGTCCTTCACCTGATGGACCGATGTTGTCAGCCAGACAGGCGTCGAACCCGGAACGTGTGCTTGCGTCTTGATTCGACGCTGCGCTGCCAGATTGGTGTTTGCAAGAAATGCTCAGGGAAACCCATGACTTCCCGAGCCGACGAGTGTTGTAAATGCTGCCGCCTTCGCCGTGATTCAACGAAGACACCAGCGCATCGGGGTGCTTGCGAGGCAACTGCGCTTTCAAGTGCAGTCCCCGATCCCACAGGCGTGCGTGATGGGCACAAATGTTGCGAACAACGCTGATGTGATGCAGAAATGACGCCAGCAACACTTCGTCCAGTCCGTAGCCCTCGGCTACAGCGTTGCGATCCGCAGCATGGCGCAGATTGGAGAACCAGCTGGATATTTGACCGAGGCTCATGACCTCAACTGCTGCCCAAATCGGCGGAAGCAGCTCATCATAGGTCTCGCGAAGGTGACGAATGAACCGCTCGCGACTTTGCTCAACACCCTGTACCAGTTTTCCTACTGCAGTCGGGTGATTCCACTGCTGACTGCGTGGCTTGAAGAGCGTGCCGTCCAGATGTGCATGGGCTCCATGGCGTAACCCCAGAATATGCGCCCAACGTGTACGGATCGAAACCTCGACACGTTCGACTGCATCAAGCACCAGCAGTTTGAGCTCGCGATCGAACACATAGTCTGCAAGTACGTCCTCGAAAACCGCTCCTGGCTTGAAGGTGTGGCTTCCATGATCCTGCTCAAGGCGCAGCCAGTAGCCGCTGAGTCGGTAGTAGTTCAACTCTCGCAGGTAGTGGGTGGCGCGCCCCACATCGCCAAACGCCATACCGCGTTCGCGCAACTGGTCGATCTGCTGCTCCGCGGTAAGCCCTGGCT
Source organism: Ahniellaceae bacterium (assembly GCA_044229785.1). Lineage (GTDB taxonomy): Bacteria > Pseudomonadota > Gammaproteobacteria > Xanthomonadales > Ahniellaceae > JADKHK01. The sequence continues at coordinate 8,049 of JBGASK010000020.1, forward strand.
TGTCGTACTTCATGCCACACCATGTCGCAACCAAGCACGGCTGGCACCGGAATGTCCTCGGCACTGTAAGTCGCCGAAAAAGTAACCCCCCATGGTGCGCCGATCTGACGAGAGGCGTGGGGGGTGTTGTTGCGGCCGATTGTAGCGCCCGGCACGATGCGTGCAACCGGGCGAGTGTGCGACCGAAGTGTCGGCGGCGGATTCGCGATTCCCGAAGTCTGCGCGGAGTACATCCAATGAAAATCGCGAGCTGGAACGTCAATTCGCTGAAGGTGCGCATGCCGCATCTGGAAGAATGGCTGGCCATGTCGAAACCCGACATCGTCGCGCTGCAGGAAATCAAGATGGAGACGAAGGCGTTTCCGACCGATGCCTTGCGCGCGCTCGGTTACGAGACGGTTGCGTCGGGGCAGAAGACCTACAACGGCGTCGCGATCCTGGCGCGCACCGCGCCGACCGATGTCGTGACCGACATTCCCGGCTTCGCCGACGAACAACGGCGCGTGCTCGCCGCTACGGTTGGCGATCTGCGTATCGTGGATCTGTACGTGGTGAACGGCCAGGAAGTCGGTTCCGACAAGTACCGCTACAAGCTCGACTGGCTCGCGGCGATCACCGACTGGCTGCGCGACGAGATCGCGAATCATCCGAAGCTCGTCGTGCTCGGCGACTTCAACATCGCCCCGGACGATCGCGACGTGCACGACCCCGAGGCCTGGCACGAGCAGGTGTTGTGCTCGACGCCGGAACGCGACGCGCTGAAACGCCTGCTCGCGCTGGGCCTGCACGACAGCTTCCGCCTGAAGGACGACAGCCCGGGCCAGTTCTCGTGGTGGGACTACCGCCAGGCCGCCTTCCGCCGCAACCTCGGCCTGCGCATCGACCTGGTGCTGGTCAGCGACATGCTGCGCTCAAGCGTTCAATCCGTCGGCATCGATCGCATTCCGCGCACCTGGGAACGGCCCAGCGATCACGCCCCGGCCTGGGTCGAACTCGCCTGATTCAACGCTTGACCCGTGTCTGCGGCGCTTCGATCGAGTCGAACAGGCGGATGGCGGCGATCCCAATACAACGCTGCGGCGAAGGCGACGACGATGGGGCCGAACCAGCTGATCATCTGCAATGTGCCGCCGGCCAGTTCCGGCAGCAGGCGCGGCAGACCGAGGCCGAGGAACGCGATGTGCGTGGCCACGCCATTGCCCATCATCGCGCGGTAATGCTGGCGCAGCCACCATTTCGCGTCCTCGGGACCGCGGCGCAGGTCGCGCCAGGCGCCGATGCCGACCGAGATGCCGACGAAGGCGAAGCCCATGAACAGAGGAATGCCGCGCACGTAGCCAAGTGCGAAAATGGCGACGCCGCTCAGCGTGCTCAGCACCGCCAGAGCGCGAAACACCGGACCGGTGAACCGCTGCCAGTCGCGCTTGTCGCGGATCGCGCGCCAGGAGCTCCAGCTCGCCGCGGCCGTGATCACGATCAGATAGCTCAGGAAACTCGCCGACACGACCTTGCCCTGGCCGAACAAGGTCGCGGCCATGATCAGGCCCGTGGCCATCACCACGGTCATCGCCGCGAGGTAGATCTGGCCGACACGCACGTGCAGCGCACCGCCCTTGCGCGCCATGCCGGCGGTCCAGAAGCCGGCCAGCGCGGTGGTCCCGGCGCCGATGTGCAGGAATTTCGCGATCGTGTACAGGTCCATGGCGTCCTCCTCGAAGTGGCGACCATGCTCGCGAAGACGCCGCGGCGACGGCAGGCGCCGGCAGTCATGCCGCGACCTGCCAGAGGTCATGTCGGCTTGCATCGGGCCGGCTTCGCGGCGACGCTGGCGCCATGAATCCGCCCACCCCTGCGCACTGGCTGCGCCAGCAAACGTCGCCGCTGAACCTGGCGGCGCACATCACCTGGATGGCCGTCGCGGCCGATCTGTGGCGCCAGGACTTCGGCGTGGCGCGCAGCGGCATGCCGATGCTGGTGTCGGTGTCGGTGCTCGTACTGTTCGTCCTCGCCCTGCTCGCGAATTTCGGCGGCCGCCTGCGCGGTCCGGCCTGCACCGCGGCCGTGCTGGTTCAGGGCGTCTGCGCGCTGGCGCTGGTGGCCTGCACGCGGGTCTGGTCGACGCCGATCCTCGTCATCATCGTGGTCGCGCAATCCGCCGCCCTGTGGTCGACCCGCGCGCTGTCGCTGTGGATGCTGGTCAGCAATCTCGTGCTCTACGCCATCATCGCGAAACTGCAGTGGGACGTGAATGCCGCGCTCAGCGTGGTCATGCAGGTCGGCTTCCAGTCGTTCGCGGTGCTGATGACACGCTTTGCGGCCAGCGCCGAACAGCGCGCCGAGGAATTGCGCGCGATCAACGCCGAACTGGTGGCGACCCGATCGCTGCTGGCCGAAGGCGTGCGCGATCAGGAACGCCTGCGTCTGTCGCGCGAACTGCACGATGTCGCCGGCCACAAGCTCACCGCGCTCAAGCTCAACCTGCGTGCGCTGCAACAGCAGGCGCCGGCCGATTTGGTCGACGACGTGGCGCAATGCACGCAGCTGGCCGACGAACTGCTCGGCGACCTGCGCGGCGTGGTGCGGCAGATGCGCAGCGACGACGGCATCGACCTCGGCCGCGCGCTGAATTCGCTGGCGGCGCCGTTCCGCAAGCCGGCCGTGCGCATCGTGCTCGACCCTGCCGTGCGCGTCGATTCGCTCGAGCTGGCGCAAACCATCGTGCGGGTCGTGCAGGAGGGCATCACCAATGCGGTGCGCCATGCCGATGCCGAACACGCCACGGTGACCCTCTGTCGCGACGGCGAACGCCTGCGCCTCGACATCGCCGACGACGGCCGCGCCACCGCGCCGATCCGCGCCGGCCACGGCCTCACCGGCATGCGCGAACGCATCGAGGAACACGGCGGCGAGCTGCGCGTCGAACGCGGCGCGCGCGGCACCACCCTGCGCATCCAGTTGCCGGCATGAACCTGCGCATCGCCCTCGCCGACGACCAGGCGCTGGTACGCAAGGGCCTGAAGGCGCTGCTCACCCAGCCCGGCATCGCCGTCGTCGTCGAAGCCGCGAATGGCGAGGAATTGCTGGCCGCGCTCGACACCACCGCGGTCGACGTGATCATCAGCGACATCCGCATGCCCGGCACCAATGGCATCGACGCGCTGCGCATGTTGCGCGCACGCGGTCGCGACACGCCCTGCATCCTGCTCACCACCTTCGACGACGACGCACTGTTCCGCGCCGCCGTCGAGGCCGGCGCGAACGGCTTCCTGCTGAAGGACGTGTCGCCCGAAGAACTGAAGGCCGCAATCGAACGCGTCGCACGCGGCGAATCGCTGCTGCAGCCGGTGACCACCACGACGCTGACGCCGAACATCGCCCTTGCCGAACGTCCGCGCTTCGACGCCGCGACGACCGACACGGCGGTCGAACTGACCGACCGCGAGCGATCGGTGCTTCGCCTGATGGCGGCCGGTCATTCGAACAAGGAAATCGCGCGCAGCCTCGATCTCGCCACCGGCACCGTGAAGAACTACGTCAGCGACATCCTGGAAAAACTCCAGACCGGCGATCGCACCCGCGCGGTACTCAAGGCCATCCACCTGCGGCTGATCTGAGCGCGGAACCCACCGCGCTCGCGATGCGTTCCGCGACCCGTCGGCTTACTTGCCGAGCGAGGCCTGCAGTTCCAGCAGCTTGGCGCGGTGCGCGTGCACGTCGATGCCGTAGCGCTCCAGAACTTCCTCGGCGGTCAGGCCTTCGGGCATCTTGCCGCCGTTCTGGGCCATGATCTGCTTGGCCAGCGACCGCGGTTCCGCGGCGGCACGCTTGGCGTCTTCGGCGACGACGGCCGGACCGGCGCCATTGTTCAGCACGAAACTGCGGCTGCCCGAGCGATGGCCGCGCACCGGATAGTAGGGACCGTTGCCAGGCGAGCTCTGGTCGTTGCCGAAATACCATTCGACGACGCCCTCGAAATCGGAGGTGTTCACGTCGAGGTAGTAGGCCCAGTACAGGGCCGGGCTGCTGCCCGAAGCGACGGCATCGGTGACGATCGCGACATGTTCGTCGCGGGTGGCGTCGTAGTAGCCGGCGGCATCGTGGTAGGTCAGGGCGGTGTTGGTGCAACGGCCGATCAGCGAGGTGTCGGCGCGGCAACCTTCGAACAGGTCCGGGTTCGCTGCGCGGTTGATCAGGTCGAAGATCAGCACGTCGCCGTAGTACGGGTAGAAGGCGTAGTCGCCGCCGCGCGCGTAGGCATCCACCACCACCGACCATTCGCCGACCATGCGCTCGGTCTCGCGATCCGCACCCCAGCCGATGTAGTAGTCGAGCTTCTCGATCGGCAGCGTGCGACCGCCCCAGGTCAGGGTCGCCTTGGTCTCGTCGTTCGGATTGAACACGATCTGCACCGGGCCGCCGGCGTTGTTCAGGATCTGCGGGAAGAAATACGGGCCGCCGATGACCTGGCCGTTGGCGAATCCGCTGAGCGAACCGTTGAACACGTTGTAGTAAGTCGCGCCGCCGCTCACGCTGCTGGTGAGGTTGCCGGAACTGGTGAACCAGGTCGAACGGCCCTGCGCATCGAACACGTAGGCCGCCATGAACAAATTCTTGTCTTCGATCTCGAGGGCGATGCCGGTACCGGATTCGTTCGGGTTCCACCAGAAGCCGGAAGCCGGCGTATAGGCCTCGACGGACGAGGCGGCGGCAAGGACGAGAGCGAGGGCGGCAACGCGTTTCATCGAAGGCTCCTGTGGGTGCGGCGCACGATGCGACGTTCGCACTGAATCCGTGGTTAACCGCGCCACTATACTCGCGCGCCCATTCAGCACTTGCACGCCATGGACCACATCGATATCGGCGCCAACCTGACGCACGAAAGCTTTGCGCACGACCTGCCGGCGGTCCTGGAACGTGCCCGCGCGGCATCGGTCGATCGCATCGTCGTGACCGGCGCGTCGCGCAGCGGCAGCGTCGAGGCGCAGCAGCTGGCCGCGGCGCATCCGGGCTTCCTGTACGCCACGGCCGGCCTGCATCCGCACCATGCGCACGAGTACGACGGCGACATGGACGACCTGTTCCGTGCCCTGCTGGCGCATCCGGAAGTGGTCGCCGTCGGCGAAACCGGCCTCGACTACAACCGCGACTTCTCGCCGCGCGACGCCCAGCGTTTCGCGTTCGAACAGCAGCTGAAGATCGCGGTCGAGGTGCAGAAGCCGCTGTTCCTGCACAGCCGCGACGCCCATGCCGATTTCGTCGCCATCCTCGATGCCGTGCGCGATCGGTTGCCGCCGGCCGTCGTGCATTGCTTCACCGGAGAACGCGACGAACTGGTCGACCTGCTCGACCGCGGCTTCTTCATCGGCATCACCGGCTGGATCTGCGACGAGCGCCGCGGCCAGCACCTGCGCGAACTGGTGAAGCTGATCCCGGCCGATCGCCTGATGATCGAAACCGACGCGCCCTACCTGCTGCCGCGCACGCTCAAGCCGAAGCCCAGCCACCGCCGCAACGAACCGGCCTTCCTGCCGCACATCTGCGAGGAGATCGCGCGTGACCGCGGCGAAGACACGGCCGCGACCGCGCGCAATGCGGCGGCCACGGCCCGCGCGTTCTTTCGCTTGCCCTGACGGCCACGCCGGTCAGGCGGCGCCGTCGGACTTCTTCCCTCCGAACACGCGCTTCAGCAACGCCGCCGCACCCACGAGCAGGAAGACCGCGAACTTCTTCAGGCTCAGCAGCAACATGCCGAGTTTCGCGAACAGGCCCATCTTGCTGGCCGCGACGCCGCCGACCAATGCCGCCAGGCCGTAGCCGGCGACCTTGTCGGTATCGCCGTTGAAGTCGGCGTAACGATGGCCGGCATCGAACTCGACCATGTTCAGCACGCGCCCCATGCCCTGCTGGATGTTTGCGAGGTCGCCCATGCCACCGATCGCGTTGAGGCTGAGATAGCCGCCGCGACCGAGCGCGCGGATGTCGTAGTTCACGGTGTGCTGGGCGGCCCCGTTGAATGCGAGTTCCTTGGCCCAGTGCAGCTTCTTCTGCTCGGCATCGTAACGCGGCGGACTGGCCCAGCCGACCAGGTCGACACGACCGTATCCGGCTTTCTCGCGCTCGCCATTTGCGGCCGCGGTGTCTTCCTGCATGGTCTTGAGCAGATCGGCATAGTCGATCTTGGCGGCCTCTTCGTCGGACACGTAGCCGTCATCGGAATACGTCAGCACCACCGCCCAGCTGTTGTCGTCGGTCACTTCCAGGCCATTCGGGACCAGCATGCCGAGCACGCTGTCGTCGGGCGGATTGCCCCACAGCTCTTCGAGCACGCGGCGCGTGTCGGCCGGCGCCAGGTAACGGAATCCGCTGTCGAGATGCAGCGTCGCATGGGCTTCGGCCACCGGCACGTCGCCGGTCCGGTAGTTCAGCGACGCATTGAACTGCTGCAGTTGCGCAACAGGATCGGCCGCTTGCGCGGCCACGGCGGACGACATCGACAACAACGCGGACAAGGCCGCACAGCGCAGCACACTGATCATGATTTCCCCAGACGATGGATGGCTCGAACGCGCCGGCTGCCTCCCCGCAGGCCCGACGCGGCGACAGTATCGTCGCTGCGCACCTAGGCGCGCAAACCTCGGCCTTTCACGAGCAGGTGCATCGAAAACGCGCCGAGGGCGAGGGTGGCGCCGATCATCACCATGAAGGCGGTGCCCAACGGCACGTCGCTGACGCCGAGCAGGCCATAGCGGAAGGCGTTGACCATGTAGAGGATCGGGTTCATGTGCGACACCTTTTCCCAGAACGGCGGCAGCAGCGAGACGCTGTAGAACACCCCGCCGAGATAGGTCAGCGGGGTCAGGATGAAGGTCGGCACGATCGAGATGTCGTCGAACTTCTTGGCGTACATCGCGTTGATGAAGCCGGCGAATCCGAACATCACCGCGGTCAGCAGCAGCGTCGCCAGCGTCACCAGCGGATGATGCAGCTGGATGCGCGTGAAGAACATGCCCACGACCAGCACGATGGCGCCGACCATCACGCCGCGCGCAACCGCGCCCGCGATGTAGCCGGTCAGGATCACCCAGTTCGGGGTCGGACTGACCAGCAGTTCCTCGATGAAACGCTGGAACTTCGAGCCGAAGAAGCTCGACACGATGTTGCCGTAGCTGTTCTGGATCACCGACATCATGATCAGGCCGGGCACGATGAAGTCGATGTAACGCATGCCGTGCATCTCGCCGATGCGCGCGCCGATGAGATTGCCGAAGATCACGAAATACAGCGTCATCGTGATCGCAGGCGGGACCAGGGTCTGGCCCCAGATGCGCAGGATGCGGTGGATCTCGCGGAAGACGATGGTCTTCAGCGCTTCCCAGTTGCCGGCGGCGTTCATTTCGCACCTCCCGGGCCGCGTTCGACCAGGCTCAGGAACAATTCCTCGAGCCGGTTCGCCTTGTTGCGCAACGAACGCACGCGAATGCCGGTGCGCGCGAGCGCCGCGAAGACGTCGTTCAGGGTGGTGCCCTTGGGCACGTCGGCTTCAAGCGTGGTCGCGTCGATGCGCTTGAGGTGGACCACGCCGATGTCGGGGCACGCGTCGATCGGATCGGTCAGGTCGAGGATGAAGGACTCGCGATCGAGTTTCGCGAGCAGGGTCTTCATCGACGTGTGCTCGACGATGGCACCCTTGTCGATGATCGCGATGTTGCGACACAGGCTTTCCGCTTCTTCGAGGTAATGCGTGGTCAGGATGACGGTGGTGCCGGCGGCATTGATGCCCTGCACGAACTGCCACATCGAACGGCGGATCTCGATGTCCACGCCCGCGGTCGGCTCGTCGAGGATCAGCAGTCGCGGCTCGTGCACCATGGCGCGCGCGATCATCAGCCGCCGCTTCATGCCGCCGGACATGGTGCGCGCCGCCACTTCGGCCTTGTCCCACAGCGACAGCAACTTCAGGTATTTCTCGGCACGTTCGCGCGCGAGCTTGCGCGGCAGGCCGTAGAAGCCGCCCTGGTTGGCGACGATGTCGATCGGTTTCTCGAACTGGTTGAAGTTCATTTCCTGCGGCACCACGCCGACGCAGGACAGCGCCGCTTCGCGTTGTGCGGCGAGGTCGTGGCCGAAGATCTTCACGCTGCCGGCGCTGGGCCGCACCAGCGAGGTGATGATGCCGATGGTGGTCGACTTGCCGGCGCCGTTCGGGCCGAGCAGGGCGAAGAAATCGCCGGCGGCGACGTCGAGGTCGATGCCGCGCAGTGCGGTCACGCCGCTGTCATAGGTCTTCTGCAGACCGCGGATCGATAGGGCCAGTTCGCTCATCCACCACTCCGAATTCGGCGCGCGAGGCTAGCACACGGGCTAGAATCGCCGCCCCTGACGGAGTGCATCGATGGCCGAACAATTCGTGTTGCGACTGGCGCGTGCGCACATGGTCGCGCCGACCGTGCGCCATCTGGCCTTCGACCGCGCCGACGGGCAGCCGCTGGCCTTCATTCCGGGCCAGTTCCTGCAGGTGCATTTCGAATACGACGACGGCAAGCCCACCAAGCGCAGCTATTCGGTCGCGACCGTGGCGGACGATCCGTACAACCCGGAAGGCCATATCGAAATCGCGGTGTCCTACGTCGAAGGCGGTGCCGCGACGAAGCTGTTGAGCGCGCTCGCGCCGGGCGAGACGGTGCAGGCCAGCGGCCCGTACGGCCGCTTCGTGCTGTTCGACACCGACAAGAACGCGCGCTACCTGCTGATCGCCACCGGCACCGGCGTCACGCCCTATCGCGCGATGTTGCCGGAACTGGTTCGCCACCATCGCGAACGCGGCATCGAGGTCGTGCTGCTGCAGGGCGCGCGCGCTGCCGCCGACCTGCTCTACGCCGACGAATTCGACGCGTTCGCGGACGCCCATCCGTGGTTCCGCTACGTGCCGTGTCTGTCGCGCGAAGCGCGGACATCGGGCCGCCCCGACGACCGCAGCGGCTACGTGCAGAACGCCTTTCCCGCATTCGCGCCGGATGCGGCGCGCGACATCGCCTATCTCTGCGGCAATCCGAACATGGTCGACGCCAGCTTCGAGGCGCTGAAAGGCTTCGGCCTGCCGGTGCCGGCGATTCGTCGCGAGAAGTACGTCAGCTCGCGCTGAATCTCATTCGAAACCGTTGTCGAAGATGTCGTCGGGCAAGGGGTCTGGCCCTGCGTACACGACACCGTTCATGCTGAGCCCGGCACCGTGAAAGGTGCAGTAGTAGGGGAAGTCGCCGTCGCTGGTCATCGTGAAGGCCTTGCTGTTTCCGGAGTTTGTCTCTGGCACGAAGGGCCCACTGCTTGCCGGCGTCGCCACGCCACCGGTCACGGTGCCGCCCAGCAAGGGATGGTTGACGAAGGTGCCGGAAAAGGTCACTTGCGTGCCGAGATCGACTTTCACGCACTTCGGCGAGTAAGTGAAGTTGCCATTCGCGAAAGTGATGGTCAGCGTCGACTGTCCGCTCAGGTTGGTTGCTGACGCACGCGAGCAGCCGTTCACCGTCTGCGCTCGCACCGCACCGGCACAAGACAATCCCAGGCAGATCGACATCAACAGGATGCGCATCGAACGGTCCTCGCGAGGGGTCGTGACGAGCTTACCGCTTCGCGGCTGACAGCCGTCACTCGGCAAGATTCGTCGCGCTCCCCTAGGATGCGCTCCTCCACAGGAGGAAGACGATGAAGCAATCGTGTTGGGCGCTGGCGGTCGGCATCGCGGCGGCATTGGCGTCGGTGTCGGTCGACGCCAAACGCACGGTCGGCGAGCTGCACTTCGCCGACTGCGACCTGAAAAACCCGGCCATCGCCGACGTGCTCGGTGCGCTATGCGCCACGCTGTCGGTGCCGGAAAATCCGGCCGCTCCGGACGGCCGCAAGATCGAACTGCGCATCGGCCTGGTGCCGGCGAAGACGGCGGAGCCGGAACCGGATCCGGTGTTCTTCCTGGCGGGCGGTCCCGGGCAATCGGCACTCGACAGCTTTCCGCAGATCGCGCCCGCATTCCAGCGCATCCTCGAGAAACGCCATGTCGTGCTGGTCGACCAGCGCGGCACCGGCGGCTCGAACAAGCTGGTCTGCAAGGGCGAAGAAGACGAGAGCACGTTCTCCGCGGAAGACAACGACAGCGCCGAGGCGCAACAGGCGTTCGCGGCGAAATGCGCGAAGGAATTGTCCGACCGCGCCGATCCGCGCTTCTACACGACGACCGTCGCGGTCGGCGACCTCGACCTCGTCCGCAAGGCACTCGGCGCAACGAAGGTGAACCTGGTCGGCGGCTCGTATGGCACGCGCGCCGCGCAAACCTATCTGCGCTACTACCCGGACAGCATTCGCAGCATCATCCTCGACGGCGTGGTGCCGCCATCGCTTGCGCTCGGCAACGAGCATGCAAAGAATCTGGAAGCCGCGTTGGCGTCGATCTTCAAGCGCTGCCGCGACGACAAGGCCTGCCACGAGGCCTTCGGCGATCCTGCCCAGGATTTGGCCAGGCTCAAGCTGCAGCTGCGCGACACCAAGATGCCCGTGCACTACCGCGATACCAAGACCTGGGCGCTGCGCGACGAGGAATTCGGTTTCGGCCACCTTGCGTCGACGGTGCGTCTGTTCGCTTACCAGCCGGAGGCCGCGGCGCTGTTGCCGTACGCCTTGAACGAAGCCGCCGAAGGCCGCTTCGAGACGCTGATGGCGCAGGCGGACATGATCCTCGGCGATCTCGGCGAATCGATCATGCACGGCATGCAGCTCAGCGTGATCTGCAGCGAGGACGCCGAGCGCTTCGTCGTCGACCCGGCCGATGCCGACAGCCTGCTGGGTACCGACATGGTCACCGGCATGCAGGCGCAATGCGCGGGCTGGCCGAAGGGCGAGCGCCCGAAGGATTTCCACGATCCGATCCGCAGCAGCGTGCCGGTGCTGCTGATGTCCGGCGAATTCGATCCGGTCACGCCGCCGCGGTATGGCGACGAGACCGTCCAGGGTTACGCCAACGGCCGCCATCTGGTGGTGCGTGGCCGCGGCCACATCGTGCTGACCGCCGGCTGCATGCCCAAGCTCGCCGCCGAATTCATCGACAAGACCGACGCCAAGGCACTCGATGCGAGCTGCCTCGACGTGATGCCGGTGATCCCGGCTTTCCAGAACGCCAATGGCTGGGGACCGTAAGCCATGATCGAAGTACGCGATTTGCACAAGGCCTTCGGCGCAGTGAAGGCCGTCGACGGCGTCAGCTTCACCGCCGAGGACGGCAAGATCACCGGCCTGCTCGGCCCCAATGGCGCCGGCAAGACCACCACGCTGCGCATGCTCTACACGCTGATGAAGCCGGACCACGGCCACGTGCTCGTGGACGCGCTCGACGCCCAGACCGAGACCGTCGAGGTTCGCCGCCGCCTCGGCGTGCTGCCGGATTCGCGCGGACTCTACAAACGCCTCACCGCACGCGAGAACGTGCGCTACTTCGCCGACCTGCACGGACTCGACGCCCAGGTCGCCGACGAACGCGCGAATGCGCTGATCGCCGCGCTCGGCATGCACGACATCGCCGATCGCCGCACCGAGGGCTTTTCGCAGGGCCAGCGGGTGAAGACGGCCATCGCGCGTGCGCTGATCCATGACCCGAAGAACGTGATCCTGGACGAGCCGACCAATGGTCTCGACGTGATGTCGACCCGCGCCATGCGCGGCTTCCTGCACAAGTTGCGCGACGAAGGCCGCTGCGTGCTGTTTTCCTCGCACATCATGCAGGAGGTCGGTGCGCTCTGCGACCACATCGTCGTGATCGCGAAGGGCAAGGTGGTCGCACAGGGGTCGCCGGACGCGCTGCGCGCGCAGACCGGCGAAGCGAATCTCGAAGACGCCTTCGTGAAGGCGATCGGCACTGACGAAGGACTGTTCGGATGAAATCGCCCGCCATGAAATCGCCAATCTGGACCATCTTCCGCAAGGAAGTGCTGGAAAACCTGCGCGACCGCAAGACGGTGATGAACGCGCTGATCGTCGGTCCGCTGCTCGGACCGGTGCTGTTCGCGGTGATGATCTCGACCGTGCTGACGCGCGAGATGGGTCGTGCCGACAAGCCGCTGGAACTGCCGGTGATCGGCGCCGAACAGGCCCCGAACCTCGTCGCCTTCATCGCCACGCGCAACATCAAGATCGAGAAGGCGCCGGAAGATCCGGTCGCCGCGATCAAGGCGCAGGACGAGGAAGTCATCCTGCGCATCGGCAAGGACTATGCGAAGTCCTGGCGCGACGGCGAACCGGCCGAAGTCGAACTGATCTACGACGGCTCGCGCCAGGACACCGATCAGTCGCGGCGACGCGTCGAAGATGCACTGAAGGCCTACGAGCAGCAGGTCGGCGCGTTGCGCCTGATCTCGCGCGGCGTCAGCCCGCTGGTGGTGCGCCCGCTCGCCATCGTCGATCGCGACCAGGCCTCGGACGTGGCCCGCGGCGCCCAGTTCCTCGCCTTCCTGCCGTACATGCTGATCCTCGGCGCCTTCATGGGCGGCATGTACCTCGCCATCGACACCACCGCGGGCGAGCGCGAGCGCCAGTCGCTGGAGCCCTTGCTGGCGACGCCGGTGCCGCGCGGCCAGATCATGCTCGGCAAGCTGAGTGCGACGTCGGCGTTCGCGATCGGTTCGCTGCTGCTGACCCTGGTCGCGTTCGCGGTGCTGCTGCCGCAGCTGCCGCTGACCAAGCTCGGCCTGAAGTTCAATCTGGGTCCGTCGGTGTTCCTGCAGTTGCTGCTGGCGCTGGCGCCGGTGATCCTGCTGGCCTCGTCGCTGCAGACCCTGATCGCCGCGAACGCCAAGAGTTATCGCGAGGCGCAGAGCTGGCTTGGCCTGTTCACGATGGTGCCGCTGATCCCGACCATGATCATGATGGTGGTGCCGGTGAAGACGCAGCTGTGGATGTTCGCGGTGCCGCTGCTCGCGCAGCATCACGCGATCATGCGCCTGGTCCGCGCCGAAGGCATCAACGGCACCGAGTGGGCGATGCTGATCGGCAGCGGCCTGGCCATCGCGGGCATCGCCGCAGCCATCACCGCGCGCATCTATCACCGCGAAAGCCTGGCGGTGTCGGCCTGACCGAATGCAGCCGTCGCGAGGGATCGCGACGGCTGTCGTTCCCGCGTCAGAACGAATAGGTGACGCCCAGCGCGAGGCGATGCAGGTCCTTCTCCGAGCGCGCGAAGAACATCGAGTTCATCGTCGCCGACGGGTACAGTTTCGCCGACACATGCGCGCTCCAATGGGGCGACAGGGTCCGCTCGATGCCGAGCCCAAGCACGATGCCGTCGTGATGAATGTACGGCTCGTAGCTCCCTTCGGGTCCCTCGTCCGGGAGATAGCCCCTTGCGCGCCCGTTGTGCCATCCCAGGGTCGGCAACAGCGACCAACGCTCCGCAACGGCGAACCGCCAGTCGATCCGGGCCGCTGCCGCGAAATACGTACTCGAGGTCTCTCCGTAATCGATCCTCTGCGAAGGACCTGCGCCGTGGAATCGCCAGTAAGAAATGCGGTGTTCGTCCAGCGGCGTGAGGTCGAGTGCGACACCGAAGCCGTTCGGCCAGCGCAATCCTGCGCTGGCAGCGACTATCAGCCGCTGACCGCCACTGCTATGGCCGGCATCCAGCGAGAGGTAGGGGCTGACGCTGGAGGTGGCGCCTGCATCCGTGACGAGCAGGCACGCCGCGAACAAGACGCCGATTTGACGCGCGACGATGAAGCGCATGAGGTTTTCCTTTGGTCCAGTAGGGAGAACGAACATGCGTTCCGGAACGCATGTCCATGGACCATTCGCTGCACGGCAAGTTCGCCGCTCAGTCCTGGCGAATGCCGTTGCGTCGAGTTCAGCCGCGCCGGTTGCGCGAACTGCCGAGCTTTCGCGTGATGGTGTTGCGGCCGATGCCGAGCAGCTTGGCGGCGTCGACGCGGTGACCGCGGGTGAGTTCGAGCGCGGCCTCGAGCAGGGTTTTGTCGAAGCGTTCGCGGGCTTCGTCGAACACGCCGGGCTTGCCTTGGCGCATCGCACGCTGGATGGCGTGGCGCAAGGCTTCGGGCCAGTCGCTGTCGCGGCCGACGGCCGCTGCTGCGTCGCGCTCGATGTCGGAACGGCCGCCGGCCGCGACGCCTGCCATCGCCGCGATCTGCGGATCGGTCAGGAAGGCCGGCAGTTCGTGCAGGCCGATCTCGCGGCCCGCGGTGACGACCGCGAGACGGCGACACAGGTTTTCGAGCTGACGCACGTTGCCGGGCCAGTCGTGCGCTTTCAGCCGCGCCATCGCCTCGGCACTGAAGCGCTTGGACTCGACACGCGCCTCGCGCGTGGCGCGGTCGAGGAAGTTCTGCGCGAGCAGCGGAATGTCGTCGCGGCGTGCGCGCAAAGGCGGCAGTTCCAGGCGCACCACGTCGAGGCGATGCAGCAGGTCGGCGCGGAATTCGCCGCGGGCCACGCGTTGTTCGAGGTCCTGATGCGTGGCCGCGATCACGCGCACGTCGACACGGATCAGTTCGCGGCCGCCGACGCGATAGAACTCGCCTTCCGCGAGCACGCGCAGCAAACGCGTCTGCAAGGCAGTGGGCATGTCGCCGATCTCGTCGAGGAACAGCGTGCCGCCTTGTGCCTGTTCGAAGCGACCGATATGGCGCTTGTGCGCACCGGTGAAGGCGCCTGCCTCGTGGCCGAACAATTCGGACTCCAGCAATTCGGCAGGGATCGCGGCAGTATTCAGCGCAACGAAGGGACCGCGTGCGCGCAACGAATGCTGGTGCAGCGCGCGTGCGACCAGTTCCTTGCCGGTACCGGTTTCGCCGGTGATGAGCACATTCAGATGCGTCGCGGCGACGCGGCCGATGGCGCGGAACAGTTCCCGCATCGGGGGCGCTTCGCCGAGCAGCGAGATCGCCTCTTCAGGTGCCGGCGCCGTGTCTGCGGTCGTTGCGACGCCTGCGAGCGCGCGTCGCGCGAGGCGCGTCGCCGCGTCGAGGTCGAAAGGTTTGGGCAGGAAATCGAAGGCGCCGCCGCGGAACGCGGCGCTGGTGCTGGCGATGTCGGTGTAGGCACTCATCACGATCACCGGCACGTCGGGCTTGCTGCGCTTGAGCAGTTCCAGGAACTGGAAACCGTCGGTGCCCGGCATGCGCACGTCGGTGAACACGACATCGGGCGACGCATGGGTCAACACGCTCAGTGCGGCACGGGCGTTGTCGAAGTCGCGCACGCGGTAGCCGGCGTCGCGCAGCGATTCGGCGAGCACGAAGCGCACCGAGCGGTCGTCGTCGAGGATCCAGATTTCGCTCATGGCGCATTCTCGCCCGAGTCGCGCTCGTAAGGCAGCAGCAAGGTGAACACGGTGTGTCCGGGGCGACTGCTGAAACTCAGGCCGCCGCCGTGTTCGCGAGCGATCTCCTGGGCCAGCGCCAGCCCCAGCCCGCTGCCCTCGGCCCGCCCCGACACCAGCGGCAGCAGCACCCGCGGCGCCAGAGCTTCAGGGATGCCGCGGCCGTCGTCGATCACGTCGACGCGCAGCGCCAGCTTGTGGGTGACATCGCCGATGACGACGCCGTGTTCGGCGCGGGAACGCAGTCGCACTTCGTTGGCGCCGGCTTCGAGCGCATTGCGGACCAGGTTCAGCACTGCCTGGATCAGGCGGTCGCGGTCGCCCTGCAGCTCCGGCAGGCTCGGGTCGTAGTCGCGGGTGATGCGCGCGCTCCAGCCGGCGTCGGCTTCGGCGAGATTGCGCACGCGCTCCAGCACGTCGTGGATGTTGAGCGCCGCAAAGGGCCGTTGCGGATGCGGGTCGAGCAGGCGTTCGACCAGGTCGGCGAGGCGCTGGGTTTCGGCATCGATCACGTCGATGTAGCGGCGCGCGTCGACATCATGGATGCGCCGCGCCAGCAACTGCGCCGCACCGCGCAAGCCCGCGAGCGGGTTGCGCACTTCGTGCGCCAGCCCTTTCAGCGTCGCGGCCAGTGCATTCGGCAGCGCCGCGGCACGCTCGGCTTCGGGCAGGTCGCTGCCGCGATGCCATTCGATGGCGAAGGCTACTTCGCCATTGACGACGGCGGTGCAGACCACGTCGGCACGCAGATCGAGATCGGGCTTGGGCTGGAAGACCGCGTTCGCGATTCGTTGCGTCTGCCGTTCCTCGCCGCACCGCTGCACCGCGATGTCGAGCGCCGGACCGATACCGCCCAGTTCGCGTGCCGCGACGCTGCTCCAGCGCCGCGCACCGGCACCGGTCCACGCGCAGAACGCCGCGTTCGGCGCCACGATGCGGCGCTCGCGATCGAGCAGCAGCAACGGCAGGCTGAGTGCATCGAGCAGGGGCAATGCATCGGTGAGCGACATCCCGGCAGTGTAGGGGGAATGACTTGCCTTGAGCTCAGAAGACCAGCGGGAACACGACCACGACGACCGCGGCCCACGACGCGTGCACCGGCAGGTACCGCGTCTGCCAGCGTTCCAGCACGGACATCGCGACGCGCCCGCGCAGGAAGTTCAGGTACAACGCCGCCGTACCGGCCAGATTGACCAGCAACACGAGGTTCTCGCCGAGCGCCGCCACGCGGTTCGGCGTGAAGCCGAATTCGGCGACGCGCGTGGCCATCGTCCACAGCGCCAGCGCATCGACCAGCAGCGCCGCGAGAACGAGCACGCCTTGCAGCGCGTCGAACAGGCCGGGCGGTTGGCGCGGGTCGCGCGCCGACAACACATACAGCACCAGGCCGGTGACGACGACGAGCAGCAGATCGAGCGCGATGATCAGGTCGCGCCGGAATTCGAAACCGCGCCCCGACCACAGCATCGCGCCGAGAAAGACCAGCAGCAGCAGCACGAACAGCGGCGTGAACAGCCGTGCCAGCAGCGGCGCCGCATGACCGATCGCGCCCGCGCGCGCATCGACCAGCCAGGCTGCGATCACCGCCGCGGCGACGGCCCCGCAGGGCAGCAGCCAGTGCTGGAAGAACGCCTGCATGTCGATGCCGATGGCCGCGAACAGGCCCATCATCAACGCCGCGAACACCATGCCGCCAAGCGCGATCAGCACGTAGAGGATGAACAGTTCCCCCGAGAAGCGCACGAAGTCCATGCGCGCCACGGTCTCGCGCCAGCGCCCGCCTGCGTGTGCGATGCCGACACCGAGCCACAACGCGATCGGCAGATGCAGGGTTGTCAACCCGACGAAATCGCCGCCGCGCGCGAACAGCGGCAGATTTCCCGCCACGCCGGCCGCGACGGCCATCGATCCGAACGTCAGCCCCGTCGACTCGCGCCAGCCGCGCTGGATCAGGAAGTACCCCGCGATCATCGGCCACACGAACAGGGCCAGATTGCGCGCGTAGACATCGGCGTCGGCGTCCAGGTCCAGACCAAACAGCGCCGGCAGCTTGATCGCACAGGCCGCCAGCAGCGCGAACCCCAGCGCGAGCGGCGCGTCTCGCCCCAGCCACGGCGTCGATGCGTTCGTGGCATCGAGGCGTCGCCATTGTTGTTCCGCAAACGTGCGCAATGCCGCGAGCGTTTGCGGATCAGCCTTTGCACGGCGCCACGCGGCGATCAGCGCCGCTTCGTCCGCGCTCAGATCGTCGTGTCGCGGTGTTGTCGTCATCGTCCGCCCGCTCCATCGCTTCGCCGCCGAGTCTGGCGTCGCAGCGTGAGCTGACGATGAAGTCGGCGTACCGCTCAAACAAGACGCCCGGCACGAAGGCCGGGCGTTCGCTCACTGCCAGCGAGAAGTCGGGCTCAAATCGAGTAGTACATCTGGAACTCGAGCGGATGCGTCGCGGCGCGGAAGCGGGTGACTTCCTGCATCTTCAGTTCGATGTAGCCGTCGATGATGTCGTCGCTGAACACGCCGCCGGCCTTCAGGAACTCGCGGTCCGCATCAAGGGCTTCGAGCGCCTGGTCGAGCGAATGGCAAACGGTCGGGATGTCCTTGGCTTCTTCCGGCGGCAGGTCGTACAGGTCCTTGTCGCTCGGCGCGCCCGGATCGATCTTGTTCTTGATGCCATCCAGCCCGGCCATCATCAGTGCGGCGAAAGCGAGGTAGCCGGAGTTCATCGGATCGGGGAAGCGGATCTCGATGCGGCGCGCCTTCGGGCTCGACACCCACGGAATGCGGCACGAGGCCGAGCGGTTGCGCGCCGAGTAGGCGAGCATGACCGGCGCTTCGAAGCCCGGCACCAGGCGCTTGTAGCTGTTGGTGGTCGAGTTCGTGAATGCGTTGATCGCGCGCGCATGCTTGAAGATGCCGCCGATGTACCAGAGCGCGAGCTGGCTGAGGCCGCCGTAGCCGTCGCCGGAGAACAGGTTCTGGCCGCCCTTGGCCAGCGACTGGTGCACATGCATGCCCGAGCCGTTGTCGCCGACCAGCGGCTTCGGCATGAAGGTGGCGGTCTTGCCGTTGCGGTGCGCGACGTTCTTGACCACGTACTTCAGGTTCAGCAGTTCGTCGGCCTTGGCGACCATGGTGTTGAACTTGACGCCGATTTCGCACTGGCCCGCGTTCGCGACTTCATGGTGGTGCACTTCGACGGTCTGGCCCATCGCTTCGAGCACCTTGCACATTTCGCCGCGGATGTCGTTCAGCGAATCGACCGGCGCGACCGGGAAGTAGCCGCCCTTCACCGCCGGACGATGGCCGGTGTTGCCGCCTTCGTATTTCTTGTTCGTGCTCCACGCCGCTTCTTCCGAATCGATCGAGAAGCCGGCGGCGTTCATGTTGTTCTGCCAGCGCACGCTGTCGAAGATGAAGAACTCCGGTTCCGGCCCGAAGAACGCCGTGTCGGCGATGCCGGACGACTTCAGGAAGGCTTCTGCGCGCTTGGCGGTGGTGCGCGGGTCGCGCGAGTAGGCCTGCATCGTGCTCGGTTCCAGCACGTCGCAGATCAGGATCAGCGTGGTGTGCTCGGTGAACGGATCGAGCACGGCGGTGGCCGGGTCCGGCATCAGCACCATGTCGGATTCGTTGATGCCCTTCCAGCCCGAGATCGACGAGCCGTCGAACATCTTTCCGTCCTCGAAGGTCGAGGCGTCGATGGCCTTGGCCGGGAAGGTCACGTGGTGCTGCTTGCCGAGCATGTCGGCAAAGCGCAGGTCGACGAATTCGACCTCGTGGTCCTTGATCATCTTCAGCACGTTTTCGACCGACATGGCGCAGCTCCGTTGGGTTGAGGTGGATGCTGCAGCGCAATGAGCGTGCCAAGGTATTGGCCTTGTTTTTCAACGACTTGGGCGGGCCGGATGTTGCCGAATCCATGCGCTTGCACGGATTTCGCGCAAATTGCACCGTTGAAGTGCAAATGGACTCGCCGCCAGGGTCCGCGAACGCATCGCCTCGGTGCGGAAGCAGCAAGGGATTTGAGGTGGCCTAGAACGCCACGCAGGACGGTTCGCGTTCGACCATGACGGCTTCCTGGGCGAAGGTCTGTTTGTAGGCCGTTCGAATGGCTTCGATCGAAGCGGCGGCTTCGCTGTCGTTGCCATGCAGCAGGATCAGGACGCGGCTGGCTTCGCCGATGATCTGGCCGTCGTGGCCGCGCCATTGACCATGGGCCTCGAACCAGGTGAGGCCGTCGGGGAAGCGCGGGGTGACTTCGCGGTCGAGGAAGGCCTGCCATTCGGCGGCGTCGACGGTGTCGTCGCTGTTCGGGATGGCGGCGCCGAAATAGAGCACGCTGCGCTGGATGGGATCGCCGCCGGTTGGGCAGGCGACTGCTCCGTCGCGCTTGGGTGCAACGTCCGCCGGTACGCGATGAGCGCAGCCGGCGCCGAGCGTGATGGTCGCGAGCAAGGCGAGCGTGCGGATCCGGTTCATGGCGGCAACACCCCGCGTTCGCGTTCGATGCGACGGTACAGCCTGGTTTCGCGGCCGCGACTCAGGTCAAGCATGGCGCCGGTGAGCACCAGCGCGTGCGCATTCGGATCGACGGCGATGCGCAGGGTCTGCCCCTGCAGCAGCAGGGTGTCGCGTTCGCGGAAGGCGACGTGGCCGCGTCCGCCGACGAGGGTGATGACGGTGAGGTCGGCGATGTGCAGGTCGCGGTCCGGACTCTGCACGATCAGGTATTCGGCCTCGTGCCATTCGACCTTCAGCTGCCGCGCGAGCAGCGAACGGTGCAGCATCGGCAAACTGGAAATCGCGCCGTAGACGAGCCCGTACAGGATCGTCCAGAACTTCAGGATCAGCGCGAGCAGGATTTCCAGTCCGAACATGGCGAGGTCAGCCCTTCGCCGAAGCCTTCTTCGCCGCCGCCTTCTTGGCCGGCGCCTTCTTCTTCGCCGCTTTCCTGGCCGCAGCTTTCTTTGCGGGCGCCTTTTTCGCCGCGACCTTCTTGGCCGGCGCTTCCTTCTTCACGGCGGCCTTCTTCACGGGCACGGCTTTCTTGGCGGCGCGACCGAAACGTCCGGCCTTCTTCTTGACCGGCTTGCCGGCTTCGAGCAGGGCCACGCATTCCTCGCGCGTCAGCGTTTTCGGATCGCGGTCCTTCGGAATCTTGCCGTTGCGCTCGCCATTGGTGATGTAGGGACCGAACTTGCCGTTCAGCACCTCGATGGCGCCATCGTCGAAGCTCAGGATGATGCGGTTGCGGATCGCTTCTTCCTTCTCTTCGATCAGTTGCAGCGCGCGCGGCAGTTCGATCGTGTAGGGACTGTCCGGCGCCTTGATCGACGCATACGTGCTGCCGTGCTTCACGAACGGCCCGAAGCGGCCGACCGCGGCGCTGACTTCCTTGCCGTCGGCCGCATGGCCGAGCATGCGCGGCAGCTTGAACAGCTCCAGCGCCTCTTCCAGCGTGATCGTGTGCAGGCTCTGGCCGGCCTGCAGCGAGGCGAACTTGGGCTTGTCCTCATCTTCCTTGGTGCCGATCTGCGCGAACGGTCCGAAGCGGCCGAGGCGCACCGAGATCGGCTTGCCGGTGGCCGGGTCGTTGCCGAGCACGCGGTTCTGCTTGGCCTCGTCGAGCGAGACGGTTTCCATCTTGTCCGCGACCTGGGCCTTGAACGGCGTCCAGAACTTGCGCAGCAGCGGCACCCATTCTTCTTCGCCGCGCGACACCGCATCGAGCTCGTCTTCCATGCGCGCCGTGAACTCGTAGTCCACATATTGCGAGAAGTGATTCGACAGGAACTTGGCGACCACGCGGCCGACATCGGTCGGGCGGAAGCGGCGGTTGTCGAGCATCACGTATTCGCGGCCGAGCAGGGTCTGGATGATGCTGGCATAAGTCGACGGGCGGCCGATGCCGTATTCCTCGAGCGCCTTCACCAGCGACGCCTCCGAATACCGCGGCGGCGGCTCGGTGAAGTGCTGGTCGGCGAGCACCTGCGACAAGGGAATCATGTCGCCTTCCTTCATGGCCGGCAGGCGACGACCTTCGTCGTCGTCCTCATCGGTCTTCTGGTCGCGGCCTTCTTCGTAAACGGCGAGGAAGCCGGGCTCGATCACCGTCGTGCCGGTGGCGCGAAACGCGTGCTTCGAACCGGCGGCGAGGTCGACCGAGACGGTTTCCATCACGGCCGGCGCCATCTGGCAGGCGACCGTGCGTTTCCAGATCAGTTCGTACAGCTTCAACTGGTCCGGATTCAGGAATGCGGCCACCGATTCCGGCGTGTGCAGGGCCGAGGTCGGGCGGATCGCTTCATGCGCTTCCTGCGCGTTCTTCGACTTGGTCTTGTAGGTGTTCGGCGCGTCCGGCAGCGCCTGCTTGCCATAGCGTTGCGCGATCACCTCGCGCAGTTCGGCGATGGCATCGTTGGCGAGATGCACGGCGTCGGTACGCATGTAGGTGATCAGGCCGACCTGGCCCTCGGCGCCGAGGGCCACACCTTCGTAGAGACCCTGTGCGACACGCATGGTGCGCGAGGTGCCGAAGCCGAGCTTGCGCGCCGCCTCCTGCTGCAGGGTCGAGGTGATGAAGGGCGGTGCCGGCCGGCGCTGGCGCTGCTTGCGGGTGACATCGGCGACCTTGAGCTGGCCATTCGCGGCGCGGATCAGTTCGGCGCGCGCGGCTTCCGCGTGTTCGCCATCGCGGAACGTGAATTGCTCGACCTTGTGGCCGTCGTAGCGGAGCAGGCGCGCGTCGAAGGCCTGGCTCGGATGCGCGCATTGCGCGGCGATGGTCCAGTATTCCTGGGCCTTGAACGCCTCGATCTCTTCCTCGCGTTCGACGATCAGACGCAGCGCCGGCGACTGCACGCGACCGGCCGACAGCCCCGTCTGGACCTTGCGCCACAGCACTGGGCTCAGGTTGAACCCGACCAGATAGTCGAGCGCGCGCCGCGCCTGCTGGGCATTGACCAGATCGTTCTGCAACTTGCGCGGATGTGCGACCGCTTCATTGATGGCCTTCGGCGTGATCTCCGAGAACACCACGCGATGCAGCTTGCGGCCATCGAGCAGGCCGCGTTCGCGCAGGATCTCGCTGATGTGCCAGCTGATCGCTTCACCTTCGCGATCCAAGTCGGTCGCGAGATAGAGGGCATCGGCCTGCTTGGCGGCCTTGGCGATCGCCTCGACGTGTTTCTCGTTCTTGTCGATCAGCTCGTAGCGCATCGCGAAATCGCGATCCGGATCGACCGCGCCTTCGCGCGGCACCAGGTCGCGGACATGGCCGTAGGAGGCGAGGACGTGGAAGTCCTTGCCGAGGTATTTGTTGATCGTCTTGGCCTTGGCCGGCGATTCGACGATGAGCAGGTTCTTGGCCATGATTCTTCTGGGCCGCGAGTCCGTCGCGGCGTTCCGGTTCGATGTCAGGGATGGAGCCGGCATCGCCCGTTGGCGGCGCCAAGCCCTCGCGCGCGTACGCGCGCGTGCTTCTTTCAGTGATTCACGGCCGGGATGGTGCTGTCAAGCCAATCCCGGGCCGGGTCAGTTGCGGGCCATGTGCGCACCGAGCAGTTGCGACTCCATCCAGGCATAGCCGGCTTCGCGGTCCGGCGTGTTGTAGAGGACCAGCAACACCACCCATTTCAGGTCGTGCAGGTCGACCGGCGATTGCTCCAGCGCGAGCGCACGCTCGATCACACGCTCGCGGGCATCGGCATCGAGCACGCCGCGTTGCTCCAAGGCCAGCAAGAAACCCCGGCAATCCGCGTCCAGCAGGTCCATTTCCTCGGACGCGAACACCCGCAACGGCTGGCTGGGCGCGAGCCGCGGGGCCGAACCGGTGTCATCCTGCAGATCGGCCAGCCAGTCGAAGGCCTTGCCGACATGCAGCGCGTCGAAGCCGGCGTCGATCAGCTCCGACTGCAACGAGTCGCGGTCATGCACGGTGTCCGGCTCGCCGAGGAAATAGTGCTGGAACAGATAGACCAACACCGACAGCACGGACTCCTTCATGGTGCGCTCCTGTGTAGGCGAAAAGTGAACAAGCCGTCGCGGACGCTGCGGGCGTCGAATTCGGAGGGTGTGGGGGTGGGCCGCGCGTCGTGCTGCGGCGTGGGGTTCAGCCTTGGTGTCCGTGGGGATCGAACCAATGCAGTCACCGCGCGAGTCGTGGATGACGGTCGCCGCCGAGATCGGCGGTGTGTCCGTCGGTTTCAAGCAATGTCAGCATGAAAGAGATCGCACCTGCGGTCAACCCGCTGGCCGTGTCCGGTCGATGGCGATCGGTGGACACGGTCACGCTTCCCATCGGGCCGGGCTTGTTACATTTCATTGCGATGCGGTCACGGACGCCCCATGCCTGCCATCCGGTGCACCTCCGCCCGCATCGGCCTCCAGGTCGTCAAGATCAATGTGCGGCACGAATCGAAACCGTCGGAGTTCCTGAATGTCGAAGCGACATCACATCGTTCGTGTAGCCATCAGCCTGATGCTGTGGTTCGGCAGCATCGGTGTCCATGCCCTGCCCTACGATCTCGTCTACGTGCGGCAGCCGCGCTTTGGCGACCTGCAAAACAGCACTTGGCCGGAAGTGGGCCATCCGGCCGCGATCGACCCCGGCGCCGATCTGATGCTGTTGCATCCAGATGGCAGCGAAGAAGTGCTGGTCGAGGCGGGCCACGGTGCGGTCACGGATCCGGTCGTGTCCTTCGATGCGCATTGGGTCTACTACGCCTATTTCCCGGACATGAGGCCGTCCGCCATCAACGCCCAGCGCGACTTGCCCTACGCGGGCGCCGACATCTACCGCATCCGCCTCGCGACGCGCGAAGTGCAACAGTTGACGCATGGCGAATTCACTCCGAACACCGGTGCTGGCCACTGGGACGAATCCAATCCCCTGAATCCGCCGGCGGGCTACAACCGTCTGGGCTACGGCATTCTGAATCTCGGTCCGATGCCGTTGCCGGGTGGCAAAGTCGCGTTCACCAGCAATCGCAATGGCCTGCTGCCGACCAAGCCGTACACGCAACCGGCCATGCAGCTGTATGTCATGGATGAAGACGGCCAGAACGTCACCGCGATCGCGCCCATGACGCTCGGCAGCGCCCTGCATCCGACCGTGTTGCGCGACGGTCGCCTGATGTTCAGCAGTTACGAAAGTCAGGGTCTGCGCGACCGTCGCCTGTGGGGCATCTGGACGATCTGGCCGGATGGCCGCAACTGGGCGCCTCTGGTCAGCGCCTTCCGCAATCCGCAGGCCTTCCACTTCATGACCCAGTTGAGCGATGGCGATGTCGTCGTCGAGGATTACTACAACGCCAACAACAACGGCTTCGGCGCACTGTATCGCTTGCCGCCAACGGCACCGACCGGACAGCCCGCGTTCTTCGATGCCTTTGCCACCGGCGCGCCACCGATCGCTCAAACTGTGGGCGCCGGCTTTCGATACGACTTCACCATGCCGTTCCAGCCCCGGGGCATGGTGTCGATCACGCCCTTCACCACGGGCGAAGACGAAGCTGCGCCGGTCGGAAGCGGCGGTGTGCGCGTGGGCAAGTTCACCCATCCTTCGGCCGCGCCGAACAACGACCTGCTGGTCGTGTGGACGCCGGGGCCGGCCAACGACCTCAATCGCCCCAGCCCGATGCCGTACTACGACGCTGGTCTCTACCTCATGCCCGATGGCGATGTCGTCGATGGACCGCAGGATCTGGTGCTGATCAAGAACGATCCCGCCTACAACGAGGCCTGGCCGCGTGCCGTCGTGCCCTACGCGGCGATCCACGGCATCACGGAACCGGCGGAACTGCCCTGGCTGCCCAACGAAGGCAGCGTGCATCCCGCCTTGCCGGCGGGAACACCCTACGGTTTGGTCGGCAGCGCCAGCCTGTACAAGCGCGAGAGCTTTCCCGGCCATGTGACCCCTTGGTCGAACCATTTCGATGGTCTGGATGCCTTCAACACGGCCGAGAACGAACAGTCCAGCAACTGGTTCTGGCAGGGCGCCGAGGCGGGCCGCTACGGCAACGCCGACATCTGGGCCGTGCGTCTCGTGGCGATGGAGCCGAACACCCATCGCAGCTACGGCCCCAATGGCGGCCCGCAGTTCTACAACCATGCCAACGAGCGCCTGCGCGTGCTTGGGGAAATCCCGGTACGCAAGTTCGGCACGGACGGCCAGCCGGTGCTGGATCCCGAAGGCAACCCGGACACCAGCTTTCTGGCGCGCATTCCCGCCGACACGCCGTTCACCTTCCAGACCCTGGATCGGCGCGGCATGGTCTTGAACATGGCCCAGACCTGGCATCAAGTACGCCCCGGCGAAATGCGCGTGGATTGCGGTGGTTGTCACGCGCACAGCCAGCAACCGCTGGCGTTCGAATCCACGGCGGCCGCAGACGGCAACTTCAGCCTGGCCGATCTCACTGCGAGTACGCCGCTGCTGAGCGTTCAGAACGGTCAACCGACGACGCGCGAGGCCGGACCCGGCACCTACGACGTCGAATTCCTCCGCGACATTCGCCCGATCCTGCAGGCCAAGTGCGTGTCCTGTCATCAAGGCACCGCGCCCGCGGGCAACCTCAATCTCAATGACCTGAGTCTGGTCGACGGCACACCCAACGACCCTTACCAGTTTCCCGGCGACTACTATCGGCTCGCCGCGGATGAAGATGGCGACTTCGCGCCTTCGTTGTTGAGCAGCGGCAACTGGCGGCAGACCAATGCCAGCCGTT
Source organism: Ahniellaceae bacterium (assembly GCA_044229785.1). Classification (GTDB taxonomy): domain Bacteria; phylum Pseudomonadota; class Gammaproteobacteria; order Xanthomonadales; family Ahniellaceae; genus JADKHK01. The sequence goes on from JBGASK010000020.1 coordinate 34,143, forward strand.
ATGTACGCATGTTCCAGAGTCGTCGTTCGCTCCTGATCTGGAAGCTCTACGGCCAGCGCCTCGATGGGTGGAGCAACGCCGACCATCCCACCGAAACCGTACCCGGCAATGCTGCGACTCTGCCGCCCGGTGCCGATGTCAACGACGCCGATATCGATTTCACGGGCGACCCGATGCCGCCGCCAGGATCGCCACAACTGACGGAAGAAGAAAAATTGCTGTTCGTGCGCTGGATCGACCTCGGCGCGCCGATCGATACCGGCAATGCCCAATACGGCTGGCTGCTCGATGATCTGAAGCCCACCCTCACGATTTCCTCGCCGCGCCCCGGCATGAATCCGGGACACATCCAACTGCTGCGGATCGGCATGGCCGATGCCCATAGCGGCATTGCGGCCGGATCCCTGTCCGTGACCGCCGACTTCGTCGTGGCCGGACGTGCACCGGGCAGCGAGCTGGCCGATCTGTTCCAGCCCGGCGCTTCCGGCATCGTTCAATTACAACTCGCGGCACCTCTGCCGCGTCTCGACAACGCCCACCTGAACGCCGCGGTGCGCGACGTGCAGGGCAACATCACCCGCGTGAACCAGCGTTTTTCCACCGCGCTCGGCGCGTTCGACGTGTTTCGCGACAGCTTCGAGTAGGGCGACGCAGGATTCGCGTCGAACCGGTCAGCGCGCCAGTCGTTGATAACGGCTGCCGCCGACATCGGCGACCTGCCCGTCGAGTTCCAGCGTCATCAACATCGACGAGATCGCGGCGGCGGACATCCCGGTGGCCGTCACAAGGCTGTCGAAGTCGGTGGGTGCAAACCCGATGGCGTCGAGCAGGCGAAGTTCCTGTGCATCCGTCGCGGGTGTTGCCGGCATGTGCATGGCCTGCACGGACAGGCGTGCACGCAAGGCGTCGCCGAGTTCGTGTCCGATCGGTTGCAGGGCTTCGATGATCTCGCTCGCTTCGGTCACGAGCGTGGCGCCGTTGCGAATCAGGTGATGACAGCCGCGCGCACGCGGGTCGTGGATCGATCCGGGGATCGCGAACACGTCGCGCCCACATTCGGCGGCGAGGCGCGCGGTGATCAGCGAACCCGACTTGAGCGAGGCCTCGACGACGAGCGTACCGAGCGTCAGTCCGGCGATGATGCGGTTGCGGCGCGGGAAGTGTTCGGGCAGCGGCGGCGTGCCGATCGGAAAGTCCGACACCAGCGCGCCCTGCGCAACGATGCGCCGCGCCAGATCGCGGTGGCGTTCCGGATAGACCCGATCGAGCCCGGTGCCGCAAACCGCAATCGTTGCGCCGCCGGCATCGAGACAGGCCGTGTGTGCAGAACCGTCGATGCCTTCGGCCAGACCGCTGGTCACGACGATGCCGAGCCGCGCGAAGTGCCGCGCAAAATCGCGCGCGACGCCGATTCCGCTGCGGCTGGCGTTGCGGCTGCCGACCATCGCGATCTGCGCCCGCCACAACGCATTGAGGTCGCCTTCGACGAACAACAGCGGCGGGGCGTCCTCGAGTCGGCGCAGCAGCGGCGGGTAGTCGGGATCGGCCAGCGTCAGCACGTGGCGGTGGGGCGCGGCATCGAGCCAGTCGAGATCGGCACGGATCAGCCCACGCCCGCTGCGCGCCAGCTCGGCGCAGATCGCGGCCGGCATGCCGGCGGCGCGCAACGCGCCACGACTGGCGTCGAGCGCCGCACGCAAACTGCCGAAGTGTTCGTACAACTTCGCAATCCGCAGATTGCCAAGGCCGGGCGTGCGCAGCGCGACCAGCCAGGCGTCGCGTTCGGTGAGGTCGATGCGGGTGTCTTGGTCCATCGCCGCAGCATGCCGACGACCCCGCGCACCCGCGTCCGTTCACGTCGGATTCCGGGCTCGGAAATCTCGCAGAAGGCGCGGATCGACGTGCTGCTCATCCATGTTCAGGCTTGCAACGCCGCTGGGTGTGGGCCCATCGTGAGTTC
>JBGASK010000124.1:0-16820 GCA_044229785.1 Ahniellaceae bacterium
GTGCGGCCAGCAGCAGGGGCACGAAGGACAGTGCCCCGAACAGCAGGCCGAGCGCGGTCTTGGTCGGCGTGCTCGGGTTCAGCCCGCGCCGGTCCAGCCAGGCCCACAGCATCGACAGCGTCGGCGCCAGCGACAGGATGAAGACGCCGGCGATGAAGGTCAGCGAGCCCGCGGTTTGCGACTCGAACAACACGATGCCGAGCACCAGCAGCATGGTCACGGCGGCCGCGACCAGGAACAGGCCGGCCGGTCCGGGCGAAGACGGCGAACGGTCGTGCCAGAGACTGCTGAGCACGAACACGGCCGGCAGCAAGACCGTCGCGACGACGAAGTACCACAGCGGCAGTCCGTCCTTCAGCACCAGACTCGGGAAAAAGTCCTTGGTCAGGATGCGGTCCGTGAACACGACCCAGGAGCCGTAGGTCTGCTCGTACAGGGTGTAGAACACGAGCGCGAAGAAGATCAGCACCATCAGCGTGATCATCTGCCCGCGTTCGGCGGCCGAGCATTCACGCAGCACGAAGCGCGTGAACCAGAACAGGACCACGGCCAGCACCGCAAGCATCAGCATCTGCGCGAGCGTCAGGTCGAGGCCGATGTCGAGCGTGAAGGCGTCGTTGCCGGTGGCCCACATCAGCGCCGCCACCGGGACCAGGCCGAGCACGGCGCCGAGGTAGATCGCCCATTCGCGGCTCAGTCCCGCGAACACGCGCTCGCGCAGCTTGGCGGGTTCGCCGGTGTCGGCATGGCCGTGCAGATATTTCTGGCCCCAGACGAACATCGCCAGGCCGGCGGCCATGCCGATGCCGGCGGCGCCAAAGCCGTAGGCCCAGCCGTATTTCTCGCCGAGCACGCCGCAAACCAGCGAGGCCAGCATCGCGCCGAGGTTGATGCCGGCATAGAACAGCGAAAAGCCGGCGTCGCGGCGCGGGTCGCCGTCCGGATACAGCTTGCCGACGACGACCGAGATGTTCGGCTTCAGGAAACCGACACCCATGATGATCAGAGCCAGCGAGAAGTAGAACACCCACAGTGCCGACTCATCGCGGACGATGGTCTCGCCGACCTTGCGCGCGGCCTCGCCCTCGAAGGCCATGCCGAGATGGCCGAGCACCAGCAGCACGCCGCCGAAGATCACTGCCTTGCGCAGGCCGAGGTAACGATCGGCCAGCATGCCGCCGATCACCGGGATGCAGTAGACGAGGCCGCCGTACGCACCAAGCAGGTTCAGTCCGCCGGTATCGCCGAACAGGTGGTACTTGGTCAGGTACAGCAGCAGCAGCGCCTTCATGCCGTAGAACGAGAAGCGTTCCCACATCTCGGTGAAGAAGCAGATGTAGACGCCCTTCGGGTGGCCGAGGAAGTCGGTGCTGGCCGCGTGATTCATCGCAAGTCCTTGATCAGATTCTTGGAACGTACAGTCGCCGGAGTATGCCCGCCACGCCCGAGCCACGGCCAGTCCCGCGTCGCTTCCCGCGGACGGCAGCGCGGACTACGATGCCGGTCCCGCTCGTACAGGAGTTGTTCCATGCGTGTGCTTGCTCTGGGCGCGTTCGCGCTCGTCGCGGCCGGATCGGCGTTCGCCGAACCGCGCGGCTTCAATGTCGACGACCTCGTCAATCTCGATCGCGTTGCCGACCCGCGCCTGTCGCCGGACGGTCGCCAGGTCGCGTTCCAGTTGCGTGAAACCGACTATGCCGCGAACAAGGGCCTGCAAAGCCTGTGGCTGGTGCCGGCCGACGGTTCCGCGCAGCCGCGCCGCCTGACCGCGAAGGGCGCCACTTCGGTCGGTCCGCGCTGGGCGCGTGACGGCAAGTCGATCTATTTCCTGAGCCCGCGTTCGGGTTCGATGCAGGTGTGGAACCTGCCGCTGGCCGGCGGCGAAGCCAGCCAGGTCACCGACTACCCGCTCGATGTCGGCACCTTCCAGCTGTCCCCGAACGGACAGCAGATGGCGGTCACGTTCGAGGTCTTCACCGACTGCGACACCCTCGACTGCAGCAAGAAGCGCCTCGATGAACGTGCGGCGCAGAAGAACACGGGCGTGGTGTTCGACAAGCTCTTCATCCGCCACTGGGACACGTGGATGGATGGTCGTCGCAGCCAGCTCTTCGTCGCCGACCTCGGTGCCGATGGCAAGGCCGAAGCCGCACCGGCCTGGGTCAGCAAGGGCGTCGACGGCGATGTGCCTTCGAAGCCGTTTGGCGACGAATCCGAATACAGCTTCGCGCCGGATGGCAAGTCGCTGGTGTTCTCGGCCCGCATCGCCGGCAAGACCGAAGCCTGGAGCACGAACTTCGACCTGTTCACGACGCCGGCCGACGGTTCGCTGGCGCCGGTCAATCTGACCGCTGCGAACGCGGCCTGGGACAGCTATCCGATGTTCTCGCGCGACGGCAGGACGCTGTTCTACCTCGCGATGAGCCGCCCGACCTTCGAAGCCGACCGCTTCCAGATCAAGGCGCGCGATGTCGCCACCGGCCAGACCCGCGACATCGCCGCGGACTGGGACCGTTCCGCCGGGCCGCTGCAGTTGTCGGCCGACGGCAAGACGCTCTACACGAGCAGCGATTCCGACGGCGAACATCCGCTGTTCGCGATCGACGTGAAGTCGGGCAAGGCCACCGACCTGACCGGTGCGGGCAACATCAGTGCGTTCTCGATCGGACCGAACGGCTACGTGTTCTCGCGCGACACCCTGACCTCGCCGGCGCACCTGTTCGCGCGCAATGCGAAGAATGCCGGCGAGAAGCAGCTGACCCGGTTCAATGCCGACAAGCTCGCCGGCGTGACCATGGGCGCACCCGAGTTCTTCGACTTCAAGGGCTGGAACGACGAACGCGTCGAAGGCTACGTCGTCAAGCCGTGGAACTACGAAGCCGGCAAGAAGTATCCGATCGCCTTCCTTGTTCACGGTGGTCCGCAGGGCGCGTTCGGCAACGACTGGCATTACCGCTGGAATCCGCAGACCTACACTGGCGCCGGTTTCGCGGTCGTCGCAATCAATTTCCACGGGTCCACCGGTTACGGGCAGAAGTTCACCGACGCGATCTCCGGCGACTGGGGCGGCAAGCCGCTCGAAGACCTGAAGAAGGGCATGGCCGCGGCCGCCGCGAAGTACGACTGGCTCGACGACGGCAAGGCCTGCGCGCTCGGCGGTTCCTACGGCGGGTACATGATGAACTGGATCGCCGGCAACTGGACCGACGGCTTCGACTGCCTGGTCTCGCATGCCTCGATCTTCGACAACCGTTTCATGGGCTACAGCACCGAAGAACTCTGGTTCGACGAATGGGAAATGCAGGGCACGCCCTACGAGCAGCCGGCCAACTACGAGCGCCACAACCCGGTCAATCACGTCAAGGACTGGAAGATCCCGACCCTGGTCGTGCACGGCGCCATGGACTTTCGCGTGCCGGTCGAGCAGGGCATTTCGCTGTTCACCGCGCTGCAGCGCCGCGGCATCGAATCCAGGTTCCTGTACTTCCCGGACGAGAACCACTGGATCCTGAAGCCGCAGAACTCGGTGCAATGGCACAACGAAGTGAACGCCTGGCTGAAGGCGCACACGCAGTAATTGCCAAGGCATATCGGTTCAACACGACGGGGCCGCGAGGCCCCGTTGTCGTTTGTGGCGTGGACGTACTGCGCCGTGACGGACGTCAACCTGCCCGCCGCTGTCGTACGGCCGTCGCCAAGTTTTCCAGCAAGGTTTCGGCATGCGCGAAGCCGATGCAGGCGTCGGTGATCGAGACACCGTAACGAAGCGGACGTCCGGGCAGGAGATCCTGCCGGCCTTCGTCGATATGGCTCTCGATCATGACGCCGACGACGCGGTGTTCGCCGCTTGCGAGTTGGCTGGCGACATCGGCGCCTGGTTGCGCGCGGACTTCCTGGCGCCTTGGAAGGAGACGCCGACGTTGAAGCCGTACGCGGTTTCGCCTTGCGGTCTGCGCGCAGGAACTATCATTCGGCGAGGCGATCCCATGGTCAGGCCAGACAATCAAGGACGGGCAGCAATGCACACTGTGATCCAGTTTGGATTCGGAGGCGTGTTGTACGCGATCGCCTGCCGACGATTGCCTGCCGGCACTGTGCAGTTCGTGACGCCTGGCAGCGCGGCCTTGCAAGTTGGGGTGATGGATCGCCCGACGGGCTACCAGGTGGCGGCACACACTCACCCGGCCGACGAGGTGCGTGTGCGGGGTGGATCGGAATTCCTGTTCGTCGAGTCTGGTCGCATCCGAGTCACGCTGTTCGATGAGGCTTGGAGGGAAATCGGCGAATGTGAACTTGGCGCGGGCGATCACATCGTGATGCTGCGCGGTGGACATGCCGTGACCGTGCTGGAGTCCGTGCGACTGATCGAAGTGAAGCAAGGGCCGGTCAGCGAGTGCGCACCGACGAAGCTCCTTCGCGACAGCGTCAAGAGCAGCGACGAGACGCCGGCATGACGCAAAGAATTCCAGTGAATGAACCATGGATTTCGGACGCCGCAAAGCACTGGGTCGCAGAGGTCGTCGAAAGCGGCTTCGTTTCATCCGCGGGGCCGATGGTGGCGAAATTCGAATCCGCCTTTGCGGGATTCCTTGGTGTCGAACATGCGTTGGCGACCAACAGCGGTACGAGCGCGCTCCATCTCGCACTGCTGGCGCTCGGCGTCGGGCCGGGCGACGAGGTGATCGTGCCCGATTTCACGATGATCGCCACCGTCAACGCGGTGTTGTACTGCGGAGCAACGCCGGTATTCGTCGATGTCGAGCCCGACACCTTCACGCTTGATCCGCGGATGGTCGAGGGCGTCATCACACTCAGGACTCGCGCGATTGTCGTGGTGCATGTCTATGGCCACAGCGCTGACATGGATCCGATCATGGCAATGGCGAGGGGGCATGGACTCTCCGTGGTCGAAGACGCCGCCGAGGCACATGGCGCCCGCTACCGCGGCAGGCTTTGCGGGGGACTGGCTGATATCGCTGCCTTCAGCTTCTATGGCAACAAGCTGATCACGACTGGTGAAGGCGGGATGGTGGTGACCCAAGACGCGAGGCTGGCCGATCGTGTTCGCAGCCTGCGTGACATGGCGCATGATCCGGCAAAGCGCTTCCGCCATCTGGAACTGGGGTTCAGCTACCGCATGGGCAGCCTGCAGGCCGCCCTGGGATTCGGCCAGCTGCAGCATGTCGACGAATTGCTGGCCCGCAAGCAGCGGATGGCTGCGCATTACCGGCGCCGACTTGCGGCACATTCGAGTCTGCTTTTGCCGGTGACGAGGGAGTGGGCCGAGAACGTGCACTGGATGTTTGCGGTATTGCTCGAACCGTCGGCTCGCCTGACGCGCCACGAATTTTGCGCCGCCTTGCGAGCGCTCGGCGTCGACACACGCGACTTTTTCGTGCCATGCAGCGCCCAGCCCTTCCTGCAGGCACACGTGCCGGCTGGACAAGCATTCCCGGTGGCCAATGACATTGCCGAACGTGGATGCTATCTGCCGTCCGGTCTTGCCCTCAGCGATGCACAGATCGATGCCGTGGCCGACGCGATCGACGAGGTCCTGGCTTGAGCGGACACTCCCTGCTACGTCGACTGGCGCGGGCGATCGAGCGGAGCGGCATGCACCGTGTGCTCGTCATCCCGCTCTTGTTCCTGTTAAGGCGGTCACGATCCACGCCCTTGCGCCTGACGCGTATCGCGCCGCTCGAATGGGGACGAGGCATCAGCATCGTCATTCCCGAGCGTGGCGGTGGCGAGATGCTGGCTCGGTGCTTGGACAGCCTGGCAGTTGCCCGGCGCCAGGTCGCCGAACCGACCGAGGTCATTGTCGTCGTGAACGGCTCGGCGCGTGAGGACTACGTCGGGATGGCTGCGCGCCATCCGGACTTGGTCTGGCAATTCCACGAACATCCGCTCGGTTTCACGCAAGCGGTAGTTCACGGTATCGCACTGGCGAAGTTGGGCGGCGTGTATCTGCTCAACAACGACATGATTCTGGCGCCGCAAGCGCTATCTGCATTGCTGCCGGTCCGTACGCCGTACGTGTTCGGCATCGCGTCGGAGATCGAATTCGACGGGGAACGCCGTCGCGAAGAAACCGGCTGGACGAGGATGCGCGTCGAGGATGGTCTGCCGAATCCCTATCACCAGCCTCCCGCGGGGCAGGTGTTGCGCGGAACGGTCTGGGCGGGTGCCGGCTCGGCGTTGTTCCCGCGCGAACTGCTTGAGCGGCTGATGCCAGGCAGCCTGGTCTTCGATCCCTTCTACTGGGAAGACGTCGACTTGGGTTTGCGAGCATGGCGCATGGGATATGACAGCGTTGTATGCCCGTCTTCCAGAGTGGTCCATGGACATCGCGTTACCGTGCGCCGATTCTATGCCGAGGAGGAGGTGCGACGAGTGTTCGAGCGCAACCGGCTGCAGCTGCTGCTCCGCCACCCCTTGAACGAAGCACGACGCTGGGCATTGGCAAGACGACTGCTGAACCTCTGTGCGCGCTCGATGCTGGAGTTGGCCCGGCCGCGCAGCCTGATGGCATTCTGGCGAATCCGGCGCGAATTGCGAACTGCGCCCTGCCGTGACCTCGACTATGCGGCGATGTCGACGCAGGTGTGTCGACCGCTGACAGGGCGTCCCTGCGTCGTGATCGTGACGCCGTTCGCGATTTATCCAGCGCGGCATGGCGGAGCCGTGCGAACGATGCAACTTGCACGCTCGCTCGCGGCGGCATACGACGTGATCCTGCTCAGCGACGAGCGCGAGCTGTATCCGGATTGCGCGGAATTGCTGGACACGCACTTCGCTTCGGTGCATCTGGTTTCCGGTCGTCCTGAATTGCCGTCGGCACTCGGCACCGACCGCATCGCGCGCATGGGCAATCATGCGCATCGCAAGTTGTGCAGCGAATTGCGGCGTTTGATCGAAACGCGACGGCCGGCGGCGGTGATCGTGGAGCACATGGAACTCGGTGCCTTGGTCGAAGTGCCCAGCATGCACCAACCAGTTTGGCTGCTTGACCTGCAGGACGTCCTGCTGCAGCCGGATGATCCGCGGGAACGGGCGGCGGATCTTCATGAACTGGCATGCATGCGTCGATACGACGGTCGGATCGTCAGCTCCGCAGAGGACCAGGTGCTGCTCGAAGGCCTGTCCTCGTCCCTGGTCGCCAATGGCATCGACATCGGCATGTCCGACGACTACACGCCCTCTGTCGGCAAGCGCGCCATCCTGTTCGCGGGACCCTTTCGGGCGCCGATCAACTTCGAGGGCATCGTTGACTTCCTGCAACGCGTCTATCCGCGGCTGCTGTCGGAGGTGGATGGCGTGTCGCTCACGATCGTGGGAGGCATCGGAGCGCGTGCGCGGGTCGCACAACTCGAGTGTTTTGCGCATCCTTCGATCCAGGTGTTGGATCAGGTCGATGACATGCCCGATCTCATTCGGGCACATGCCGTCACCATCAATCCACAGGAGAGTCTTCGCGGTTCCAGTCTGAAAGTCATCGAGTCGCTGGCGGCGGGCCGTGTCTGCGTCAGCACGCGAGCTGGCGCTCGCGGGCACCTTGATGCCGGTTTTGACGCCTTGCTGGTGGCAGATGACGAAGTCGAATTTGCGGGTGTGCTTGCAGATGTCCTGCTCGACGAAACAAGACGATTGCAGATCGAGCGTCCACAGCATGACCGACTCAAGTGTTATGACTGGGTCACGCAGGGTGGTCGATTCCGCGACTATCTCGGTCAATGCATCGCGATTCGTGGGGCGGTTTGAACGCAAGCGGAAACAATGCGCTTCCGCTTCGCCGCGATTTCGATTTCCTGCCGCTCAGCGTCGAACTGATCGTCTTGTCCGCACTGCCTCTGCCAGGCAATCCAGCAGGGCTTCGCTGTCGTCCCAGCCGATGCAGGCGTCGGTGATCGAGACGCCGTAGCGCAGCGGCTGGCCGGCGACGAGGTCCTGGCGGCCTTCGTCGATGTGGCTTTCGATCATCACGCCGACGACGCGGCGCTCGCCCGCCGCGAGCTGGCCGGCGACATCGGAGCCAACCTCGATCTGGCGCGCGAACTGCTTGCTCGAATTGGCGTGCGAGAAGTCGATCATCACGCGTTCGGACAGGCCCGATGCGGCGAGTTCCTTGCACGCCGCGGCGACATGCGCGGCATCGTAGTTCGGTTGTTTGCCGCCGCGCAGGATGAGGTGGCAGTCGCCATTGCCTTCGGTCGCGACGATGGCCGAGTGACCGCCCTTGGTGACCGCGATCCGGATGTTGCCGTCGGTGCCGTTCTTGAATCCGACCGGACAGGACAGCCCGGACGCGAGTTGGCGATGCGACTGGCTTTCCGTGGTGCGCGCGCCGATCGCGCCCCAGCTGATCAGGTCGGCGATGTATTGCGGCGAAATCAGGTCGAGGTATTCGGTCGCGGCCGGCAGGCCCATCTCGTTGATGTCGAGCAGCAGGCGCCGCGCCAGGCGCAGGCCGCTGTTGATGTCGAAACTGTCGTCGAGGTGCGGGTCGTTGATGAACCCTTTCCAGCCGACCGTGGTGCGCGGCTTTTCGAAGTAGACGCGCATCACGATTTCGAGTTCGTCGCCGAGCCGTTGTCGCAGTTGCGCCAGCCGTTGCGCGTAATCGAGCGCCGCGTCGGCATCGTGGATCGAACACGGGCCGACCACCACGAGCAAGCGATCATCGCGGCCATTGAGGATGCCGTGGATGGCTTGACGCGAGGCCGATGCGGTTTCCGCGGCGCGTGCCGAACACGGATATTCGCGGATCAGATGCGAGGGCGGCGCCAGTTCGCGAATGGCGCGCACGCGCAGGTCGTCGGTGGCGGGTGCGGCGTGCGGCTGGACCAGTTTCAGGGACGTCATGGCGGCTTCCTCGGGGTTTCGTGTTCCCGGCGGCCATGAAAAAACCGCCAGGTTCGCTGGCGGTTTTCGAAGGTTCGGTCGTTGCTGTTACACGCGCACCGGTCTGCCTTCCACCGCCCGAGGGCTGGGAAAGTAGTACCAATAAAAATAGCTCGCGGCGGTGTGCATGGGCTCGAAGCTAACAGCAGGCTGCGCGAGCGTGCAAGCCCTGAATCGGATCGAAGAACAGGGCGCAGAGTTCACGCCGGAACCGCGCGAGCAGAAAGATCGGTTGCGGGCGAGGATCGAGGGGAAGGGCTGAGCAACCGCTTGCGGATAGTCACCCGTCGTTTCGACATGTTGAAACGACGGGTGGGCGGTACTAGGCTGTGACGCCGAAACCGGAGACGACGATGGGCGTGAAGGCCGAGCTGAAGGTCCAGAACTGGGGCAACAATCTCGCCGTGCGTATTCCGTCGGCGGTCGCCAAGGCGGCGCGACTCGTCAGCGGACAGGAGGTCGTGGTCGAAGTGGTGGACGGGAACGTCGTGGTCAAGCCGCAGGGGCGCGCACCACGAACGACCTTGGCCCAGAAGCTCAAGGCATTCGATCCGGCACTGCATGGCGGAGAACTGATGGGAGACGCGCCGGTCGGCAAGGAGTTTCGTTGATGGTCGCGCGCTGGGTGCCGGCGCGTGGCGACATCATCTGGATCGACTTCGACCCTCAGGCCGGTCGCGAGATGAAGTCCCGGCATCCCATGCTGGTGCTGTCGCCCGCTGCCGTGAACGATCGCACCAGCATCGTCATCGGTCTGCCGATGAGCAGCCAGGACTACAACGCCACGAATCCGTTCGCCGTGCCGCTGGAAGTCGCCGGCACGGTGGGTTACATCATCACCAACCAGCCGAAGTCGTTCGACTGGCGCCAACGCAAGGCCAAGGCGCATCCCTGGAAGCGAGCGCCGACCGACGTCTTCGAACTCGCATGTGCCGAGTTGAACCAGATCATCGAGATCGGCGGCGAGCGCTGAGCGCTCGGGTCAATCCGGATATCGGACATTTTCGTTGCATCGGTAGAGCGTCCGGAATCCGCAATCCAGTGCTTCGTCGCGGATATCAAACAATCCGGTTGCTGCGACGAATTGCTTCAATGTCTTATGGCCGAAGTTCTTCCTGAAGGATGCTGCGTGCTCTGGTGCATTGGCGCGAAGTATGTCGCCTGCACGCGAAAGTAGTGTCCATCCATCTGGTCTTGCCCGTTCGCGAGCGCAATCCACGAGAAGCCCAACGAGCGGGCTCTGGCACAATACCAACGTTTCAATGGTCTCTTGGCACTGGAACAGCTCAGCGTGATCTCTGAGTCCTTGCACCAGTCCAAGGACGAGTTCTCGTAGTGCTTGGTGAACGAGGATCTGTTGCTCGCGCTGTTTGTCCAGTTCGCCAATGAGTTTACGCGCACTGATTTTTGAAGCTCTGTCCCAGCGAGTTCCGAAGTGGTGCGCCAGGTCATTGCGATTGTCAACCAGTCGCTCAATAACCTGGCGCAACGCGGCGTTTTCGTCCGCAGAGCGTTCGAAGCGAACGGAGAAGGTGATGCTGATCTTAGCTTCATCACCTTTCGCAGCGCGCGTGTTTCCAGCGTCGGACAGAAAGTCATCGCAGAATTGTCCAGCAAGTTGGCCCATCGTTTTGTGTTGAACGGCTTCAGCATTCTGTGCGAATGCATCATCCAATTCGTGCAATGCCGCACTGACATGGCCGCGTGAAATGAGGAACTTCAGGAGTTGTTCGATCACCTGATAGTTCAACAAGTTGCGCCCGATCTTCTGCTGAAGCTCCTCGCTCAGCGCTGCGAGTTCCTGATCGGCGTCCATATTGGTATCTCGCCCTGTATCCTCTGCTACAGCCACTTCGCCCGCTTCAGGATGACGTAGACGACGCCGATGACCGTGGCGGTGACGCCGATGAAGGCGAAGTAGCTGTGTTCGCCGGGCAGTTCCGGCATGTGCTTGAAGTTCATGCCGTACCAGCTGGCCATCAGCGTGGGCACGGCGAGCAGGCCGGCCCAGCCGGCGAGGCGCTTGACGACTTCGTTCTGGCCGACCGAGACCATGGCGAGCGAGACCGACATCGCCGCGGTCAGCATTTCGCCCATCGTGTCGCAGGCTTCCTTGACGCGCACGGCGTGGTCGAACACGTCGCGGAAATACAGCCGCACGTCCTCGCGGATGATGGTCGGATGGAAGCGCATCAGCTGGTTCAGGATGTCCTGCAGCGGCGCTACGGCGAGGCGCAGCGTGACCAGTTCCTTCTTCAGTTCGTACAGGCGCTCGATGGTTTCGCGCTTGTAGCTGGATTCGAAGATGTCGCTTTCCAGTTCGCTCAGCTCATCCTGGAACGAGCGCACGATCGGGAAGAAGTTGTCGACGATGAAGTCCATCACCGCGTACAGGCCGTAACTCGGGCCGAGCGCCAGCAGTTCCGGCTCCTTCTCGCAGCGCGCGCGGGCCGGCGAATAACTCAGCGAGGCGCCGTGGCGCACGGTCAGCAGGTAGCGCGGGCCCAGGAAGATGTGGGTTTCGCCGAACTCGATCTTGCCGCCGACGAACTGCGCGGTGTGCAGCACGATGAACAGCGAATCGCCGTAGACCTCGATCTTCGGACGCTGATGCGCGTGGTGCGCGTCTTCGATGGCGAGATCGTGCAGGCAGAATTCTTCCTGCAATTTCTCCAGCAGCGGCTCGTCGGGTTCGTGCAGGCCGACCCAGACGAAGGTGTCGGGCTGCTCCAGCACGTCGCTGATCTCGTCGAGCGTGATGTCGGGCAGGCGCTTGCCATCGGCCGCATAGGCGACGCTGTTGATCACCATCGGCGGCTTCGCGGGCGTGACTTCGACCGACAGGTTCATGGGCGTGCTCCGGGGACGCATGATGATGCCCGCGCGGTCGCGGGCATGGCAATCTCAGTCGGCGGTCGCGAACCAGAATCGCCAGGCAAGCACCAGTTGCAGCGGCAGGATCAGCGCGAACCAGTGGGCGTTCGCCTGTTGCGTGCCCGGCAGGGTGAGCCAGGCGAGGCCGAGCAGGGCGAGCGTGGTCATGGCCAGTGCGCTCCAGCGCGCGACGCGCCCGGGCGTCGCCGTCGGCTTCCGCCAGCGCCACAGCGGCCACGCCAGCAGCAGGGCGAGCGGACTGAACAGCACGAGGTTGAGATTGGCGTAGGCGATGGCGTGGTCGGTGAAGCCCCACAGCCCGGCCAGCACCAGACCGCCGAGGCCGAGCACGAGCACGACCAGCGACAGCAGCAATGCGCCGCTGCTGCGCGCTGCGCCCGCGTCGCGGCGCAGGATCAGGAGGGTCGCGGCGGCCAGCGCCAAGCCCGCGACGGCGAACGGCCAGAACCAGTTCGGCGGCGGCGGCACCTGGTCGCCCAGACGGCCGTCGTAGGCGGTCCACTCGCGCGCGACCAGCGGGCGTTCGATGCCGCGTTCGTCGCGCACGCGCACCTCGCGCACCAGTTCGCGCAGGCGCAGCGGCAGAAACATCTCGTCCCAGAAGCTGAGCTTGCGATCCGCCGCCGGGCCGATGCCGAGATCGATGCCGACGGCGAGCCAGGGTTCCGGGCGCGCATAGGCCATGGCCAGCGAGCGATCGGTTTCGCCGCGCGCCCGCGCACTCATCGTCTCCTTGAGTTCGCCTTCGAGCACGGCGTCGAGCACGTCGCGCACCTTGGTCGAGCAGTTCTGCGCGAAGTAGTCGTAGCGGTATTCGGCGTTCTCGGGCAAGGCGTTCTGGCCGAGCATTTCCGCGACTGCGTAGCGTTGTTCCGGCGACAGGTCGAGTTCCTGAATCCAGACGCTGCGGCCGTCGCCGGCATAGTTCGCGAGATCGTCTTCAGGCGCGATCGCCGCCAGGCGATACATCATGCGGCCGCGCGCGAAGTTCAGCAGGAAGTTCTCCTGCTCGAAGTCGAAGATGCCGAAGTTGTACATGCGCGCATCGCCGGTCGCGGTGTTTTCGACCAGCAGGGCGTTGTGCCCGAACCGCTGCCAGTAGATGTCGCCGGGCGCCGCCGTGACCAGCGCGATGCGGAAGGCCGCGCCGCTGTCCTGATCGACCGCGCCGTCTTGCGCGCGCACGCCGACCATGCCGAACACGAGCAGGATCAGGATCGCGCGAACCAGGCTCACGCCGTTTCCGTGGTGACGGTGAACTGGTGTACGCGGCGCGCGTCGGCCTTGGCGACGTGGAAGCGGAAGCGTCCCAGCGCGACGTCTTCGCCGACTTCGGGCAGGTGGCCGAATGCGGCCGTCACCAATCCGCCCACGGTGTCGTATTCCTCGTCCGAGAACTCGGCGCCGAAGGCGCTGTTGAACTCGGCGATCGGCGTCAATGCGCTGATGCTGTGGCGTCCGTCGGCGAGCAGGCGGACTTGCGCGTCCGGGTTGCTTTCGTCGTCGTGTTCGTCGTCGATGTCGCCGACGATTTCCTCCAAGACGTCCTCGATCGTCACCAGACCGGCGACGCCGCCGTATTCGTCGACCACCACGGCGAGGTGATGGCGCGACGAGCGGAACTCGCGCAACAGCACGTTCAACCGTTTCGATTCGGGAATCAGCCGGACCGGGCGGATCAGGTCGCGGATGTGGCAGGGCCGTTCCGGCTGCGCCAGGCAGCGCAACAGGTCCTTGGCGAGCAGGGTGCCGATGATCTCGTCGCGATCTTCGCCGGTGACCGGGAAGCGCGAATGGCCGGATTCGAGCACGATGGCGAGGATGTCGGACAAGGAACCATCGACCGGCACCGACACCATCTGCGCGCGCGGCACCATGACATCGGACACCTGCTTGTCGGTGACGCCGATGGCGCCTTCGATCATGGTCAGGGTTTCGGCGCTGAGCAGGCCGTTGTCTTTCGCATTGCGCAACTCTTCGAGGAGTTCCTCGCGGTTGCGCGGCTCGCCGGAGAGCATCTGCCCCAGCCGGTCGAGCCAGGAGCGCGCCGGCGGCGCGCTGCTACTGGGCGGTTCGTCGTTCATTCCCGAGGGATACGTCGCCCGGAACCCGGGCGGGCCGGCAGTGTAGCGGCAATCGTGCCGGGACCGGACGAAACCCGTGTCAACCTTGGCGGCATGGCCGCGTTATGCTCCGGACGCGATCCCGCGGAACGGAGACAAGTCCATGAACAAGCTGATGTTTGCCCTCGTGCTCGGGGCCCTGTCGACGATCGCCTCCGCCGGCACGCCGGTGGTCGACGCGCGTCAGGACAATCAGGAAGCGCGCATCGATCAGGGCGTGGCATCGGGCGAGGTCACGAAGCGCGAGGAAGCGCGCCTCGACGCCCAGCAGGATCGCCTCGAGAACAAGGAAGAGCGATTCAATTCCGACGGCGTGGTGACCAAGAGCGAACGGGCGCGCCTGCAGCGCTCCGAAAATCGCGCCAGCCGCAACATCGCCAAACAGAAACACGACCGCCAGGACCACGACTGATCGCCATGGCGGCGAGGCTCAGTCCTCGCCGTCGTCGAACTCGACGACCCTGGCCGGGTCGCCGAGTTCGAGCGAACGCAGCATCACCGAGGCCTGGGTGCGGTTGCGCACGCCGAGCTTCTGGAAGATCAGCGACAGGTGCGCCTTGATGGTGCGCTCCTGGATGCCGAGCTTGTCGGCGATCTGCTTGTTGAGCTGACCGTCCGCCACCAGGCTGAGCACGCGGAATTGCTGCGGCGTCAGCGAGGCGAGGCGCGCCGCGATCTTCTGGTCGTCGCTGCTGGTCGCGGTCGCGCCGATGGCGTTGCGCAACTGCGGCGGCACGTATTCCTCGCAGTTGAGTACTGCGCGCAAGGCCCCCGCGAGTTCGTCCAGCGACGCCCCTTTCGGGATGTAGCCGGCCGCGCCGAACGCGAGCGCGCGCCGGATCACCGCCGGATCCTCGTTCGCCGAGATCATCGCCACGGCCACCGCCGGATGTTCGGCGCGCAGTTCCGCGAGGCCCATCAAGCCGTGGCTGTCGGGCAGGTGCAGGTCGAGCAGGACCAGATCGATGTCGTGGCGGGCATCGAGATGCGTGCGAGCGGCGGCCAGCGAATCGGCTTCGATCAGGGCCGCTTCCGGCGCGATCGCGCGCAGCGCCTGCGTCAATGCGAGACGGAACAGCGGATGATCGTCGGCGATCAGGATCTGCGTCATGGACGCTCCTGCGTCAGGCGGCGGTCCAGCCGCCGTCGACCGGAATGGCCGCGCCGTTGAGGTTATGCGCTTCGCGACGGCAGAGCCAGAGCGCGAGTGCACCGATTTCTTCGGGCAAGGTCATGCGCAGGCTGGGTTGTTTCTCGCCGAGCAGGTCGCGGATGCCGGCCTCGCGGTCGCCGCCGTGATTCGCCGCGCGCGCCTGGATCTGCGGTTCGATCAACGCGGTTTCGACGAAGCCCGGGCAGATGCAGTTGATGGTGATGCCGCCGCCATTGCGGTCGCCGTGCGCGGCGTATTCCAGCGCGGCGACTTTCGACAACCCGACCACGCCATGTTTGGCCGCGACATACGGTGCCTTGTTCACCGAGGCGACGAGTCCGTGTACCGAAGCGACGTTGACGACGCGCCCGAAGCTGCGTTGCGCCATGCCGGGCAGGGCCAGACGCATGGTGTGGAACACGGCGCTCAGGTTGATCGCCAGGATGCGGTCCCATTGTGTCGGCGGCATCTCGGCGATCGATGCGGTGTGCTGGATGCCGGCATTGTTGACGAGGATGTCGAGCGCGCCCGCCTGTTGCATCAGCACGTCGATCGCGGCCGGGTCGGCGAGATTGCCGGGCAGGAAGCGCGCGCTGGCCGCGCCGGCCTCGCGCACCGAGCGTTCGGCCTGCGCGATCTCTTCGGCACTGCCAAGACCATGCACGATCACGTGCGCGCCGGCGCCGCCGAGCGTCTTCGCGACCGCCAGGCCGATGCCCGAGGTGGAGCCGGTGACGAGGGCGGTGCGCCCGGCGAGAAAGCGGTCGGACATGGGGGTGCCTGGAAGCAGGGAATGCCGCGAGGCTAACAGCGGCGCGGCAGCGCGGCGCCTGGACCTAGGTCCAGTGGCGCGCCGCGTCATCGCTGCTAGCGTAATCTGAGGAGAACCCCATGCGCCCGATCATTCTGCTGCTCGCTTCATTGCCCCTGGCTGCCTGCATGAACACACGCACGACGACCCCCGAGCCCGCGGCGGCCGACGCCTTCACGGCGCAACGCGTCAGCACGCATCGCGACGGCGATGATTTGCTGACAGGCGGCCTGGGTCGCGACGCGTTGCTGAATCCGGTCGCGCCGGCGCTGGCCGACCCCGACCATCCGACCGCGTCCGAGTTGCGCCGGCGTGCGCTGTACGCGAACTGGCGCGGCATCGCCGACCTGTACGGTTCGGTCAAGGACATTCCGAACGTGCCTGGCCGCGAATACCACGCCTATGCGCGCCTGCCCGGCGCGAAGCAGCCGCATCGCGTGCTGGCGCAGATTCCCGATACCTTCGATGCAACGAAGCGTTGCCTGATCGTCACCGCCTCTTCCGGTTCCCGCGGCGTGTATGGCGCGATCGGTTCGGTGTCCTTGTACGGACTGCCACGCGGCTGTGCGGTGGCGCACACGGACAAGGGTACCGGCACCGGCTTCTTCGACATCGCCAGCGGCGAGGGTACCCAGGCGGACGGCACGCGGGCCGCGCGCGGCGCCGATCTCGAATTCGATCCCGGCACGACGGCCGCCGCGAACGACACGCGCGTCGCGATCAAGCACGCGCATTCCGGCGACAACCCGGAAGCGGACTGGGGCCGGCATGTGCTGCAGGCCGCGCGGTTCGGCCTGCAGGCCTTGAACGAGGCCTTCCCGCAGCAGGCGCCGTTCACCGCAGCGAACACGCGCATCATCGCGTTCGGCCTGTCGAACGGCGGCGGTGCGGTGTTGCGCGCCGGCGAACTCGACAGCGATGGCCTGCTCGATGGCGT
>JBGASK010000125.1:0-8498 GCA_044229785.1 Ahniellaceae bacterium
TCCCACGAAAGATTCGGGCCGGGTCGCGCTGATACGATTTGCCGATGATGGATTCCCGCAAGAACCGCCTGCGCCGCGAGTCGCGCGTGCTGGTGGAACGCTGGCTGGTGCCGGCCCTGATCGCGTTGCTGCCCTGGTCGATCGGCTTCCGCATCGCGCGGCGGCTGGCGCGCTGGCCCTGGTTCTTCCGCGAGCGCGTCGACGCGACCGTGGCGATCGCCCGGCGTTACGGCATGGTCGACGACCCCGGGCGCTTCGCGGCCGAACAACGGCTGTATCACCTCGTCGATCACATCGACCTGTTCCTGCTGAAGTGGCGCAGCGACCGTTACCTCGACCGCCACTTCGACATCGACGGCGCCTGGCCCGCGGGCGACGGCGCGCTGATCACGCTGTCCTTCCATTGGGGCGCGGGCTTCTGGGCGCTGCGTTCCCTGCGTCGGTCCGGCCGGCGTTTTGCCGGACTGTCCGTGCGCACCGACCCGCAGAGTTTTGCCGGCCACACCCTGCTGCACCGCTACGCGCTGTTGCGCAATGCCGAAGTGATCCGCACCGGTGCGCACGATCTGGTCTACATCGGCGACGGCCCGCGACCGATGCTGCGCGCCCTGCAGGCCGGCACCTGCCTGCTGACCTCGATCGACGTGCCCGGCGTCGGCGGCGAGATGCCGGTGCGTCTGCTTGATCGCGACGCGCAGTTGCCAAGCGGCATGATCAAGCTCGCCGAGAAGGCGCAGGCTCCGATCGTGTTCTTCGCGGTCTGGCTCGATCCGACCACCGGTCGGCGCAAGCTGCGGATCCGCGAGCCGCTGCAGGTGACCGACCGCGAAGCGGCGATGCGTTTTGCCGCATCGCATCTGGACTGGATGTTGCGCTCGGTACCGGCCGCCTGGCATTTCTGGGCCTATGCCGATGCCTTCTTCCTGCAGGCACGCGGTCCGGAAACGGGGCTGGACGTGGAAGACCGCCAACCGGCGTGACCGCTCCACAGGCATTTGCTAGGGTCGGGACTCCCTGAGTTGGAGCCTGTCATGAGCCAAGCCCGCCGCGTTGCGATCCTCGGTGGTTCGCGCATTCCGTTCTGCCGCAACAACACCGCGTACTTCGACCTCGGCAACGTCGGCATGTCGATCAAGGCGGTCGGGGCGCTGGTCGAGAAGTTCAACCTGAGCGGCGCGCAGCTCGGCGAAGTGGCCCTCGGTGCCGTGCTCAAGCATTCGTCGGACTGGAACATCGGCCGCGAAGTGGCGTTGTCCGCGGGCCTGTCGCCGCTGACGCCCGGCATCACCATGCAGCGTGCCTGCGGCACCAGCCTCGACACCAGCATCCACATCGGCAACAAGATCGCGCTCGGGCAGATCGAAGCCGGCATCGCCGGCGGTTCCGACACCACCTCCGACGTGCCGATCGTGCTCGGCGACAAGCTGCGCCGGCGCCTGCTCGACATCAATCGCGCCAAGACCTTCGGTCAGCGCGTCGGCGCGGCGCTCAAGGGTTTCTCGCCGCGCGAATTGAAGCCGGCCTTTCCGGGCGTGGCCGAACCGCGCACCGGCAAGTCGATGGGCGACCACTGCGAGATGATGGCCAAGGAATGGGGCATCACCCGCGAGGCGCAGGACCAGCTCGCCTGCGAATCGCATCGCAAGGCCGCGGCCGCTTACGAGCGCGGCTTCTTCAAGGATCTGGTGGTGCCGTTCCGCGGTCTGGAGCGCGACAACATCCTGCGCGCCGACACCACGGTCGAGAAACTGGCGGCGCTGAAACCCGCCTTCGATCGCAGCTCGGGCAAGGGCAGCCTGACCGCCGGCAATTCGACGCCGCTGACCGACGGCGCCAGCGCGGTGCTGCTCGGCTCCGAAGCCTGGGCGCAGGAACGAGGACTGAAGCCGCTCGCCTACCTCACCCATTCGCGCGTCGCCGCCGTCGATTTCGTCGCCGGCGAAGGCCTGCTGATGGCACCGACCGTGGCCGTCGCCGACCTGCTCAAGGCGACGGGCCTGACGCTGCAGGACTTCGACTTCTACGAGATCCACGAAGCCTTCGCGGCCCAGGTGTTGTGCACGCTCAAGGCCTGGGAATCGGCCGACTACTGCAGCAGGCGCCTCGGTCTGGCGAAGCCGCTCGGCGCGATCGACCCGGCGAAGTTGAACGTGGTCGGATCGAGCCTCGCCTTCGGCCATCCGTTCGCGGCGACCGGCGCACGCATCGTCGCGACCGCGGCGAAGCTGCTCGACGAAAAGGGCGGCGGCCGCGCCCTGATCTCGGTCTGCACCGCCGGCGGCATGGGTGTCGTCGCCATCGTCGAACGCTGATTTCCGTGAACCGGTTTGCAGAACACGCGATAACTGCCTAGACTTTCGACGTTTTTTGAGTCCCGGTCGGACCGCGGTCGCGGCGCGGGAAGATGTTCATCTGCGCTCTTGGGGGTCGTCGTGAAGTTGATCAAGTCGTTGCTGTTGGCTGCAGTCGTCGTTTCCGGTTCGGCGCTGGCGCAAAGCGCCAACGATGCCGGCCTTCCCGCCGCATCGCGAGGCCCGTTCCTGGTCGGCGGTCGCGCACCCAGCGGCACCGTGTGCCCGTCCGGCGTCATCACCACGTCCTTCACCGGCGCCAACACCCAGGACGGCCGCATCTTCCGCGACGCCATCCCGAGCGCTTGCCCGAACAAGGTCTATCCGGGCCAGTTCAACGTCGGCACGACGTTCAACTTCGAGACCTTCACCTATCCGAACACCAGCAGTGCCGCCGCGTGCGTGACGGTGAACTTCGACCCCGACACCGCCGGCACCACGCCCTGCGGCACCAATGCGCACGCGTCCGCCTACATCGGTTCCTATGATCCGAACAACCAGGCCACGAACTTCGTCGGCGATGTCGGCTCCTCGCTCGCGCAACCGTTCTCGTTCGAAGTGCCGGCGAACAGCGACATGGTCGTCGTCGTCACCAACACCTCGTCCGCGGCGATCTGCGATTTCAGCCTCGAAGTCGTCAACCTGCCCTGCACGGCGGTTGCGCCGATCGAACCGCATCAGCCGGTGCCGGCCGACGATCGTCGCGCACTGACGCTGCTGGCGGCGCTGATCGTGCTGGTCGGCAGCCTGGCGGTCGCACGCACGCGCCGCTGAGCCGGGCCCGACGGGACATGAAAGGCCGGCCCTCGCGCCGGCCTTTTTGTTGCCCGCGTATCATCCGCGAATGCCCGCACGCGCCGATGACGCCAGAACAGGCCCTCGACCTGGTATGACAGATGCCGCGGAGGGACCAATTCCCGGCGCAGCTCTCGAGCGATGAGCAGCAACGCATCGCGATGACATGATCGCTGGGCGTTGATCGCGGCTTGGAAGCCGCTCCTACGGGCTGCGGCGGTCGGCGACGCGCGTGGTTCCGACGTCGCGCAGGGTGTCGGCGACCCACAGGCGTTCGACCGCGTAGCCGCGGGCTGCGGCGCGCGCCTTGATGCCTTCGAAGACCTCCGGGTCGAGTCGTGGATCGCGGGCCAGCACCCACAGGAACTTGCGCGTCGGTCCGCCGACCACGGCCCAGCGATAGTCGGGGTCGAGGTCGAGCACCCAGTAGTCGGCCCAGACCGGCAACCAAGCCAGCCAGCGCGGCGCGAAACGCACCTGCAGGTTGCCACTGCCGCTCACCACTTCGCGCGCCACGCCATCCACGCTCATGCGCTCGCCTTCGGCCGTGGTGCAGGCATTGCGCACCACGATCTCGCCATCTTCGCCGCGCAGATAAGTCGCGGTCGTGCCCGAGACGCAGTCGTCCTGATAACGATTCGGCAAACGCGCGACCTCGTGCCAGGTGCCGAGATACCGCTCGAGGTCGATGCGTTCGACGGGCGCGTTCGGCAACGCCGCGTGCGCCGCGCCGGCCAGTCCAAAAATGCATCCCAACAGCAACAGTCGCAGCGTCATGGCTCACCTCCGGTCACACGCGGCGCACTCTATGCACGACGCGTGTAACCGGCGTGATGCCTGTGCTCTCGTAGGAGCGGCATCCAAGCCGCGATGGCTCTTGTAAGACCGGCTTTCAAGCCGCGATGGCCCGTCAGCCCTTCACGCACACCACCTGCCGCAACGTATGCACGATTTCGACCAGGTTGCGCTGCGCCGCCATCACCGCATCGATGGATTTGTACGCGGCCGGCGATTCGTCGATCACGTCGGCGTCCTTGCGGCATTCCACATGGGCCGTGGCCTTGATGTGGTCATCCAGCGTGATCAACTGCTTGGCCTTGGTGCGGCTCATCACGCGACCCGCACCGTGCGAACACGAGCAGAGCGCGTCCTCGTTGCCGAGCCCGCGAACGATGAAACTCTTCGCACCCATCGATCCCGGGATGATGCCGAGCTGGCCCTTCTGCGCGCTGACCGCGCCTTTGCGCGTCACGAACAGGCTCTCGCCAAAGTGGGTTTCGCGTTGCACGTAGTTGTGGTGGCAGTTCACCGCTTCCTCGATCAACGTGAACTTCTTCGGGATGGCCTTGGCCAGCGTCGCCAGCGTGTTCGACATCATGATCGCGCGGTTCTCCTTCGCGAACCGCTGCGCCCAGTCGACAGCGAACACGTAGTCGGCGAAGTGCGGCGATCCTTCCTGGAAATAGGCGAGGTCACGATGCGGCAGGTTGGCGATGTGGTTCCGCATATCCGCTTGAGCGAGTTCGATGAAATGCGTACCGATCGCATTGCCGACGCCGCGCGAACCCGAGTGCAGCATCACCCAGACGCTGTCCTCGGTATCGAGGCAGAGTTCGACGAAGTGATTGCCGGTCCCGAGCGTCCCGAGGTGGTTCAGGTTATTGGTGTTCTTCAGGCGCGGGTGCTGTTCGCACAAGCGCTTGAAGTCCTGGTCCAACCCGGCCCACGCCTGCAACGCAGTGCGTGGCGGCGCGTTCCACGCGCCCTTGTCGCGCTGACCGCGGTTCGTGCTGCGACCATGCGGCACAGCCTTCTCGATCGCGCTGCGCACGTCGCTCAGGTTGTCGGGCAAGTCGGTCGCCTTCAGCGAGGTGCGCGCCGCGATCATGCCGCAGCCGATGTCGACACCGACCGCCGCCGGGATGATCGCGTGCCGCGTCGGCACCACCGATCCCACCGTCGCGCCGATGCCGACATGCACGTCCGGCATCACCGCGACATGCGGCCACACCACCGGCAGGCGCGCAAGCTGCGACAACTGTCGCTTCGCTTCATCCTCCACCGGCACGCCCCGCGTCCACAGCTTGATCGGCTGGCTGCCGAGATCGTTGATTTCGGTGTGATCGGGATGTTTCATCGCAGCCTCGCAGGGAAGAATGGTATCGCCTTGCCAATTTGAGGCTGTCGATGACGAACCACCAACTCGCGCAACTGAACATCGCCACCTTGCTCGCGCCGCTCGAGTCGCCGCAGCTTGCGGACTTCGTCGACAACCTGGGCCGCATCAATGCGCTGGCGGAGCAGTCGGACGGGTTCGTCTGGCGCTGGGACGAGTCCTATGACCTGGACGGTGATGCGGCGGCGAACGGCAGCGATCCGAAGGCGCCCACGCATCCGTTCGGCGACGACGTGGTCGTGAACCTGTCGGTGTGGCGGGACGTGGCGGCGCTGCAGGCATTCGCCTTCCGCAGCGATCACGTCGAGATCGTCCGCCGTCGCCGCGAATGGTTCGCGAAGATGGATCAGGCGTACATGGTGCTGTGGTGGGTGCCGGACGGACACCGGCCGTCGATCACGGAAGCGGCGGAACGATTGTCGATGTTGCGCGAACGCGGGCCTTCGGTCGATGCGTTCGCGTTCCGCGATGCGTTTGCGCCGCCGATGGCGGCTGAGCGCCGGGCTGACCCGAGTTTCGGGGCTGCGCAAAACCCGCTGGCGGAATGATGTCGCCGCGCTAACCTTGTCGCGTGACTTCGAATCCTGCCTATCGCTTTCTCGATTGCCTCGTGCGCCCCGCCACGCGCGAGCTGTTGCGTGGCGGCGAGCACGTGATGCTGCCGTCCAAGGTGTTCGACTGCATCGTCTACCTGATCGAAAACCGTCATCGTGCGGTGGGGCGGGACGAACTCGGCGCCGCCGTCTGGGAGCGCATCGACGTGACCGATGCCCAGTTGAGCCAGGCCGTGCTGCGGGCGCGACGTGCATTGGGCGATGCCGGCAGCGATCAGCGCTGCATCAAGACGATGCCGAAGTTTGGCTACGGCTGGGTCGCCGAGGTCGAGGTGCTGGAAGACGCGCACGCGCCCGCCACGAGCCAGCCGACCACGACGCATGCGCCGCTCATCCAGGGCGCGCGTGACGATTCACCGCACATCGAAACGAGCGAAGCGCGGACCTTGGCCCAGGCCGCACTGCCATCCGGATCGACGTCGCGTCGACATCGGCCTCTGGCTTGGGTCGCGGTCTGGATCGTGGCCGCGGTCATGGCGATGGGCGCTGTGCTCTGGTTCCGTGGACGCGATGCAGACGTGGTCGTCGCCGAGCAGGGCGGCGTGCTGATCTTGCCGATCGTGACCGAGGGAAGTGGCGCCGCCAGCTGGGTCCGTCTCGGCGCGATCGATGTCATTGCCGATCGCATCCGCATGGCCGGCATGCCGGTGCCACCCAGCGACACGACCCTTGCGTTGATCGGAGCAGACAAGGCAGGCGTGGATTCCGCCACCTTGCGCGAACGCGCCGGTGCCGAGTGGATCGTGCGGGGTTCGGCGATGCTTGATGAGAGCGGGTGGCAGATCGCGCTGACCGCCGAGGATGCGTCGAGTCACAGCTACCAACAGCGCGCCGACGCCGACAACGTCATCGACGCATTGAACGCCGCGACCGACGGACTGCTGGCACAGCTCGGGCGTGCGCCACCGGCTGCGCGCTCTGACGATACGGCTGCGGATGAAACGCTACGCCAGATCAAGGTCGCGATGCTCGAGAACGACCTGGGCAAGGCACGCGCGCTGGCGGACGAGTCGGTTGCGCTCGCGGCCGATCCGTTCGAACGACGATTCCAGCTCGCCCAGATCGATTTCCGCGAAGGCCGCCTGGATGCCGCTGCCGCCGAGGCCAGGGCGGCCTTGACCGAAATGGATGCCGATGCGCGTCCGGAGCTGGCTGGCCGCATACAGATTTTGCTCGGCTCGATCGACCTGATGATGGATCGGCCGGCCGATGCCGCGTCGCGATTCGAAGATGCGGTGAAGCGGCTGGATCCGGTGAAACATGCCTTGGAACATGCACGCGCCATGGCCGGTCGCGGTGCCGCTCATTTCAGCATGGGCGAACACGGACGTGGACTGGACGACATTGGCCGCGCCCGCATGGCCTTGCAGCAAAGCGGCGACCCGCTGGCCCAGGCCCGCATCGACATGATGGCGGGCTCGGCGGAGTTGCTGCGCCGCCGCCCGGCGCAGGCACGCACCCTGCTGTCGGCGGCAGCGGCCAGCCTGCAGAATTTCGGTGCCTGGAACGAGCGCATGCACGCCCTGTCCGAACTGGTGCTGGCCAATCTCGATCTGCTCGACATCGATGCCGCCGAGGCGGCCAGCGACGCGTCGATGACCTTGATGTCGAAGGTACCGAACACGCTGCATCGTGCGGAGGCATTGCTCAACCGGGCCAACCTGCGCATCCAGCAAGGACGTCTGTCCGATGCGCGGCAACTGGTCGAAGGCTACGAGGCGCTCGGCCTGGCGGGTCATGCGCGCATGACCGGGCTCAAGCACGCCTTGCTGGCGCACATCGCGATGTGGGAAGGAAATGATGCCCAAGTCATCGCGCAGGTCGGCCTGGCTCTGCAATCGTTGCCCGAGAACGAGCGCGAGATCGCTGCGCGTTCGGTGTTGGCGCGCGCCGAAGCGCGTTGGCGCGTGGTCGGGCCAACCGACGACGGCGGGTTGGACGAGCTTCCGGTGATGCTGACGACGACCCCCGAGCCCGTCCCGATCGCGGTGGCGTTGATCGAGCGCAAGCGTTTGCGCGGTCAGGATCCTGGCACCGCGTTCGCCGCGCTGCTTGCCCAGTCCGAAAATCAGGGGGCCCCATTCGACCAGTTGATCATTGCCGAAGCCTGGGCCAAGGATCTGATTCGTCAGGGGCGACCGGACGAAGCCATGCCCCTGCTCGGGCGGCTGGCGCCGCTTGCCGGCCGGAACTTTCGATACGCCTTGCTGGAACTGCGTCTCAGCCATGCCGAACACAATGTCGTGGCTTGGCAACGCGCCCTCCAGCACGCCGAACGACTGGCTGGGGAGCGCCCCATTCCCCCGGAATTGCGCCTGTCACCCGCCGAAAAATGACACGCAAGTGATTGATTCTGTTTCCTGTTGAAGAAAGTAAAGAACAGGACAACGGAACCGAGAAGCGATCTTTCCGCCCACGACCGAGCCTCGCGACACAGCCAGTCACCGCTGGCGCTCGGGAGGATGTCGTCGTGCAACCGCAGTCCAAGTTCCATACCCTTGCGCCGAGGTCGGCGCGTCCCAACCACGGCCCGCTTGCCGGGCGACTGACCCCGCTGCTGAT
>JBGASK010000126.1:0-8474 GCA_044229785.1 Ahniellaceae bacterium
CATCGACTTTCCCCTGTTCAAGCCGCGCGCGATGCTCGCGCGAGCGGCGCGTGCGATCCAGCACCTGGCCCACCAACTGGCCACAGGCGGCATCGATGTCGTCGCCGCGCGTGCGGCGCACGGTGGCAATGAGTCCGGCTTCCATGACGATCTTCTTGAAGGCGTCGATGGACGCGGCATCCGAACGTTCGTACTCGGTGCCCGGGAACGGGTTGAACGGAATCAGGTTCAGCTTCGACGGCACGCGGCGCAACAGCTTCACCAGCGCGCGCGCATATTCGGGTTTGTCGTTGACGCCTTTCATCAACGTGTATTCGAAGGTGATCGACGCACGCGGCCGCTTCGCGACGTAGCGATTGCAGGCCGCCATCAATTCGGCGATCGGGTATTTCCTGTTGAGCGGCACCAGCTGGTCGCGCAGCGCGTCGTTCGGCGCATGCAGGGACACGGCGAGGCTGACATCGCTCTTCACGGACAGCTCGTCGATCATCGGCACCAAGCCGGCCGTCGACAGGGTGACGCGCTTGTTGGCGAGGCCGAAACCGAAGTCGTCGCGCATCAGGTCCATCGCGGCGACGACGTTGTCGAAATTCAGCAGCGGCTCGCCCATGCCCATCATCACGACATTGGTGATCGGGCGTTCGCCGCGACCCAGTGCTTTCAGGCGCTGATTCGCGATCCAGACCTGGCCGATGATCTCGGACGCGGTGAGGTTGCGATTGAAGCCCTGCTTCGCGGTCGAGCAGAAACTGCAGTTCAGCGAGCACCCGACCTGCGACGACACGCACAAGGTGCCGCGGCTGGTTTCCGGGATGTACACGGTTTCGATGGCATTGCCGCCCGGCAGGGCCAGCACCCACTTGGTGGTGCCGTCGGCCGACTGCTGTTCGTGCATCACCTTCGGCAACACCAGCTCGGCGCAGGCGTCGAGCTTGGTGCGCAGGGCCTTGCCGACGTCGGTCATCGCGTCGAAGCGATCCACCTGCTGGTGGTACAGCCACTTCATCACCTGCTCGGCGCGATATTTCTTTTCGCCGATGCCGATGAAGAACTGCTGCAAGCCGGCACGATCCAGGTCAAACAGATTGACCCTGGATGGCACCGGCACGGCAGTGGCGGACGCTTCGCTCACGAGGGCTCCGCTCAGCGGCCGCTGATTTCGGTGGCTGCGAAGAAATACGCGATTTCGATCGCGGCGTTCTCGGCCGAATCGGAACCGTGCACGGCATTGGCGTCGATCGAGTCGGCGAAGTCGGCGCGGATCGTGCCCTTGTCCGCCTTCTTCGGGTCGGTGGCGCCCATCAGGTCGCGGTTCTTCAGGACCGCGTTCTCGCCTTCCAGCGCCTGGATCATCACCGGGCCCGAGATCATGAACTTGACCAGCGCGCCGAAGAACGGACGCTCGCGATGCACGGCGTAGAAGCCTTCGGCTTCAGCTTGCGACAATTGCTTCATCTTGGCGGCGACGACGCGCAGGCCGTTCTTCTCGAAGCGCGAGTAGATTTCGCCGATCACGTTCTTGGCAACGGCATCGGGCTTGATGATGGACAGGGTGCGTTCCAG
Source organism: Ahniellaceae bacterium (assembly GCA_044229785.1). Classification (GTDB taxonomy): domain Bacteria; phylum Pseudomonadota; class Gammaproteobacteria; order Xanthomonadales; family Ahniellaceae; genus JADKHK01. The sequence goes on from JBGASK010000126.1 coordinate 1,564, forward strand.
CGCCATGGGGTCTCCGGACAAGTTGGGATGGGGATAGGGGGTCAAAATCGCGCGGAGAGTATCATGAAAGACCAGCCAAAACGCGAGCTTAGACACGCTTTCCGAGAATCCGCCGAATCCGCGCGCCGCGCCGCCGCACGACCGCAACCGCCGCGAAGACTTGCGCTTCGGGCACCCGGTCGCTAAAGTCGCGCGCTTTCTTCACGACGAACCAGGCCCTTTGCCATGAAAATCCTCAACTCCCTCAAGTCCGCGAAGGCCCGTCACCGCGACTGCAAGATCGTCCGTCGCCGCGGCAAGGTCTTCGTGATCTGCAAGTCGAATCCGCGTTTCAAGGCGCGCCAGCGCTGAAACCGCCGACCCGCGGAACAACGAAAAGCCGGCGAAAGCCGGCTTTTTTGTTGGGCGAGACCCGGGGTATCGGGCCATGAATGCACGGCGGCACGTCAGGTGGCGCGAGGGCGGAACAAGCCCAGGCCGGGACCCGGCGCGAATTCCGGGAACACGCTGGCGATGTCGCCGTTCCCCGCGCGCTTCTGCAGCATCTCTGCCAGCCAGGTGCGGTAGTCGACGGTGACGTTCAGGTCGCCATTGAACAGATCGGCGTCGCGCAGGCCCGGCCAATCGGCATAGACGCGACCGCCGTTGACGCCGCCGCCGAGCACCAGGCTGGCGAAGGCGCTGCCATGGTCGGTGCCGCCGGAGGCGTTCTGATAGGCGCGACGGCCGAACTCGGTCACGGTGGCGACGGTGACATCGGCCATCAGGGCGCCCAGATCGTTGCGGAACGCCAGCACGCCCTGCGCCAATTCAGTCAGGAGCGGCGGCAGGACCTGACCGATCGAGGCATGGTGATCCCAGCCGCCGATGTCGACGCAGGCCACTTCCAGGCCCATGCCGGCCTTGATGATCTGGGCCAATTCGCGCAACTGGCTGCCGAACCGCCCGCCCGGATAGGCCGCACCGCCCTGCACCGGATATTGGGCGGGATTCTCGGCCGCGAGTTCGTCCACGGCCGCCAAGGCCTGCACCGAGGTCGACGCGAACAAGGTGCTGGCGTCGTACAGACCGGCCAGGCTGGATGCCAGCACCGTCTTCTGCGCGGAACGGCTGGCCAGGGTGAAATCGGCGATGTCGTTGACGCCGATCACGGGCGCCATCCCGCGCAAACTTGCCTGGATCGCTCCGCCGAACCCGATCGCCTGGAAATTCGCGTTGCCGCCGACCACGGCCAGGTGGCGATTCAACCAGCCGGACGTGATGTCGTGCAGATGCAGCGTGCCGCGCTCGATGTGGTCCTGGCATTCGAAGTGGGAACGGCTGTCGTGGCGGTAGCCGGTGGCCTGGACGAACGCCAGCTCTCCCGACTGGTACAGCGGCAGCAGCGGCGCCAGGGCCGGATTCAGACCGAAGAACCCGTCGAGATCGAGCGCACCATTGGCGGCGCCCGGCCGGGCAATGCCGATCGACGGCCGCAGGCGATAGTAGTCGGCGTCGCCATGGGGCACGACGACGTTCAGCCCGTCCATGCCGCCACGCAGGAAGACCACGACGAGCGTGCCGCGCGCCGAGGCGCCATCGGCCGAAAAAGCGAGACGCGGCGCCACCGCAGCAAGGGTGGAGAACGCAGTCGTGTTACGAACGAATTCACGTCGAGTCAATGACATGGCGCGTGATCCTCAACGATATTGGAAGTACGGGGAGGTCAGCATCAAGGCCGCGACATCGCGCGCCCGAGCCCAGCGCAACCCGTCGGGCAGCGGTCTCTGCGGCAGCGAATTGCCAGCCGCAACCGCCACGAATTGCGCGCGATCGCCATCGGCCAACGGACGCCGCAGCAGGCGTCCGGCCAGCTGATCGACGATGGCTTCCGGGGACGCGGCATTGCCCAACAGGGCCGCCAGATCGACTCGCAAGGCAGGCGCCAGGCGCCCCTCCAGCAGATCGAACACGACATTCCATCGCGACAGTACCGACGTCGTGCTGATCCAGTAGCCCATCACGTCAGGGTAGCCATTGGGCGCCGGCCAGCCATACGGCACCTGCCCCAGGGTAGTGAGCACCTCGGTCAGCGGCCGATAGAAGTTGCCCACCGTCGTTGCCGCGGTGACGCGCAGCACGCTGGCCAAGAACTCCGCGGGCCGCTTGAGCTTCTGGTCGGCCGAGTTGCGGAATTCGCTGCTGTTGAACAGGACGCGCAGCATGGCGCGGATATCGCCGTCGCTCTGCAGGTAGGTCGACGCGAGCGCATCGACCAGACTCTGCTGCGGCGCATCCCCGGCGAAACGCCGCGCCAGCTTGAGCGCAATGAAGTTCGCGGTGGACGGGTGCGCCGCCAGCAGGTCGAGGAGGCGTTCGCCCTCATCCTGCCCGCGGCCGGGCGGGAACTCGGTGCCGAGCGCCTGCTTCGCGCCCAGGTCGTGCGAGAGCGGCCGGAACAGGAAAGCGATTTCGGTGCCGCTGCCAAGGCGCGCGTCGATCGACCAGCCGGTCAGGATGCGCGCCACCTCCTTGACGTCGGTCTCGGTATAGCCGCCACCGACACCGAGCGTGTGCAGCTCCATCAGTTCGCGGGCGTAGTTCTCGTTCGGGCCGGTGGCCACATTGGTGTAGTTGTCGAGGTAGTACAGCATCGCCACCGACTTGGCGCTGGCCTGCAGCAGGTCGCGAAAGCGGCCGAGCGCATGGGGGCGAATCACCTCGCGGTCGTCGACGGTCTTGAACTCGCGCAGCGGCCCATCGATGTGTTCGATGTTGAAGTGGTTGCTCCAGAACTCGACCATCACCTCGCGCAACTGGCGCGGGCTGTAGAGCTGACGGGCATAGGTCGCGGCGCGCAGTTCGCCGAGCGCCTGGAAGCGGTTGGCCTCGATCAGCGAATTCTCGATCAGCTGGCGATTGCTCATCGACAGGGTCGGAAACGCCGCGTGCAGCGCATTCTCCACGGCCGAATCGTCGATCGATTCGTACGCGAGCTGTTCCTCGATCCAGGCGGAATAGCCGATCGCGCGTGCGCGCTCGACTTCGCCCTGGCGGGCGCCGAAGGTGGCGCGCGACAACAACAGACTGATGTCGTCCGGTGCCGGCAGGCTCGCATCGTCCGGGTGCGGGCCGTTGTGTTTCGCCGTGGTCCGGGCCATGGCGGGCGCGGCGCCGAGGAATTGCCGTCTTGCCGGATCCATCGTCACGCTCCCGCCGGAAAGGTGGCGAGAATAACGCCTGGGCCGCAAACCGGTTGACACGTCATGGCGCCGCGCCCCTGCATTTGCTACAAAGCGCGCCCCAATCCTTCACGGGAGGCTGCCATGAAGCGTGTCCTGATCGCCCTCGCCTGCGCCCTGTCGGTCGCGGCCGTGCAGGCCGATACCTTGTTGATTGAACGCAGCAAGCGCGCCGAAGCGGCGGCCCTGCCGCGCCGCGGCAGCCTGATGAGCCAGGTCGAAGCTCAGTTCGGTGCACCGAACGAAAAGCGCGGCCCGGTCGGGGAACCGCCGATCACGCGTTGGCTCTATCCGGCCTTCAGCGTCTATTTCGAGCACGATCATGTCGTGCATGCCGTGCTGAACAAGTCGGCGCCGAACGAACAGGGACCGAAACCCGTCCAATGAACGACGCCGCATGGCAACTCCCCGCCGAGTGGGAATCCCAGTCGGCGGTCCTGATCGCGTGGCCGCATGCCGGCACCGACTGGGCGGCGAACCTCGCCGATGTCGAATCGACCTATGTCGCGCTCGCGGCGGCGGTCACGCGCTTCCAGCGGCTGGTCGTCGTCGCCGCCGATGACGCCCTGCGCGAGCACGTGCGCGTGCGCCTGGCCGGTGCCGGCGTCGACCTCGGTCGCGTCCGCCTGGTGCTGGCCGATTACGACGACACCTGGCTGCGCGATTCCGGACCGATCACGCAACGCGACGGCGACCGTTTCCGCCTGCTCGATTTTCGCTTCACCGGCTGGGGCGGAAAGTTCGGCGCCTCGCGCGACGACCTGCTGATCGGCGCGCTGCATGCCAACGGCGTGTTCCGCAACGCCGAACACGAACGCGTCGACTTCGCGCTCGAGGGCGGCGCGATCGAAGTGGACGGCAACGGCACCTTGATGAGCACGCTGACCTGCCTGCAGCAGCGCCATCCGGCCATGGACGAGGCCGGTCTCGGCGAAGCGCTCGGCAAGATCTTCTTGGTCGCGCAGGTCGTGCTGTTGAAATCCGGCGAACTGCAGGGCGACGACACCGACGCGCACATCGACACCCTCGCCCGCTTCGCGCCGGACCGCACCATCGTGTTCCAGGCCTGCGACGACGCGAACGATCCGCACCATGCCGCGCTGGCGGCGATGCGCGAGGAACTGGCGGCGATGCGACACGTCGACGGCCATCCGTATCGCCTGTTGTCGCTGCCGTGGGCGCAGCCCATCCACGCCGGCGACGGCCGCCGCCTCGCCGCTTCGTACGCGAACTTCCTGATCATCAATGGAGCGGTGCTGATGCCGGCCTACGGCGACCGTGCCGACGCCGAGGCGCTGCGCGTGCTGGCGCGTGCCTTCCCGGAACGCGAGATCGTCGCAGTACCGGCGCGTTCGCTGATCGAACAGAATGGCAGCCTGCACTGCATCACCATGCAATTGCCCGAAGGAGTCGTCGATGTCGCGTAAGTCCCTGTCCGTCGCCCTGCTGCAGGAGAAGGACCGCGGCTCGGTCGCGGCCAATCTCGACGCCATCGAGGCCGGCCTGCGCGAAGCACGGGCGAACGGCGCGCAACTGGTGCTGTTGCAGGAACTGCACAACGGCGCCTACTTCTGCCAACACGAGTCGGTCGACGAATTCGACCGCGCCGAGCCGATCCCGGGCCCGAGCAGCGAGCGCCTCGGCGCGCTCGCCAGGGAACTCGGACTGGTCGTCGTCGCTTCGTTGTTCGAACGCCGCGCGGCCGGGCTGTATCACAACACCGCGGTCGTCTTCGAACGCGACGGCTCGATCGCCGGCAAGTACCGCAAGATGCACATCCCGGACGATCCGGGCTTCCTCGAAAAGTTCTACTTCACGCCCGGCGACCTCGGCTTCGAGCCGATCCAGACCTCGGTCGGCAAGCTCGGCGTGCTGGTCTGCTGGGACCAGTGGTATCCGGAGGCGGCCCGCCTGATGGCGCTCGCCGGCGCGGAACTGCTGCTCTACCCGACCGCGATCGGCTGGGACCCGAACGACAGCGAGGACGAGAAGGAACGCCAGCGCATGGCCTGGGTGTTGTCGCAACGCGGGCACGCCGTCGCCAACGGCCTGCCGGTGCTGAGTTGCAACCGCGTCGGCCACGAGCCGTCGCCGCTGGGCGCATCCGGCATCGACTTCTGGGGCAACAGCCACGTGCTCGGGCCGCAGGGCGAATTCATCGCCGAGGCCGGCACCGGGCCGACGATCCTGTTGGCCGAGGTCGACATGGCCCGCAGCGAACACGTGCGCCGGATCTGGCCATTCCTGCGCGACCGCCGCATCGATGCCTATGGCGACCTGACCAAGCGCTATCGGGACTGATCGCTCGCCAAGGCTATTCCGACAGACGGTCAAATAAATCCGAACGGTCGTGCTAATGTCTCGACCATGAATCCGCTGACCGCCACCAGCAAGGGCGCCGCCACCCGCGACGCGATCATCGAAAAAGCCTACGAGATCGCCCGCTTCGCCGGTATCGAGGGCCTGTCGATCGGTCCCCTGGCGCAAGCAGTGTGCATGTCCAAGAGTGGCGTGTTCGCCCACTTCGGATCGCGCGAAGACCTCCAACTCGCCGTACTGGAATCGGCAGGCCAGCGCTTTGGCGAATTCGTGCTGGGTGCCGCGCTGTCCCAGCCGCGTGGTTTGCCGCGACTGCGCGCGATGATGCGCAACTGGTTCGAGTGGGGACGCCTGGAAACCGGTGGTTGCGTACTGGTGGCCTCCGTCAGCGAATTCGACGACCGTCCCGGACCACTCCGCGACCAGGTCGTCCTCAACGAACGGCGTTGGCGCCAGGCCCTGCAGCGCGCCGCGCAGCTGGCGATCGATTGCGGCCACCTGCGCGACGGCGACACCGACCAGTACGCCTTCGAGCTGTACGCAATTCCCCTGGCGATGCTGCATGAAGCCGGCCTGTTCGGTTACGACCAGGCACGCCGCCACGGCGACAGCGCGCTGGAACGCTGGTTCGCCGCCCACGCTCCCTCCCCCTGATCCCGCCACGAGGTGCCGTCATGCCTGCCAGTCTCTGCACAATTAGCACGACCGTTCGTGATTATCTGAAACTGCCGCTGGTGCGGCTGATCTTCGCGCTGGGCGGGCCCATTGCGCCCGAAGCCATGGTGGCGAAGGCCGCCCGCCTGTTCACCACGCCGTTCGCCTCGAGCCGCTCGCGGGCACGCGCGGCACCCACGCTCGGCGCCCGTGAGGACGACATCGGTATCGATGGCATCACCCTGCATACCTACGCCTGGGGCGATCCGGCCACGCAGCCCTACATCCTCTTCGCGCACGGCTGGTCAAGCCACGGCACCCGCGTGGCGCGCTGGATCCAGCCGCTGCGGGACGCCGGATACGCGGTGGTCACCTTCGACCAGGCCGCACACGGCCGCAGCGGTGGCATCCACACCACCCTGCCCGACTTCACCTGTCACCTGATGGCAGTCGCGAAACACTACGGCCCTGCGGCGGCCGTCATCGGCCACTCCCTGGGCGGTGCGGCGACCGCGCTGGCCCTGGCCCGCGGCATGCAGGCGAAGCGCGCGGTCCTGATCGCGCCCGCCGCGGATCCGCTGGCCGCGGTCGAACGGTTCTCCAACCTGCTGTGGCGTGCCAGCCACCTGGGCCGGCGCATGTTCGCGCGCTTCGAAGGCGCGATGCGATTCTCCGCGGATGAATTGCAGGCACAGCACAACGCACCGCGCATCGGCC
>JBGASK010000127.1:0-8350 GCA_044229785.1 Ahniellaceae bacterium
ACTGCGCACGACCCGCGCCGAGGCCGATGCCGCCGTGGCCGCCCGCGTGCGCGCCGAAGCCGTGAGCCGGATCCTGGTCGGCTGGCTGACGATGCCGCGCGACACCACCCGCGGCGTCGATCTCAAGGTCGCCGATTGGCTCGACGACAGCGCCCGCCAGATCGCGGCCGATGCCGCGCTGCCGCACGAGGCGCGCCTCGCCCTGCACACGCTGCTCGCGCGCGCCTACGCCTCGCTCGGTCGCGACGACGACGCGCTCGCGCAGGTCGAGCTCGGCCTGGCGCAGGCCGGCGACGACGCGCCATCGCGCCTGCCCTTGCTGCAGGTGCAGGCCACGGTCAGCGCCCTGCAGTGCAAGCCGGCGGCGGCCGAACGCGCAATCCAGTTGTTGCGCGACGAAGCGACGGCTGCGGGTGTGATGGCGATGCAAGCCGAAGCCGCAGTCGCGGCCGCACGTCTGGCCGATTGCCGCGATGATTTCGCGACCCAGCAACGCGAGGCCGAAACCGCGCTGAACCTCACCCGCGACCGCGACGATGCCGTCGATGTCCGCGGCGCTGCCGCCGAACTGCTGGCGCGCGCGCAATTCGGGCAAGGCGATCTCGATACTGCCGCACGCACCCTCGAGGACACGCTCGCGCACTGGCCCGCGAATCAGCCGACGCTGGCCGCACGCCAGGCGACGCTGCGCCACCTGCTGCTGCAATTGAGCGGCGCGCGCGGCGACTTCGCGACCGCGGAACGCCTGGCGCGCGACAACCTCGCGGCCTATCTGCAGCGCCATGGCGAAGCGCCGCATCCGTCGACCATCAGCGCACGCAGCGCACTGGCTTCGATCCTGTACGACCGCGGCGATCTCGACGGCGCACTCGCGGAGAACGACCGCGCGCTCGCCGACGCCATCGCCTTCCACGGCACCGACGCGGAAGCCGGCCTGCTGATCGCCGCGAATCGCGCCAACGTGCTCAAGAGCCTCGGCCGCTTAGACGAAGCCGAGGCCGAATATCGCCGCGTCATCGCCGCGCTCGCGCAACTCGCGAATGCACCCGGCATCGGCGAGACCCGGCTGATCCACAGCTTCAACCTGCTTGAACTGCTGAACGAACGCGGCCGCTTCCGCGACGCCAAGGCCTTCGGCGACGACGTGCTCGCCGAAGCCGAACGCGTGCTCGGACGCGAACACATCGTGACGCTGGAAACCCGCGATGCGCTCGGCGTCACCGCACTCGGACTTGGCGACGCCGACGCCGCCGAAGCCCTGCATCGCGCCGCCTTCGCGGCCAAGCAGAAGGTGCTCGGCGACGACTCGCCCTACACCGCCACCGCCCGCTACCGCCGCGCCCTCGCGCTCGCGAAACTCGGCCGCCTTGAAGAAGCCCGCGTCGAACTCGAAGCCGCCCGCGACACCCGCCGCAAGATCCTCGGGCCCGAACACGCCGACACCCAGGTCGCCGAGAAAGCGTTGCGCGAACTCGGCAAGTAGTCCGAATTACCCGATCGCCGCGCGCATCGCCGCGATGGTGGCGGCGTAGTCGGGGGCGTTGAAGATGGCGGAGCCGGCGACGAAGGTGTCGGCGCCGGCGCGGGCGATGTCGGCGATGTTGTCGGCTTTCACGCCGCCGTCGATTTCGAGACGGATGGCGCGGCCGCTGCGGTCGATGCGGTCGCGCACGGCGCGCAGCTTGTCGAGCGCGCCGGGAATGAACTTCTGGCCGCCGAAACCCGGGTTCACCGACATGACCAGCACCAGATCGAGCTGATCCAGCGTGTGATCGAGATGGTGCAGCGGCGTCGCCGGATTGAACACCAGGCCGGCCTGGCAGCCGTGCGACTTGATCAGCTGGATGGTGCGGTCCACGTGCTCGCTGGCTTCGGGATGGAAGCTGATCAGCGTGGCGCCGGCCTGCGCGAAGTCGGGCACGATGCGGTCGACCGGCCTGACCATCAGGTGCACGTCGATCGGCGCGGTCACGCCGTGCTTGCGCAGCGCTTCGCAGACCAGCGGGCCAATGGTCAGGTTCGGCACGTAGTGGTTGTCCATCACGTCGAAATGCACCCAATCGGCGCCGGCGGCGAGCACGGCATCCACCTCGTCGCCGAGACGCGCGAAGTTCGCGGAAAGAATCGATGGCGCGATGACGGCGGGCTGGCGCATGGGAGTTCCTCGGATCACGGATCAGGTGAGGCCGCGCGCGCGCTGGATGCGCGCGTAGGCCGCGTTGAGCTTGCTGGTCTTGTCGCTGGCGGCGCGACGCACGGCTGCGCTGGCGCCGGGCGGCAGGCGGTCGGGATGATGGCGCGCGACGAGGCTGCGATACGCGGCCTTGATCTCGTCGTCGCTGGCCGCAGGCGTGAGTTGCAGTTCGGCATAGTCGGCGGCGAGTTGCGTGTCGCTTGCGCCGGTGCGGAAGCTGTCCCAGGTCGGGCGCGCGACATTGATGCGTTCGGCGATGGCGTCGAGCAGGGCCTGCGCCGCCGGCTGGGCGTCGACCGCGGCGATGTCGGCGAGCAGCTTCAGCACCATCAGCCGCAATTCCTGCTGCTCGTGCGTGTAGGTGCGCAGGCTGTCGCAGGCCGGCTCGAAGCGCCAGCCCTCGGCGCGACCGCGGTCGAAGGCGGCGATGGCGCGCTTGCGCATGGCGGCATCGAGGTCCAGGCGCTCGAACCACTGCGTCGCGGTCGCGACTTCGGCGTCGGACACCGCGCCGTCCGCCTTCGCGACGCCGCCCGCGAGTTCGAACAAGGGTTCGGTGAAGGCGGCCTTCGGCATCTCGCGCAACTGCGGGAACAGGCGTTCGAGGAAGAGCGCGCCGAGCATGCCGCCCAGCACCGGCCCCCAGGGCGTGCGGGCACGGGTGATGATGGTGCCGACGATGGCGCCGACCAGAGCGGGCTTCCAGTTCATGGCGCGGGCAGGCGCGCCGCTGCAGCGCATGGCAGCGCAAGGGCAATGCGGTTCATGGGCGCATGATAGCAACCGCCCCGGACTAGAATGCCGGCCCTGCTTCGGAGCCGCGCCGTGTCGAACCGTTCGATGTCGCTGACCCAGATCCCCGGACTGACGCTGCTCCATCGCGGCAAGGTGCGCGATGTCTATGCCCTGCCCGGCAACGAACTGCTGATCGTCGCCAGCGACCGCCTCTCGGCCTTCGACGTGATCCTGCCCGACCCGATTCCGGGCAAGGGCGAGATCCTCACGCAGCTGTCGAACTTCTGGTTCGCGCAGACCGCCGACTGGATGCCCAACCACCTGTCGGCGCGCAGCGTCCGCGACGTGTTGCCGCGCGGCACGGCGGTCGTCGACTACGAACGTCGCAGCGTCGTCGCCAAACGCCTGAAGCCGGTGCCGGTCGAAGCCATCGCGCGCGGCTACATCATCGGTTCGGGCTGGAAGGATTATCAGGCCACCGGGCGCATCAGCGGCGTCGAGTTGCCGCAGGGATTGCAGTTGGCCGAACGGCTGCGCGAACCGATTTTCACGCCCTCGACCAAGGCCGCAGTCGGCGACCACGACGAGAACATCGGCTTCGACGATTTCGTCGCCCGGGTCGGCGGCGCCATCGCCGAGCAGGTGCGCGACCTGACGCTGAAGCTGTATCGCCACGCCGCGGATTACGCGCGCGAACGCGGCATCATCATCGCCGACACCAAGTTCGAATTCGGCATCGACGAACAGGGCACGCTGCGGGTAATGGACGAAATCCTGACGCCGGACTCCTCGCGCTTCTGGGATGCGTCCGAGTATCGCGCCGGCATCAGTCCGCCCAGCTTCGACAAGCAGTTCGTGCGCGACTATCTGGAGACGCTGGACTGGAACAAGCGGGCGCCCGGACCGATGCTGCCGAAGGCCGTGATCGAAGGCACCCGCGCCCGTTACGCCGAAGCGCTGAAGCGACTGGCCGGCATCACGCTTTGAATCGGCCGGCGCCGTTCTCGTCGCGCGATCTCGGCCTGGTCGCGCTGGTCTGCATCGCCTGGGGCTGCAACTTCCTGACCTCGGCCGCGGCGTTGCGCGAACTGCCGCCGCTGATGTTCACGGCCCTGCGCATGGCGGCGCTCGGACTGGTGTTGCTGCCGTGGATGAGGCGCCCGCCGCGCGGGCAGTGGCCGTTGCTGGTCGCCGTGGTGACGTGCAATGTCGTGCTGCATTTCGGGCTCAGCTTCTGGTCCCTGAAGCTCGCCGGCGACCTGGCCTCGCCGGCCATCGTCATGCAGAGCTACGTGCCGATGGCGGTGTTGCTGGCATGGTGGATGCGCGGCGAAGGCTTCGCCTGGCGCACCGGTCTCGCCATCCTCGTCAGCTTCGCCGGCATCCTCGTGCTCGGCTTCGACCCCATCGTGCTCGACAACCCGCAGTCGCTGCTGCTGATGCTGGTGTCCGCGGCCTTCCTCGCCGTCGGCACGGTGCTGATGCGCGGCCTTGCCGGCATCGACGCCTTGTCGATGCAGGCGTGGTCGGCCTGGATCGGTCTGCCGCCGCTGCTGATCTGGAGCGCTCTGGTCGAATCGAACGGAATGTCCGCAGTCGCGAGCGCAAGCTGGATCGCCTGGGGTGGCGTCGCGTGGGCCGCACTGGTCGCGTCGCTGCTCGGGCACAGCCTGTTCTTCAAGCTGGTGCAGAAACATCCGGTGGCGCAGGTCGCGCCCTACCTGCTGATGGCGCCGATCGTCGCCATCCTGCTCGGCGTCTTCGTCTGGGGCGACCGCCCCGGGCCGCGTCTCTGGATCGGCGGCGCGATGGTGCTCGGGGGCGTGCTCGCCATTGCCCTGCGCACGCTTGCGAAACAACGCATCGTGTCGCCGGAACCCACCGAGATCTGATTCCGTCGCCGCAAAAAGAAACGGCCCGCCGAAGCGGGCCGTCAATCGACGTTCACTGCTCCGCGATCAGTGCGACTCGCGCGGGCGCAGCAGCCAGCGGCAGAGTGCGGGCAGGAAGATCATCGCGGCGATCATGTTGACGATGAACATGAAGGTCAGCATCACGCCCATGTCGGCCTGGAACTTGAGATCGGACCAGATCCAGGTCGCGACACCGGCAGCCAGCGTCAGCGCGGTGTAGAAGATCGCGATGCCGGTGGTCTTGAGCGCGCCGAAATAGGCCTCGGTCAGACTGCGACCGGACTGCATCGACTCGGCCATGCGTGCGTAGATGTAGATCGCATAGTCGACGCCGATGCCGACACCGAGCGCGACGACGGTGAGCGTGTTCACCTTCATGCCGATGCCGAGTTCCACCATCAACGTGTGGCCGAGCTCGGTCACGAGGACCAGCGGCAAGGTGATGCACGCTGCCGCGAGCGGCGAACGGAAGCTGAGCAGACACATCACGAACACGGCCGCATAGAGCAGATACAGCATCATGTGCTCGACGGCGCGCACCTTGTCGTTGATCGCCGCCATCACGCCGACGTTGCCGGTGGCAAGGCGCAGGTTGGCCTGGTCGGTGCGGTATTCCTCACCATTCGCGGCGGCCGCCTCCATCGCCTTGTCACGATTGACGCGGAAGTTCACGTCGTAGCTCTTGTTCGCGACGCGGAACTCTTCGACCGCCTTGACCACGCGATCGATCGTGGTCGCGCGATGGTCGGTGGTGAAGATCTGCACCGGCATCGCCTTGCATTCCGGTGAGTCGATGAGGCCCGAATCGGACTCGATCGCCTGCAGGCTCTGGCGCAGCAGGTTGGAATCGCGCGGGATGGTGCGCCAGCGCACATTGCCTTCGTTGTAGCCGGCGTAGATGACCTTGGCGATCTGCGGCAGCGTGATGACCTGTTGCACGCCTTCGACATTGCTCATGTGCCAGGCGAAACGATCGATCAGGGCCATCGCCTTTGGACTTTCAGTGCAGGCAAACGGTCCGCCTTCGGCGATGACGTTGATCATGTCGACGCCGAGCGCGAATTTCCGGGTGATCAGCTTCGCATCCTGGTTGTAGCGCGCTTCCGGGCGCAGTTCGGCCACGCCCTCCTGGGCATCGCCGACCATGACCTTGTCGCCCTGGGCTTCGGCGAAGAACCAGATGGTCGCGCCGATGGCGATGACGACGAGCGCCGGCATCGGCTTCGAGAACTTCGCCAGCACGCGCCAGATCGCGTCGAACTTGGTGAGCTGGCGCAAGCGGTATTCGCGCTTCTTGTGCAGGTTGCTGACGTTCGTGTAGCTGAGCAGCACCGGCAACAGGATCAGGTCGGTGAGGATCGTCAGCGCCACGCCGATCGTCGCGGTGATCGCGAGTTCGCGCACCATGCGGATGTCGATCAGCATGATCGTCGCGAAGCCGATGCAGCCGGCGAGCAGGGCGACGGCGCCCGGCACCAGCAGCATGCGGAAGGAGCGGCGAGCGGCTTCGAGCGCCGGCACCGCTTGCGCTTCACGCCCGCGCAGTTCCTCGACCGTGCCTTCTTCCAGACCGCCGTAGAAGATCTCGCCGCGGAAGCGATTGATCATCTGCTCGCCGTGGCTGACCGCGATCGCGAAGATCAGGAATGGCGTCAGCATGTTCATCGGATCGATGCCGTAGCCGAGCAGCCGCAAGGCGCCGAGCATCCACACGACCGAGATGAGCGCCGCGAGCACCGTCAGCGAAGCCAGCTTGCCCGACATCGAATACAGGAACAGCAGCAGCCAGGTGAAGGCGATGGTGAGGGCGAAGAAGTTGATCACCGAACGCGCACCGTCGGCGATGTCGCCGACCATCTTCGCGAAACCGATCACATGGACCTTGATGCCCTGCTTCTCGTACTTCTGGCGGATCGCTTCGAACTGTCCGGCGATCTTCTGGTAATCGAGCTTGGTGTGGGCGGCACCGCCTTCGGGAATCAGGTCGGCCCAGACCATCGCGCCCGAGAAGTCCTTGGCGACCAGACGACCGACCACACCGGCCTTGACGATGTTCGACTTGATCGTCTCGAAATCCTGCGGCGCCGGCTCGAAGCCTTCGGAATTCGGCGTGAACGACGACGGGATCACGTTGCCGCCGGCGAAGCCGTCTTCGACCACTTCGACGAAGCGCACGTTCGGCGTGAAGATCGAGCGCACGCGCGCGTCGTCCACTTCATCCAGCGCGATCACGTCATTGGTGACGTTCTCCATCGTCTGCATGAAGTTCTTGTTGAACATGCTGCCGCTGTCGTCCATCACCGCCACGAGCACGCGGTTGGCGCCGCCGAATTCCTGCTCGTAGTCGAGGAAGGTCTTCATGAACTCGTGGTCGAGCGGGATCTGTTTCTTGAAGCCCGCATCGACGCGCAATTGCGCCGCGAAGAACAGCATCACCGCCGTGGCCAGCGCGAACAGCGCCAACACCAGCATGCGGTTGCCGAAGATGAAGTGCTCGATTGCCCGTCCGAAGGCGCCCTGGTTGCTGCTACCGATCATTGCGTCTCTCCGTCACGGGCTCAGGGTTGATAGAAGCTCACGCCGGTCTCGCCGACGACGGTGTATTCGCCGGGGCCGAGCACCAGCACCGAGGACAGCACGACGCCGTCCGGATGCGTCGTCGCCATGAAGGCGTCGCCATCGCTGCTGCGGGAGAGCACGATGCCGTTGCCGCCGACCAGCACGGTGGCGCCGTCGGCACCGGTCGCGCCGCCCATCAGGCTGAGTTCGGTGTTGGTGTCGCGCTTGGTCCAGGTCGTGCCGAGATCGTTCGATTCGTAGACATTGCCGCGCAGGCCGAAGCACAGGACGTGGTCGCCGGCGCCGCCGATGACGCCGAACATCGATCCCTCGTAGGGCAACTGGATGCGCTGCCAGCTGTCGCCGCCATCGGTCGAGCGGAACGCGGCGCCGCGTTCGGCCACGACGAACAGGTTGCCATTCCCGGTACGCGCGATGCCGTTCAGATGCGGATCGGTTTCCTCGTCGAGGTCGAGGTCGGCCGCGTCGAAGTTCCAGCTCTCGTCGTCGAGCGCGGGTGCGTCGGCGCCGGCATCGGCCGCGAGTTGTTCCTCGGTCGGCGCCGCCGAAGCGCCGCGGTTGAGAATGTCGACGTATGCCCAACTGTCGCCGCCGTCGCGGGTGCGCAGCAGGGTTGCGTAGGCGCCGACCGCAAAGCCGTTGTCGGCGTCGGTGAACAGCACGTCGAGCAAGGGTGCGCCGTTGCGCGGATCAGGGTTGTCGCGGTCGAACAATTGCACGCGCTTGCGCGTCCAGGTCAGGCCGCCGTCGTCCGAACGCAGCACGATGCCGTCGTGACCGACGGCGACGACGCGGCGATCGATCGCGGTGACCGCGGTCAGGTTCGAGCGCGTCGGCACGTGTTCGATCTGGCGCCAGCCGTCGCGACGGGTTTCGCTGACCAGGATGTGGCCGCGTTCGCCGACCGCCACGGCACGATCGCCGGCGT
>JBGASK010000128.1:0-8936 GCA_044229785.1 Ahniellaceae bacterium
CTGACGCGGGCAGACATTCTGGAGCGGCTCCAGCTGCAGGACGCCCGCGCCTTCGTCAGCAGTTTCGACCGGCCCAACATCCGCTACACCATCGTCGAGAAGAAGGACCCGACGGCGCAGTTGCTGCGCTTCGTGCAGGGCGAGCACCCGGGCGACGCCGGCGTGGTGTATTGCCAGTCGCGCAAACGCGTCGAGGAGATCGCCCAGATCCTGGCAGACCACGGTGTCAACGCCTTGCCATACCACGCCGGGCTCGATGCCAGGCTGCGCCAGCAGCACCAGGACCGCTTCCTGCGCGAGGAGGGTGTGGTGATGGTGGCGACGATCGCGTTCGGCATGGGCATCGACAAGCCCGATGTGCGTTTCGTCGTGCACATGGACCTGCCGAAATCGCTCGAGGGTTATTACCAGGAGACCGGTCGTGCCGGCCGCGACGGGCTCGATTCGGAGGCCTTGCTGATCTACGGCCTCGGCGATCTGGTGCTGCTGCGGCAATGGATCGACCAGGGCGAGGCAAGCGAGGAACGCAAACGCTTCGAACACCAGCGCCTGAATGCCTTGCTCGCCTATTGCGAAGCCGGTGACTGTCGCCGCATTCCGCTGCTGGCGGCCTTCGACGAAGTGCATCCCGGTGCGTGCGGGAATTGCGACAACTGCCTGGAACCGCCGGAACGCATCGACGGCACCGAACTTGCGCAAAAGCTGATGAGCGCGATCTATCGCAGCGGACAGCGTTTCGGCGCGCAGCACGTCATCGCCATCCTGCGCGGCGATCTGAACGAACGCATCGCCCAGTTCGAACGAACGTATCGCCCAGTTCAAGCACGACGAACTCTCGACCTTCGGCATCGGCAGCGAGCTGAGTGCGAAGCAATGGGGCGCGGTCGTGCGCCAATTGCTCGCCGCCGGGTTGATCGATGTCGTCGGCGAATTCGGTTCCTTGGCGCTGAACAAATCGAGCCGGCGTGTGTTGCGCGGCGAGCAGTCCGTGTGGCTGCGTGCTCCAAGCGAGAAGCGCCGCGAGCGTCGACGTCGCGGTGTGCCTGTCGGCACCACGACGCATGGCGACGCGTTGTTCGAACGTCTGCGCGACTGGCGCGCCAAGACCGCGCGTGCGGCCGGGCTGCCGCCGTATGTGATCTTCCACGACGCGACGCTGGCGGCGATCGCGGCGGCGCATCCCGAATCGCACGATGACCTGGCCGGCATCAGCGGTATCGGTGCCAAGAAGCTGGAACGTTACGGCGACGAACTGCTGCGCGTGGTGGCGGCTACGGGATGAGTGAGTCGGATCCGGCGCTGCGCGCCTTGATCCGACCTACATTCGGGGGTCTGTGGCGATCGGCGCATCCAGGAGCAAGACCTCGACGCCGTGTGCGCCCACCATGATGCTCGCCTCGCCCGTTTCGTCGATGCGGCGCCGATGCCCATCGAACGCCGAGGTCCATTCGCCGGCCTGCATGCCGGCGATCTCGAAGCGCGTCGGCGCATCGCCCTTGTTCAGCAATACCAGCGCGGTCTGGTGCGCGTCGCCCTGCTGGTAGACGCGCCAGAACGCGGCGCGATCGCCCGCCATCTCGATCGGCAACTGCACGCCGCGCTGCAAGGCGATCGAGGCGCGCCGCGCTGCCGCGACCTCCATCAAGGCGCTGCGGATGGGGCTGCGCCGCGCCGCCGCGATGCCCTCGACGCCGAAGTAGTTGCGGTTGCCCGCCATTTCGACGGTGCCGCGCATGAAGCCCGATTCCGAGCCGTAGTAGACGACCGGAATGCCGCGCGTCGTGAACAGGAAATTGTGCGCGTCGATGAAACCGTCGTCGTCGGCATCGAGCCGCGCCATGTCGTGGTTGTCGTAGAAAGTCATCAGTTCGTAGACGTTGCGATACGGACCGTTCTTCAGGAACAGTGCCGGCGCGATCTCGGCGTAATCGGCCTGCTCGCGCCCGAACACCTTGACCATCGCCGCCTTGAGCGGGAAATCGAGCACCGAGACGGCGCCGTTCTCGGGCAGCGTGAACGGCGCGATGTTCTTCGCGTCGTGGTCGAAGGCCTCGCCGAACATGAAGAAGCCCGGGCGTTTTGCGCGGATGCGGTCGCTGAATTCCTTCCAGAACGGCAGGCCGACATGGCGGATGGTGTCGATGCGAAACGCATCGGCGCCTTCGTCGATCCAGTGGCTGTAGGCCTCGACGAAGTAGTCGCGCACGCGCGGACTGGTGTCGTCGACATTCGACAGCTGCGCCAGATCCTTCTTCGCGAAGAAGAACGCATGCAGCGGATTGTGCGCCGGATCGAGCTGCTCGGGCTCGAGGTTCTGGTGGTCGGCGATGAGCCGGCCGTCGCGGTCGTAGATCTCGCCGAACTTGGGCTGGTCGGTCGGCATCGAGAACGAGGGCGATCCGTGGTTCGCGACGATGTCGAGCACGGTCTTCAGGCCCTTCGCGCGCAGGCCGTCGCTGAACTCGCGGAAATGCAGGCCGGGGCTCGGCCAGTGTTCGTCCTCGACGAAGAAATTGACGCCCCAGTAGCCGTGGAAGCCGGACTTGCCGCGGTCGGTGAAAAAACCCTTCCACGCGATCGGATCGCCGCCGCTGAACTGTTCGTCCGGGTTGTCGACGATGGGCGTGATCCAGACCGCGCCGAAACCCATCTCGCGGATGTAGTCGGCGTGGTCGAGCAGGCCGCGGTAGTCGCCGCCGAGATAACCGACGTTGTCGGATTCGCCGGGCGGTGCGCCCGGTGTCGGCAGGTCGAAGGTGCGCAGTGCCCCGCCCTGGTCGCGATGATCGTTCGAGGGATCGCCGTTGACGAAACGGTCGGTCAGCACGAAGTACACGGCGTGCTCGGCGAACGGCTCGTTCGTGCCGACGATGTCGGGCGCGGGCGTGGACTTGGACGGCGGAATCGTCGTACACGCGGACAGTGTCGCGAGCGACAGCAGCAGGAGGGCAGCTCGCATGTTCATCGACGCTCCTTCAGTGCGCGGCGGCGGTGGCCGTGAAACTCGCGTCGGGCTCGCGCACGCGCACCAGGCACAGGGCGCCGACGATCAGGCTGCTGCCGCTGATCGCCAGCGCATAGATCGGCTGGTTGTCGAAGAACAGGCGCAAGCTCGGCCCGAGCAGGGTCGCGGCGACGATCTGCGGAATCACGATGAACATGTTGAACAGACCCATCGCGATGCCCATGCGGCGCGGGTCCACCGACGAGGACAGCAAGGCATACGGCATCGACAGGATGCTGGCCCAGGCCACGCCGACCAGCGCGAACGACCCGATCAGCCAGAGCGGCGACGGCACGATGGCCATCGACAGGAAGCCGAGACCGCCGAGCACCAGCGACACGAAATGCACGAGCCGGCGATTCAGCGTGAAGCGCGCCGCGTAGAGACTGAGCAGCAAGGCCACGGCCATCGACGACAGGCCGTAATAGCCCATGTAGGCGCCAACCAGATCGGCGGCGTTCTGGAAGGCCGAGTTCGCGGCGCCGAAAGCCGCAGCCTGCGCGGGAACGGCCATGTCGAAGGCATGCGGATCGGGCGCCGGCGCGTGGAACACATGCTCGGTCAGCGCCGGCGTGGCCATGCTCCACATGCTGAAGAACGCCAGCCAGCTGAAGAACTGCACCACGCCGATGGCCAGCATCTGCGCCGGCATCGACCGGATGCCGGACATCACGTCGGACAGCATGCTGCCCGGCGCCTGCTGTTCGCGACGGAAGGCCTCGAGGTCTTCGGGCGGGTACTCGCGCGTCGTGAAGATCGTCACGAGGATGCTGCCGAGGAAGATGCAGGCGCCGATCGCGAACGCCACCTGCACCGACGGCGGCACCACGCCCGGCGCTGCCTCGTTCGACACGCCGAGCCGATTGACGAACCACGGCAGGTTGCTGGCGACCCAGGTGCCGACGCCGATGATCAGGGTCTGCAGCACGAAGCCGTAGGAACGCTGGCGTTCGGGCAGCTTGTCCGCGACCAGGGCGCGGAACGGTTCCATGCTGATGTTGATCGACGCATCCAGCACCCACAGCAGCCCTGCAGCCATCCACAGCGCCGACGAATGCGGCATCAGCACCAGGGCCGCGGAACTGAGGATGGCGCCCAGCAGGAAATACGGCCGACGACGCCCGAGGAGCGGATGCCAGGTGCGGTCGCTGAACCAGCCGATGACGGGCTGCACCAGCAGGCCGGTCAGGGGCGCGGCGATCCACAGCAGCGGCAGCGCGTCCTTCTCGGCGCCCAGCGTCTGGAAGATGCGCGACATGAAGCCGCCCTGCAGCGCGAATCCGAACTGGATGCCGAGGAAGCCGAACGACATGTTCCAGATCTGCCAGAACGACAGGTCGGGACGCGGATTCGGCGCGACGCGGGATGCGGACATGCAAGGGCTCCGGAGCGAAGTTCGGTCGATGCTACTGCGCCGGCGGCGCCACGCGGCGCGACTGCAGCAGCTTCGACAGCAGCAGGATGAAGAGGATGCTCGACACCAGGGTGACGAACATCAGATGGATGTAGTGCAGCGGCGACCAGACGAAGGTGAACACCGCGTACATCGCCGCGCCGAAGACGAGGCCGGCGCGCGCGGCACGTCCGTCGACATGGTTGAACAGCACCGCGACGATGAAGATCGCCAGCACCGGCATCGAATACAGGCCGTTCAGGCGCTGCAGCAGATCGATAATGCTCTGCGCGTGCTGGTACAGCGGCACCATCGCCAGCGATCCCAGCGTGAACACGATGGCGACGACATTGCCGATGCGCACCGGGTCCGCCTTCGGGTTCACGTACTTCACGTGCAGGTCGCAGGTGTACAAGGCCGCGGCGGAATTCAGGCAGGAATTGAAGCTCGACAGCACGGCACCGAAGATCATCGCCGCGAAGGCGCCGGACAACCACGGCGGCAACACGTCCGCGACCAGTCGGCCGTAACTCTGGTCGCCGATGTCGCCGTAGAGCTTGAACGCGATGATGCCCGGGAACACCACGATCAGCGGCATGATCAGCTTGAAGCCGGCCGCCGCGTAGATGCCCTTCTGCGCCTCGCGCACCGACTTCGCGGCGAGTGCGCGCTGCGCGATCACATGGTTCGTGCCCCAGTAGAACAGGTGGATGAAGATCATGCCGGTGAGCAGCGTGTGCCACGGGATGTCGCTGTCGTCGGCGCCGACCAGGGACCAGCGTTCGGCCGGAATGCCGCCGAGATCGAAGCCGATGGCATCGAGCGCGAACCCGGTGACGGCGAGGCCCATGACCAGCAGGCCGATGCCGTTGTAGGTGTCGGAAATGGCGATGGCGCGCAGGCCGCCGAAGGCCGCATAGGCGAGTCCGGCCAGCGCATACGCCGCAGCGATGGCGATGATCGGCAGGTCGAGCGCGAACATCGACTTCATGAACACCGACCCCGTGTACAGCACCACCGGCAGCAGGATGAACATGTAGCCGAGCAGGAACAGCACCGAGACGATGGCGCGCACGCCGGCATCATTGAGCCGCCGCTCGAGCAGTTCGGTGGTCGTGGTGCAGTTGTAGCGGTAGTACATCGGCACCAGCACGTGCGCGAGCAGCAGCAGGCCGGCGATGGCGCCGAACTCCCACCACGCCACCAGCATCATCTGCGCGCCGTTCATGCCGACGATCTGCTCGGCGCTGATATTGGTCAGCAGCAGCGAGCCGGCCACGTAAGGCCAGGCCAGGCCGCCGCCGGCGAGGAAGAAATCCTTCGAGGTGTCGCTGGAATGCTCGGCCTGGCGGCACTTCCGCCAGGTGGCGACGGCCACCGCCGCCGTCAGCAGCAGGAACACGAGGAACTGCGTGCTTGCATCGATCATGGATCCCTCCCCGGTCCCGAGCTCGAATCGCGGGCAAGCTAATGCGACGAAGGTCGACCGTGCGATGAATACGTTTGCATGCAATGGTCCCGAAACCTTCGCTGGGCGAGACTGCCCGAAGTCGGTCGGAACGGAAGCGGGCGAGCAGGCGATGGGCAAACACGACGGCGCGCCCTGGTGGCGCGGTGCGGTGATCTACCAGATCTATCCGCGCAGTTTCCAGGACAGCAATGGCGACGGCATCGGCGACCTGCCGGGCATCCTCGCGCGCCTCGACCACATCGCCGATCTCGGCGTCGACGCGATCTGGATCTCGCCCTTCTTCAAGTCGCCGATGGCCGATTTCGGCTATGACATCGCCGACTATCGCGACGTCGATCCGATGTTCGGCACGCTCGCCGACTTCGATGCCGTGATCGCCAAGGCGCACGCGCTCGGGTTGAAGCTGATGATCGACCAGGTGCTCAGCCACACCTCGGCCGAACACGCCTGGTTCAAGGAAAGCCGCGAGAACCGCACCAATGCGAAGGCCGACTGGTACGTGTGGGCGGATGCGAAGCCGGATGGCTCGCCGCCGAACAACTGGCTGTCGCTGTTCGGCGGCGTGGCCTGGCAGTGGGAGCCGCGGCGCGGCCAGTACTACCTGCACAACTTCCTGACTTCGCAGCCGGACCTCAACTTCCATCATCCGGACGTGCAGCAGGCGGCCCTCGACAACCTGCGCTTCTGGCTCGACCGCGGCGTCGACGGCTTTCGCCTCGATGCGATCAATTTCTGCTTCCACGATCCGCTGCTGCGCGACAACCCGGCGAAGCCGCCGGAACTGCGCGTCGGCCGCGGCTTCTCGCCGGACAATCCGTACGCGTTCCAGTACCACCATCACAACAACACCCAGCCCGAGAACCTGGCCTTCCTCGAACGCATCCGCGCCCTGCTCGACGCGTATCCGGACGCGGCGGCGCTGGGCGAGATTTCGTCCGAGGATTCGCTCGCGACGATGGCCGAATACACCTCGGGCCGACGCCTGCACATGGGCTACAGCTTCGAACTGCTGACCGACGATTTCAGCGCAGGCCACATCCGCGACACGGTGGCGACGGCGGAAGCGCGCATGACCGAAGGCTGGCCGTGCTGGGCCATCAGCAACCACGACGTGCGCCGCGTGGCGACGCGCTGGGGCGGCGCGCAGCCGTCGCCGCAGCTGGCGCCGATGTTGTGCGCGCTGGCGGCCTCGTTGCGCGGTTCGGTGTGCGTCTACCAGGGCGAGGAACTGGGCCTGCCCGAAGCCGAGGTGCCGTTCGAACTGCTGCAGGACCCGTACGGCCTGTCGTTCTGGCCGACCTTCAAGGGCCGCGACGGCTGCCGCACGCCGATGCCGTGGCAAGCCGCGACACATGCCGGTTTCACCAGCGGCACGCCGTGGCTGCCGGTGGCCGACACGCATGTCGCGCGCAATGTCGCCGCGCAGGCCGCCGATCCCGCCTCGACCTTGAACCAGTACCGCCGCTTCCTGCGCTGGCGCGCACGACAACCCGCGCTGATCGACGGCGACATCCGCTTCCTCGACACTGCCGAACCGGTGCTCGCCTTCACCCGCACCCATGCCGACCAGACCCTGCTCTGCGTCTTCAACCTCGGCGCCGAAGCGCAATCCTTCGCATTGCCCTCGAACCGGTCGGTCGCGCTCGCCGATTCGCCTTTCACCGCCGCGACCCTCGACGCCAACACGCTGCAACTGCCCGCCCACGCAGCCTGCTACCTGATCGCGCCCTGAGGCCTCCGGTTCAGACCCGGTCCAGCGGGCTCTGCAGTCCGACCGGGCCGCGGTTGAGGACGTGGGTGTAGATCTGGGTCGTGGCGACATCGGCGTGCCCGAGCAATTCCTGCACCGTGCGAATGTCGGCGCCGGATTCGAGCAGGTGCGTCGCGAAGCAATGACGCAGCGTGTGGCAGCTCGCGCCGCGATCGACCCCTGCACGCCGCGATGCGCGCTTGAACGCGCGTTGCAACAGGTCCGGATGGAGGTGATGACGGCGTTCGATGCCCAGACGCGGATCGATGCTGCGCGAGGCCGCCGGAAACAGGTATTGCCATCCCGGCTCCCGCGCCGCGTTCGGATACTTGCGCGCCAGGGCATGGGGCAGGAATACCGCACCGAAGCCATCGCGAACGTCGGCTTCATGCAGCGCCAGCGCGCGCGCCATGGCGTCACGCAGCGCCTCGCGCACTTGCTGCGGCAACATCGTCACCCGGTCCTTCGCGCCCTTGCCGTCGCGCACCAGGATGTGGCCGCGCTCGAAGTCGATGTCCCTCGCGCGCAGGCGCACGCACTCGCTCACGCGCATGCCGGTGCCATAGAGCAGGCGGATCATGGGCGCATAGGCCGGTTCCACCGCGTCGAGCACGCGCCGGACTTCTCCGACCGAGAGCACGACCGGCAAGCGCGCCGGCCGTTTCGCACGCACCACGGTGTCCATCCAGGGCAGTTCCATGCAGAGCACTTCGCGATACAGGAACAGCAAGGCCGCCAACGCCTGATTCTGCGTCGACGCGGCAACATCGCCCTCCACCGCGAGCCCCGTGAGAAAAGCCTCGACCTCCGCACCGCCCATGTCGCGCGGATGGCGTTTTCCGTTCGCCAGAATGAAACGCCGGATCCATCCGCAATACGCCGCCTCGGTCTTCAGGCTGTAATGCTTCACCCGAATCCGCGCCCGCACCCGATCCATCAACCGCGGCGCCGCCCCATGGCCTTGCGCCCCGCGCGTCGCGTCGCCACCCGTTATCCCGACGCCACGGTCGTGATAAGACATATCCCTACTCCACAGTCGGACATGCCCTCATCCTCGCGCCGATCTCTCGTGCCGTCCTCAGCGCAAGTCGGGATTCCACCTAAGAAATTTCTTGACCCGATCCATGCACGCCACCGAGACTGCCGCCATTAGCCCGACGATTCCGTCGGAGAATTAGAGTTAGAGGTCATGGACACATTCTCGGCGCGTCCAGAGAAGATCATTGGCAACGTTGCTTTGGCAAGCCTGCTGGCTGGCTTGCCTCTTGGCCTTTTGATTTCAGCCGTCGCTGCGATTCGTTATCAAGCTCAATATGCC
>JBGASK010000129.1:0-8225 GCA_044229785.1 Ahniellaceae bacterium
GGGGTGATGCGCGCCGAGACGGAGGCGAATGGCGACATCACGATCCACTACAGCGCCGAGCTGATGCGCGTGCAGCAATTCCCGCAGCAGGTCGAGGCCATCGTCGGCGGCATGTACGTGATGGCGCGCTGGCTGGCGGAGCGGCCGCTGGCGCCGGTCGCGGCGACGTTTCGGCATGCGCCGCTGGGCGATGCAGCGGCGTATCGGCGGCTGTTCGGCTGCGCGGTGCAATTCAACGCCCCGTCGAACGCGCTGCGTTTCGCCGCCGCCGACATGGCGCGGCGACTGCCGCAGGCCGATGCCGAATTGCATCGCATGCACCGCGACCTGCTCGACCGCCAGCTCGAAGGCCTGCCGCAACCCGGCCACGTCACCGCGTTCGCGCAACAGTGGCTGCCCGCGCAACCCGCCGGGCGCATGCGCATCCCCGACCTCGCCCAAGCGCTCGGCATGAGCGTGCGCGCGCTGCAGCGGCAGTTGCAGCACGAAGGCCAGAGCTGGACGCACCTCGTCGACAGCGCCCGCAAACACGCCCTCGAAGCCCTGCTCGCCCAAGGCCTCACCCTCGAAGCCGCCGCCCAACACCTCGGCTACCACGACGCCAGCAGCCTCAGCCGCGCCGCGAAGCGATGGTTCGGGAAGACGGCGGGGAAGCAGCGCGACGCAAACGCATGAGCTCGGCGCCTCGAAAACGTAGGCTGGGTAGAGCGCAGCGAAACCCAGCAAATGCCTTACCCTCGACCCATGCGAACCTATCGCAGAACCTTCGCCCCGGGCGGCACCTACTTCTTTACCGTCAACGCTGCCCAACGGCACGGAAACGATTTGCTCGTACGTCATGTCGATGTCTTGCGCGAAGCCTTTCGGGCGGTGCGCACAAGTCACCGTTTCGAACTGTCCGCCATCGTCGTGCTGCCGGATCATCTGCATTGCGTTTGGCAGCTTCCCGAGGGCGACACGGACTACGCGACCCGTTGGCGTTTGATCAAGTCTCGTTTTTCACGGGAGATTCCGGCGGACGAAAGGATTTCGGAGAGTCGCCGAATGAAGTCGGAGCGTGGGCTGTGGCAACGTCGGTATTGGGAGCATTTGATCCGCGATGAGGCGGATCTGCACCGGCATTTCGACTACATCCATTTCAATCCGGTCAAACACGGATGGGTGTCGCGGGTGCGTGACTGGCCGCATTCGAGTTTTCATCGATTCGTCGAAGCGGGTCGCTATGACATCGACTGGGGCGCTTCGCAGGACATCATGAACTTGCGGTTCGAGTAGCCGATGCTGGGTTTCGCTGCGCTCTACCCAGCCTACGGTACTGCTCAGAAGAGTCCGAATCCCTTGAAGTGGAGGTTTGTTCCGAAGGCATGTCATGCACGTCGACACGCGATGGCCTCGAAATCGACCACCAGCCCGTGACCTCAAACAAGATTCCCATCAACCCGAACCCGATGGCACCCGGCTTCGACGCCATCTCGTAACACAAGAGGGCAAGAACAAAGAAAACGCCGGCAGCGAGGTGTACTGCTTTCACTCCGCAAGTTCCACAATGCGCATGATGATCATGGTGCCAAGATTCACCTCAACCGCTGATTGATCTTGTCCAGCGCGGCCTTGCCGGGGTTGAGTTGCTTTGCGGTGAGGGTGTTGAGGGGCACGTTGATGGTGTTGAGGTGTTCGTGCAGGTCGTGGGCGTCGCTGTCGACGTAGAGCAGGCCGGTGACGACTTCGCCTTCGGCCTGGTGCTTGGTGATGTAGTTCATCGCCGCGATCTTGTTGTGCGGGTCGTAGTCGCGGTGCAGCTTGCGCAGCAGCAGCACGGTGCCGTCGTGTTGTTCGACTTCGATGACCTGCCCTTCCGCGTAGTCGACGACGATCTCTTCCTTGGTCGGGATGAAATCGATGCGGTTCACCGCTTCGTTGTGCTCGCGCACGTAGTCGTAACTCTTGGTGCTGCCCGGATGGTTGTTGAAGGCCACGCAGGGGCTGACGATGTCGATGAAGGCCGCGCCCTTGTGCGCGATCGCGGCCTTGATGATCGGCACCAGCTGTTTCTTGTCGCCGGAAAATCCGCGCGCGACGAAGGTGGCGCCCATCTGCAGCGCCAGACTGATGGTATCGATCGGCGTATCCGAATTGACGACACCCTTCTTCGACTTCGAACCCTGGTCCGCCGTCGCCGAGAATTGGCCCTTGGTCAGGCCGTACACACCGTTGTTTTCGAGGATGTAGACCATGTTCACGCCGCGCCGCATCACGTGTGCGAACTGGCCGATGCCGATCGAGGCGGAGTCGCCGTCGCCGGAGACGCCGAGATAAAGCAGCGAGCGGTTCGCGAGATTGGCGCCGGTCAGCACCGAGGGCATGCGTCCGTGCACGGTGTTGAAACCGTGCGAATTGCCGAGGAAATAGTCCGGCGTCTTCGAGGAACAGCCGATGCCCGACAGCTTCGCGACACGATGCGGCTCGACGTCCATCTCCCAGCAGGCCTGGATGATGGCCGCGGAGATCGAGTCGTGGCCGCAGCCGGCACACAAGGTCGACACCCGCCCTTCGTAGTCGCGGCGCGTGTAGCAGACCTTGTTCTGCGCGAGGCTCGGATGATGCAGCTTGGGCTTGGCGAGATAGGTCATGTCAGCTCCCTTTGCGCATCTGTTCGGCGATCGCGGCGGTGATGAAGCGGGCGGTGATCGGCGTACCGTCGTAGTGCAGGATCTTCGGCAGGCGCGCCGGCGCGATCTCGAGTTCGTTGACGAGCATGCCGCGCAATTGCGCGTCGCGGTTCTGTTCGACGACGAAGACCTGATCGTGCGCATGGATGAAGTCGCGCACGCTGTCGGGGAACGGAAAGGCGCGCAGGCGCATCGCATCCACATGCAGGCCCATGGCCTCCAGCGCCTCCAGCGCCTCATGCATGGCCGGGCTGGTCGAACCGAAATGGATCACGCCGAAACGCGTGGCTTCGGCGGCTTCGCGGATCACCGGCTGCGGCACCAGCGCCTTCGCGGTGTCGAGCTTCTTCAGCAGGCGCTGCACGTTGTAGATGTAGTCCGGACCGGTCTCCGAATATTGCGCATAGGCATTGCGCGTGGTGCCGCGGGTGAAGAAGCCGCCCTTGGTCGGATGCGTGCCCGGATAGGTGCGGAACGGAATGCCATCACCATCGACATCGAGGTAGCGGCCAAAATCCTTCCCGGCATCGAGCTCTTCCGCCGTCATCACCTTGCCGCGGTCGTATTCGCGGACATCGTTCCATTCGAACGGCGCACACAGGCGCTGGTTCATGCCGATGTCGAGATCGGTCATGACGAACACCGGCGTTTGCAAGCGATCAGCCAGATCGAGCGCTGCGGCGGAATGGTCGAAACATTCCTTCGGATCTTCCGGGAACAGCAGGATGTGTTTGGTGTCGCCGTGCGAAGCGTAGGCGCAGGACAGCAGGTCGGCCTGCTGCGTGCGCGTCGGCATGCCGGTGGACGGACCGCCACGCTGCACGTTGATCAGCGTGATCGGAATCTCGGCGAAATACGCGAGGCCGAGGAACTCGGTCATCAGCGACACGCCCGGGCCCGACGTCGTCGTGAACGCACGCGCGCCATTCCACCCGGCACCGACCACCATGCCGACCGAGGCGATCTCGTCCTCGGCCTGGACGATGGCGTAGCGGTTCTTGCCGGTCTCCGGATCGACGCGAAGCTTCTGGCAATACGACTGGAAGGCCTCGGCCAGCGAACTCGACGGCGTGATCGGATACCAGGCGCAGACCGTCGCGCCGCCATAGACGCAACCGAGTGCGGCAGCCGAATTGCCGTCGACGAAGATGCGGTCGCCGACATTGTTGGCGCGTTGCACCGTGAGCCCGATGCGGCCGATGTGTTTCGTGGCGTAGTCGCGCCCGAGGTGCAGCGCCTTCACGTTCGAGTCGAGCAGCTTTTCCTTGCCCTTGTACTGCTCGGTGAACAACTGCTCGATGACACCCGGCTCGATGTCCAGCATCACCGACAGCGCACCGACGTAGAGGATGTTCTTGAACAGCTGGCGCTGGCGGGCGTCCGAATAGGTGGCGTTGCAGATCTCGGTCAGCGGCATGCCGATGACGGTGATGTCGTTTCGGAAGCGCGATGCTGGCAGCGGCTTGCTGCTGTCGTAGAACAGGTAGCCGCCGGGTTCGATCTCCTTGAGGTCGCCGTTCCAGGTCTGCGGATTCATCGCGACCATCAGGTCAACGCCGCCGCGCCGACCCAGCCAGCCGGCTTCGGTGACGCGGATTTCGTACCAGGTCGGCAGACCCTGGATGTTCGACGGGAAGATGTTGCGCGGACTCACCGGCACGCCCATGCGCAGGATGGCCTTCGCGAACAACTCGTTCGCCGAGGCCGAACCCGAGCCGTTGACGTTCGCGAACTTGACGACGAAGTCGTTGGTCGCGGTGAGCGATTGAGGCTTCAGTTGCGCGTTCATGCCGCGGCTCCGAGCTTGGACTTGCTCCGGCAACCGTCACCGGCCTTGGTCGTCTGCAACAGGAACTTCTGCATGTCCCAAGCACCGGTCGGGCAGCGTTCGGCGCACAGTCCGCAATGCAGGCACACGTCTTCGTCCTTGACCATCACCCGCCCCGTCTTCACGTTCTCAGACACGTACAGGTCCTGCGTCAGATTCAGGGCCGGCGCAGTCAGGCGTTTGCGCAGATCGGCTTCGTCGGCATTGAAAGTGAAGCTGATGCTGTCCATCGGACAGATGTCGACGCAGGCATCACATTCGATGCAGGCGTCCTTGATGAAGACGGTCTGCACGTCGCAATTGAGGCAGCGCGCGGCTTCCTTGCACGCCGTTTTCTCGTCGAAGCCGAGTTCGACTTCGACCTTGATGCTGGTCAGCGTCAATTCCTTCGGTGCCCAAGGCACGACGTAGCGTTCGTCGCGGGTGATCTCGTTGTCGTAGCTCCACTCGTGGATGCCCATCTTCTGCGAGGTCAGGTTCACCATCGGCGGCGGACGTTCGTTGACGTCCTCGCCGTTGAGGAACTTGTCGATCGAGACCGCCGCCTCGTGGCCGTGCGCGACCGCCCAGATGATGTTTTTCGGACCGAACGCGGCATCGCCGCCGAAGAAGACGTGTTTGATCGTCGACTGCAGCGAGGCTTTGTCGAGCACCGGCAGTCCCCACTGGTCGAACTCGAGGCCGATGTCGCGCTCGATCCACGGGAAGGAATTCTCCTGCCCGACCGCGATCAGCACGTCGTCGCATTCGACGCGCACGTCGGATTCACCGGTCGGCACCAGAGTGCGCCGGCCCTTGGCATCGAACTCGGCACGGACCAGCTCGAAGGTCATCGCGACGAGCTTGCCGTTGTCGTGTTCGAAGGTCTTCGGCACATGGAAGTTCAGGAACGGAATGCCTTCGTGCTGGGCGTCCTCCTTCTCCCATGGCGAGGCCTTCATCTCGTCGTAGCCCGAACGGACGATGACCTTCACGTCCTCGCCGCCGAGACGTTTCGCCGACCGGCAGCAATCCATCGCGGTGTTGCCGCCGCCGAGCACGATCACGCGCCGGCCGATCTTCTCGATGTGCTGGAACGACACCGAGGCCAGCCAGTCGATGCCGAGATGGATGTTGGCGGCGGCTTCCTTGCGGCCGGGCAAATCGAGATCACGGCCGCGCGGTGCACCGGAACCCACGAAGATGGCGTCCCAACCCTGTCCGATCAGGCCTTTCAGCGATTCGATGCGCGTGCCGCCGCGGAACTCGACGCCGAGTGCAGTGATGAAACCGCATTCCTCGTCGATCACCGATTCCGGCAGGCGGAAGCGCGGCACCTGGGTCCGCATGAAGCCGCCGGCCTTGGGGTCGGCGTCGAACACGGTGACGGCATAACCTTCAAGCGCGAGATCACGCGCCACCGTCATCGAGGCCGGGCCGGCACCGACACAGGCGACGCGTTTGCCGTTGCGCGGCTTGGGCGTCGGCATCTTCGCGGCGATCTCGCCCTTGTGGTCGGCGGCGACGCGCTTGAGTCGACAGATCGCGACCGGTTCGGGTTTCTCGCCATTGCCCTCTTCGACACGGCCGCGCCGACAGGCCGGTTCGCAGGGGCGGTCGCAGGTGCGACCGAGGATGCCGGGGAAGACATTCGACCACCAGTTCACCATGTAGGCGGCATCGTGTTTGCCGGCGGCGATCAGGCGGATGTATTCGGGCACCGGCGTGTGCGCCGGACAGGCCCACTGGCAATCGACCACCTTGTGGAAATAGTCGGGATTGCGGATATCGGTCGGACGCATGCTTCTCCCCATCAGACGACAGACGAACGCACAGCGACAGCAGGATCAACAACGTTCCGAGTCTAGCCCGAAAGCAGGCTCCGGCAAGATCCGGATCAGACCGCCAAGGGTGCCGCCGACGCAGCCGGCATCGGTGCCCAGGTACCGAGTGCATCGCCCACGACATAGTGCACGCCGTCGCGGAACAACTCGCCCAATGGCGAGGGGTCGTCGATCCCCCGCATCACGACGAGCTTGCCGTGTTTCAGCGATTCCGCCACCAGGCGCATGCGCGATTCACGCCAGTCCTTCGACGGTGCCGACCAGTCGATCAGGTTCGCGTAGATGCTCGACAGACGACACAGGCGCTGCTGGTCGCGACCGACATCGGAGAAGCCGGACAGGCACAGGCGCACCCCGGTCGTCTGGATCGCTTCCAGGGCACGGCTTGCACGCGGCACATCGTCGACCAGCTGCGTCACGTCGAAGACCAGCACCAGCGCGTCGGCCTCGCATTGCAGGCCATGCAGGTCCGCACCCAGCCACTGCGGGAACGCGGGATCGAACAGGGTCTCGACGCTCATCGGCAACAGGAAACGCAGTTCCGGCATCACGGCTGATTCGCGTCGGGCGCGCTGCGCGAGCGCATGCACCTGCCAGCGATCGACGCCGCGCATGACGTTGAGCGACGTCGCGATCGGCAGGAAGGTGTCGCGTCCGATGCGAACGGCCTGCGATGCCCGCGGCGCGACCAGGGCGAAGTCGACGAGGAACTGGCTCGTGAGCTGCCCGCGCAAGGGCACCAGCGCGCGAAATCTGAATTCGGTGGTGTCGGCGATCAACGGTCGCCGCAGGATGGCGTGGGCAAGCCGCACGTCCGGTGTCACCTGGGCGTCGTCGCGACTGCGCGTGGCCCATTCGCTGCGACCGCCGCCCTGCTCGTGCGCCGCATGCACGGCATCGCTGACCCCAGCGAGCAGATCGTCGACGCTGGTGCCGGGTTCGTCGGCGCGTGCGCCGCCCAACGAGAAACTGACACGCACCGACGCGTCCGCCGACAACCAGCCACGCCCGGACAGGCGCGCACGCAGGTTCTCGGCGGCGATGCGCAGCGCGCCCTCGCTCGAGACCGGCAGCAGCGACAGGAAACTGAAGTCGCCGAGCGCGCAGACGCCCGACTTCAGCGCTGGTTCGCTCGCGATCGTCGTCCCGATCTGCTGCGCGAGATCGCCGGTGCGCACGAAACCCAGGCGTTTCGCGAGCGCCGGCACATCGTCGACGCTGAGCATGATCAGCCCGACGCATTCGCCGAGTTCGCCGCGACGCGCGCGTTCGATGTCGTGCACGAGGGTGGCGCGGTCGATCCGGCCGCTGCGCGCATCGGCGACGCCCTCGCCGGCGATCCCGGCCGCCGCAATCTTCCGCGCCCGTCCCATGCGGCTGGTCACCGACGCGAGCAGGTGCCGAGGCTTCATCGGCTTGGCCAGGAAATCGTCGCCACCCATGCGGATGGCGTCGAAGCGCTTGTCGATGTCCTCTTCGCCGGACATGAACACGATCGGTGTCAGGGCCATGTCCGGACGTTCGCGGATCAACTGCGCGACCTCGATGCCGTTCATGTCGGGCAGGTACAGATCGAGCAGGACCAGATCGGGCCGAAACGCACCGATGGCTTCGAGTCCTTCGCGCGCCGTGTGCACGATCTGCGAACCGATGCCCTTGTGGGACAACACGTTGGCACAGAACATCGCCATAGCCGCGTCGTCATCGATGATCAGCACACGTGCATCGTCACGACTCTGGCGCAGGAACAGGCCCATCAGGCCATCGACCGCGCGCAATGCATCCGCGCCCTCGAGGACCGCATCGGCGCCGGCACGCTGCGCGAACAGGCGTTGCCGGACGTCGGTGCCATCACACAGCGCCAGCGTCAGCGGTCGCCGCCGATGCTCGCTGCCGGCGCGTTCC
>JBGASK010000021.1:0-66133 GCA_044229785.1 Ahniellaceae bacterium
CTCGACAAGCCGCGTGCCGCCTTCGTCGCCACGCGCCGCGGCGTCGATTTCGACGCGCCGGACGGCGCCCCCGTCGACCTGTTCTTCGCCCTGCTCGTGCCGGCGCACGCCACCGGCGAGCATCTCGCCATCCTCGCCGAAATCGCCGAATGTTTCGGCGACGCCGCGATGCGCGACCTGCTGCGCAATGCGCGCGCGCCGGACCGCGTCATCGCCATCCTCAGCGACTCGTTGACCGGAGCCGCGGCATGATCCGCACCATCACCGCCCGCGAACTGTTCGACCAGGTCGCCGACCGCATGAAACTGCGCTGGTCGGCCGGGCAGCGCGGCGAACACCGCATCGTCGAACCCGGCGAAAACCTGCAACGACGCCCGTCGCTCGTCGGCTACCTCAACATCATCTACCCGAACAAGGTGCAGATCGTCGGCATCGACGAACTGAAATACCTCGACGCGCTCGATTCCCGCCAGCGCTGGGACACGGTGCAGAAGATCATGAACTACAAGCCGACCGCGATCGTCGTCACCCGCGACCAGGCGGTGCCGGCCGACCTGCGCGAAGCGGCGGAAGAAACGCAGACGCCGATCTGGGTCAGCGCCAAACGCGGCCATGAAGTGCTGACCTACATGCAGTACCACCTGTCGCGCGCGTTGGCGCGCAACACCTCGCTGCACGGCGTGTTCATGGAGGTCTATTCGATCGGCGTGCTGATCACCGGCGACGCCGGTTCCGGCAAGAGCGAACTGGCGCTGGAACTGGTCACGCGCGGACATCGCCTGATCGCCGACGACGCGCCGGAATTCACCCTGATCGCGCCGGACGTGATCGACGGCACCTGTCCCGAGATGCTGCAGGACCTGCTCGAGGTGCGTGGTCTCGGCATCCTCAACGTGCGCCAGATGTTCGGCGACACCTCGATCAAGCGCAACAAGTACCTGCGCCTCGTCGTGCATCTCGGCAAGCTCGAGGACATCCACCAGAACGACGGCATGGCGCGACTGCAAGGCGTGACGACCACGCGCAACGTGCTTGATGTCGAAGTGCCGCAGATCACCCTGCCGGTCGCGGCCGGCCGCAACCTCGCGGTGCTCGTGGAAGCGGCGACACGCACCTTCCTGCTCAAGAGCAAGGGCATCGACCCCGCGCAAACCTTCATCGATCGCCAGGCCCACCAGATGCGTCGACTCTCGCCATGGTAGACCAGCCCCTGCACTTCACGCCGCCGCCGCCGCCGCGTACGCCGGGGCAACCGAGCGAGCGTCTGATCATCGTCAGCGGCCTCTCCGGCGCCGGCAAGACGGTAGCGCTGCGCACCCTCGAAGACCTCGACTACTACTGCGTCGACAACCTGCCGACCGCGCTGCTGCCGGCCTTCGTCGATGCGGTGCGCGCGCAGGGCCACTATCCGCGCCTCGCCGTCGGCGTCGATGTGCGCAATCGCCAGGACGATCTGCAGAAGCTGCCGGCCATCCTCGCCCGCATCGCCCATCTCGGTCTGGCCTACCAGATGGTGTTCCTCGACACGCGTGACGAGGTGCTGCTGAAGCGCTTCTCCGACACGCGCCGCCGCCATCCGCTGACGCACGACGGTCTGGCGCTCAACGACGCCATCGTGCTCGAACGCAAGCTGCTGCGGCCGCTGGTCGCGATCGCCGACAAGGTGATCGATTCTTCCGATCTGAATGTGCATCAATTGCGCCGCGTCATCGCCACCGAATTCGGCACGCAGGGCGCGGGCCTGTCGCTGCTGTTCGAATCGTTCGCGTACAAGCGCGGCGTGCCGAGCGACGCCGACTTCGTGTTCGATGCGCGCTGCCTGCCGAATCCGCACTGGGAAGCGACGCTGCGCCCGCTCTCCGGCCGCGATGCCGCGATCCGCGACTACTTCGCGAAGTTTCCGGAAGTGGCGCACTACATCGAACAGATCCGGGCCCTGCTCGCAACCTGGCTGCCGCGCTTCGAAGCCGACCAGCGCAGCTACATCACGGTGGGCATCGGCTGCACCGGCGGCCGCCATCGTTCGGTCTACATCGTCGAACGTCTGGCCGAAGCCTTCCGCGAAACCCGCGAACACGTCATGACCTTCCACCGGGAACTCGAATGAGCGTCGGCGTATTGCTCCTCACCCACAGCGGCGTCGGCCCGGGCATGCTCGGCGCGGCGCGCGGCATCGTCGGGCCCTTGCCGCTGAAGACCGCGGCGATCGAGGCCGGCTTCGGCGAACCGCCGGAACAGGTGCTGATCCGCGCGTCCGCCGCGTTGCGCGAACTCGAGCAGGGTGCCGGCGTGCTGGTGTTGACCGATGTCTACGGCGCCACGCCGAGCAATGTCGCGGCCAAGCTCGCCAACCTCGGCGGGCGCGTGCGCCGCGTCGCCGGCGCCAGCCTGCCGATGCTGCTGCGCGTGATGAACTACCCGGAACAATCGCTGGACGAACTGGTCAATACCGCGACCGCCGGCGCACGCAATGGAGTGATCGTCGACCATGCTTGAGCAGGACATCGTCATCAGCAACAAGCTCGGCCTGCACGCACGCGCGTCGGCGAAGCTGGTTCAACTCGTTTCCGGATTCCGTTCGACCGTGATGATCAGTTGCCGTGGTCGCGAGATCAACGCCAAGAGCATCATGGGCCTGATGCTGCTGGCGGCCGGCATCGGCACCCTGATCAGGCTGCGTGTCGACGGCGACGACGAAACCGCGGCGATGTCCGCCGTGGTGGATCTGTTCAACCGCAAGTTCGACGAGGGCGAATGACGACTGCGCGCAGCGAACTCGAAGGCCAGATCGCCGCCAAGGGCCTGGCGCTCGGGACCGCGCGCGTCGTCTATTCCACCAAGATCGACGTCGAAACCGAGCCGCTGCTCGCCTCCGGCATTCCGAACGAGGTCAAGCGCTTCGAAGGCGCGCTGAAGACGGCGCGCGCCGAACTCGCCAACCTCAGCGACAAGGTCAGCGGCGCGTTGGCGCGCGACCTCTCCGAAATCATCGACGCGCATGCGTTGATCCTCGACGACCCCGAATTCACCGACGCGGTCGTCGTCCTGATCCGCAAGGAGCAACTGCGCGCGACCGCGGCGCTGAAGCGCCAGCGCGACCTGCTCGCCGAAGCCTTCGACGCCATCGACGATCCCTACCTGCGCGCGCGTCGCGACGACCTCGACCACGTCGTGTCGCGCGTCTACGCCGCACTCGCGCGCGGCGGCGCCGAGCCCGAGCGCAAGCCGTCGGCCGAGGGACAGATCCTGGTCTGCGACACGGTGCCGCCTGCGGAACTCGCGCAACTCGCCGAGACCGGCCTGCGCGGCCTGATCTGCACCGCCAGCAGTCCGTATTCGCACACCGCCATTCTCGCGCGCGGCCTGCGCCTGCCGTTCGCCTGCGGCGTGAAGCACGCTCTCGCGGTGGTGCACGAAGGCGACACCGTCCTGCTCGATGCCGACCATGGCCGCATCATCGTGCGCCCGGACAACATCGATCTGTCGCGCTTCCGCACGCAGCAGAAGGAAGCCGAGAAGCTGCGCAAGCAGCGTGCGCGCGTGAAGGTGACCGACGCACGCACGCGCGACGGCGTGTCGATCAAGCTGCACGTGAATGCCGAGAACGCCGACGTGATCGCGGCGGCCAGGCGTTCCGGTGCCGACGGCGTCGGCCTGTTCCGCACCGAATTCCTGTTCATGAAGCGGCGCGAACTGCCGAGCGAAGACGAACAGTTCCGCGCCTACCGCGACGGCATCGTCGCGATGGCCGGGCGCCCGGTGACGTTGCGCACCCTCGATCTCGGCGCCGACAAGGCCATCGGCGGGCCGCTCGACATCGGCACCGAGGAAAATCCGGCGCTCGGCCTGCGCGGCATCCGCTATTCGCTCGCGCGTCGCGACATCTTCGCGGCGCAATTGCGCGCCATGTTGCGTGCATCGGCCTACGGACCGATGCGCATCCTGCTGCCGATGGTGTCCTCGGTCGAGGAAGTGCGCGAGGCGCGCGAACTGATCGAACTCTGCACCGACGAAGTGCGTCGTTCGCGCCATCCGGTCGCCGACGAGATTCCGCTCGGCGCGATGATCGAGGTGCCGGCCGCCGCCCTGGTCAGCGCCGACATCGCGCGGCACGCCGACTTCCTCGCCGTCGGCAGCAACGATCTCGCGCAATACGTGCTCGCCGCCGACCGCAACAATGCCGCGGTGTCGGCCAACTACGACCCGCTGCATCCGGCCTTCCTGCGCCTGCTCTATCTGGTGCTCGACAACGCGCGCCAGGCCAAGCGACCGATCAGCGTCTGCGGCGAAATCGCCGGCGACCCGCGCTACACGCCGCTGCTGATCGCGCTCGGTCTCACCGAATTCTCGATGCACCCGAGCGCCCTCGCCGACGTCCGCGACACCATCACCACCCTCTCGCGCAAAACCCTCAAGAACAAGGCCGCCCGCCTCCTCCACGCACCCGACCGCGCCTCGCTGGCCGAAGTCGTGGATGCGATGGCTGCGAGCTGACCCATTTGTCCCGACGATGACCCTGCGCCACCGCATCAACGTGATCGGGCTTCTTGGGATGGTGCTGATTGGTCTTGGTCTTCAAATCCAGCGCTGGATGAACGCACCAATCCGCGACAGATTGCCCAGTCCCGTAAAGGTCCGCCTTGCCAGCCTGTCCGGTGTGATCGAAGTGTTCCAACTCGATCACGGCCGTGGCCCAATCGCACTGAATGATCTGCTTCAGCCGAGCGTCAATCCCGACTCAATGCCATACACCACTCCCGACCGGATTCTGGATTCATGGGGTGAACCAATCCAGTACGTGTGCATTGAGCGAGATTGCATGTTGTACGAACTCACCAGTCTCGGATCTGATCGCAAGCCGGGCGGCACCGAGCACGCCCAAGACACCGTCCTGAACGCATCCGGAGATTTCACATCGACATCGTCTCGATGACCCTCAATGCGGCCCGTCGTACTTCTTCTCGCCCGCGATGACACGCAGGTCGAGGCGGTTTTCCGGCGGCGGCAGGGGGCAGGTCGAGAACGGATTGAGTGCGCAGGGCGGGTTGTAGGCCTTGTTGAAGTCGATGACGAGTTTGCCTTCCTTCGGCCAGGGTGCGTAGACGAAACGGCCGGGCCCATAGGTTTCCTTGCCGGAGGTGCGGTCGGCGAAGATGATGAAGAGGTCCTCCGAGCCTTCCTCGACCACCGGATAGATGCGGTATTCGCGACCCTCCCGCGTGAACGTGCCGTAGCCCGGGTTCGGCATCTCTTCGATGGTGCCGATCACGGTCTGGATGCCGAAGCTTTGCGGTGTCTCGTGCGGCGTCCAGTCGGCGACGATGCGCCAGGACTCGTCGACCGGGAAGTGCTCGATGCCCGCGAATTGCTTCAGCGTCTTCGCTTCGCTGTCGCGCACGCGCAGCGCGAACTTGTCGCCACGCTTGATCACGAGAAAGCTGACCGTATCCACGCCGACGATGGATGGGCTGCCGCTGGCGTCGGCCGCGAGCACATGCCAGATGCGACCGTCTTCGCTGCGTTCGCCGGTGCTGTTGCCGACCAGCACCTGCGGTCCGCCATCGGCCGCCGCGAACAGCACTTCGCCCGCGTGCAGGCGGATGCTGCCGAGGCGATCCGGCCCGGCCGCGAGTTCGATGTCGTTGCCGGCCGCATGGCCGAGCGTCTGCTCGCCTTCGATCAGCCAGTGCAGGCCGATCAGGCTCAGCCAGCCATCGGGCTTCTGCAGCCGGGCCAGTCGCGCCGTGCGCCAGGCCTCGACATCGGCGGCATGATCGAACGCGGGCGCAGCTGCTGCGGCAGTCTCGATCGTCGCCACGTCAGCGGCC
This sequence comes from Ahniellaceae bacterium, assembly GCA_044229785.1. Taxonomy (GTDB): domain Bacteria; phylum Pseudomonadota; class Gammaproteobacteria; order Xanthomonadales; family Ahniellaceae; genus JADKHK01. The sequence continues at coordinate 5,829 of JBGASK010000021.1, forward strand.
TCGCGCTGCGCGGTCGGCGCACAGGCCGCAAGCGCGGCCGTCGCCAGCAAGCGGGTGGTCCACAGGATTCGGCGCATCGTCGTTCCTCGTCGTCATCGTTTCATCGTCCGCGCTGAAAGACGCGGTCCAGGTCCTGCATCGTCCACTGCACCCAGGTCGGCCGACCATGATTGCACTGTCCGGATCGTTCGGTCGCTTCCATCTGCCGCAACAGCGCGTTCATCTCCGGCACCGTCAGGCGCCGGTTCGCGCGCACCGAGGCATGACAGGCCAAGGTGGACAGAAGTTCGTTCGCGGTCTCTTCGAGGCGACGCGAACTATCGTGTTGCACGAACTCGGCGAGCACGTCGCGCACCAGGCGTTCGACATCCGCGCCGTCCAGCAGCACCGGAATGCGCTTGATCAGCACCGAGGTTTCGCCGCTGCGCGCGAGTTCGATGCCGAGCTTGAGGAACGCGGACTGATGATCCTCGGCGGCATCGGCTTCACGGCGCGTCACCGTCACCTGTGTCGGCACCAGCAACTGTTGCGACGCGATGTCACCACAAGCCTGCTGCGCCTTCAAACGCTCATAGGTAATACGTTCATGCGCGGCGTGCATGTCGACCAGCACGAGTCCATGCGTGTTCTGCGCCAGCACGTAGACGCCATGCAGTTGCGCGATCGCGAAACCGAGCGGCGGAATCTCGTCTTCGACCGCCGCATCGGAGATCGCATCGTCCGCACGCGACAGCATCGGCAGCCCGAACGACGCCGGCGCGGCCATTGCATCGTTGCGGCCATAAACGCTGCCATACGCCGCCAGCGGTTCGGCCACACGCAATCCGAGACCGCTCTGTTGCGGCATCGACGACATCGCCGCCGGCGAAGGAAACACCGGCGCGGCAATCGTCGCCGCCTGCCCCGCGCGTGTCTGCGCCAGCGCTTCGTGCAGGCTGCGGAACAGGAAATCGTGGACCAGCCGCTGTTCGCGAAAACGCACTTCGGTCTTGGCCGGATGCGCGTTCACGTCGACGAGCAACGGATCGAGTTCGAGGAACAGCACGAAGGCCGGATGACGACCATGGAACAACACGTCGGCATAGGCCTGACGCACCGCGTGCGCGATCACGCGGTCGCGCACCAGGCGCCGGTTCACGTAGAAGAACTGGCGATCGTTCTGCGCGCGCGCCGCGGTCGGCAGGCCGACGTAGCCATGCAGACGCAAGCCTGCCGCACTATGGTCGATGCGCAGGCTGTGCGCGAGGAAATCTTCGCCGAGCATCGCGTCGACGCGCGATTCGGGCGCGTGCGCCGCGGCTTCGTCGCGCATCAGCGGGCGACCGTTGTGGGTCAGCGTGAACGCGACTTCCGGCCGCGCCAGCGCGATCGCGCGCAGCCAATCCTCGACATGACCGAGTTCGGTGCGTTCGGCGCGCAGGAATTTGCGTCGCGCCGGCACATTGAAGAACAGTTCGCGCATCTCGGCCGTGGTGCCGACCGGGTGCTGCGCCGGCTTGAGCGCGCCGATCTCGCCATTGTCGACTTCGACCGCATGCGCATGCGCGGCATCGCCGGTGCGCGAAGTCAGCGAGAAACGCGACACCGACGCGATGCTCGGCAGCGCTTCGCCGCGAAAGCCCATGCTGCGCACCGACTCGAGGTCGTCGAGCGAGGCGATCTTGCTGGTCGCGTGACGCGTCAGCGCCAGCATCAGCTCTTCGGCGGCGATGCCGCCCCCGTTGTCGCGCACCCGCACCCGCTTGACGCCCCCCGCTTCGAGATCGACGTCGATGCGCGTGGCGCCGGCATCGAGCGCATTCTCGACCAGTTCCTTGACCACGGACGACGGCCGCTCGATGACCTCGCCGGCGGCGATCTGATTGATCAGGTGTTCGGGCAGGGCTTGGATGCGCATCGCGGCCTCGACGGGGGCCGCATAGTCTAGCCGCGACGGCTCAGATCGAGGTCGGGATCTTCAGCACCACGCCGGCATGCACGGTATCGGTGGCAAGCGCGTTCTCGCGTTTCAGCGAAGCCACGGAAACACGGTGCCGCTGTGCGATCAGCGACAGGGATTCGCCGCGCGCGACGATGTGATGGCGTGCCTTCTGCGGATTCGCCGCGAACCACGTGCCGGGTGGCGGCGTGGTCGCGAAATAGTCGCGAACGCCCTCCACCAGCGCATCGGCCAGCTTCTCGCGATGGGCCGGATCGTTCAGGCGCTTTTCTTCGGCCGGATTGCTGATGAAGGCGGTCTCGACCAGCATCGACGGCACGTCCGGCGAACGCAGCACGACGAAATTCGCGCGCTGCACTTCGCGCTTGTGCAGGTTGCCGATGCGCGCCAGCCCGCGGAGCACGTTGTTCGCGACTTCTTCCGACGCCTGCATCGTGGCGCCCTGCGACAGATCCAGCAACACCGCCGCGAGCGTCGCATCCTTGTCGTCGATCGATACGCCGCCGACCAGGTCGGACGAGTTTTCGCGGTCGGCCAGCATGCGCGCCGCTTCGCTGGTCGCGCCGCGATTCGACAGCACGAATACCGACGAACCGCGCGCCTGCGACTTCACGAAAGCGTCGGCATGGATCGAGATGAACAGGTCGGCTTTCTGTTCGCGCGCGATTTCGTAGCGGCGATTCAGCGGGATGAAGAAGTCGCGGTCGCGCGTGAGCACCGCCTTCATGCCCGGCTCGGCATCGATGCGTTCGGCCAGGGCCTTGGCCACCGACAGCGTGATGTCCTTCTCGCGCGAGCCCTTGGCGCCGAGGGCGCCCGGGTCGTCGCCGCCGTGGCCGGCGTCGATCGAGACGATGACTTCGCGTTCGCCCTGCGCCACCGGCAACGTCGCTTCGCGCTTGACGACGCGCGGCGCGGATTCGACGTCGAACAGGTCGATGACGAGGCGATGGCCGAACTGATCGGCCGGCTTCAGCAGAAAACTCTTGGGCTGGATGGCGCGGTCGAGGTCCAGCACGACACGCAAGGTATCGGCGCCCTGACGGCCGGTGCGGACGCGTTTCACCGCGCCTTCCAGCGGAGCCCCGTCCAGCGACTTCGATACGCGGCTCTTGGCAATGTCGAGCACCAAGCGATCCGGATTCGCGAGCGTGAACAGCTTGTAGTTCACCGGGCCATTGACGTCGAACACGACGCGCGTGTGGTCGTCCGCATCCCAGAATCGCACCGCCTGCACATCGCCCGCGAGCGTGCGGCCCGCGATCAATGCGAGGGCAAGAATGGCGAAACGACGAAGAGACGCGGCGATCATGGCGCGGATTCAACACCACCGGAGCACGGATTTCAAGCAGAAATCTCAATCAAATCCGCCGACTACATGAACTTCCTGAACGGAGCCGCAGATGCCGCCCGGAAACGATTGATCGCGCTACCCGACGAGACGTTCCATCAAGGCCTGTCCGGCCGGCGAAAACGATACCCAATCCAGCGTGCGCCGCTCGGCTTCGCCACGCGTCAGCTGCAGGGACAGGTCCAGCGCCGGCGTTTCCGCGCCACCCTTGTCCGGCCACTCGATCAGGAACACGGCACGCGGCCCGCACAGGTCGGCGAGGCCCAGTTCCGTCAGTTCGTCGGGGTGGCGCAGGCGGTACAGGTCGAGATGATGGATCTGGCATTCGCCGATGTCGTAGGACTCGATCAAGGTGTAGGTCGGGCTTTTCACCCGCGTGCCGGGCGCCAGCGTCTGAATCAGAGCACGCGCCAACGCGGTCTTGCCGGCGCCGAGATCGCCGACCAGGCCGATGACCAGCGGCGGATGCAAGGCCCGCGCAAGCCGCGCCGCAAAAGCTTCGGTCGCGGCCAGATCCGGCAGGTCGACGCACGTCGTCATGGATTCACCACGGCACGCAGCTCGGCAATCAGGTCGCTCGCCAGCAGGCCGCGTTCGCCGGCGCGCGCGGCGCGGTCGCCCGCCAATGCATGCACGAGCACACCGACATGCGCGGCATCGAAGCACGGCCGTCCTTGCGCCCACAGCGCCGCGACAACGCCGGTCAATGCGTCGCCCATGCCGCCCGAGGCCATGCCCGGATTGCCGTAAGGACAGAGCCGCACGGCGCCATCGACATCCGCGATCAGGCTGCCCGCGCCCTTCAGCACGACCACGGCATCGAATTGCTCGGCGAGTGCGCGCACTGCCGCGAAACGGTCGCGCGCGATGTCGTCCGTGGTCGTGCCGAGCAATCGTGCGGCCTCGCCAGGGTGAGGGGTGAGCAGGCATTCGCCGCCCGGTTCGATGCGCCGCATCGCGAGCAGGTTGAGTGCGTCGGCATCGAGCACGAGCGGCTTGCCCGACGCGCACGCACGCTGCGCCAACGCGAGGCTCCACGGCGATTGCCCAAGCCCCGGACCGAGGGCGATCACGTCGACGCGGTCGATCAGCGCATCGAGTTCGTTCGCCGACGATACGCCACGCGCCATCAGCTCGGGCTGCCGCGCCAACAAGGCAGGCACATGCTCGGTCCGTGTCGCAACGCTGACGAGACCCGCACCGGCACGCGCCGCAGCCGACGCCGCAATCGATGCCGCGCCACCGAAACCCGAATCGCCGCCGACCACAAGCACATGCCCGGCGCGACCCTTGTGCGCATCACGGACCCGCGGCGGCAACGCGTGTTTCAGCACGCTCGACCTCATCAATGCGCCATCGGCGGCAACATCGGCGAAGGCCGCCTCCGGCACGTCCAATCCGGCCAGTTCGCGTTCGCCACACATCGCGGCCGCCACGCCGGTCCATGATCCGCGCTTCCAGGCGATGAAACTCAGCGTCGACGCTGCACGCACGCACGCACCGGGCGCCTGCCCCGTATCGGCATTCAGGCCCGATGGCACATCAAGCGCGAACACGGGCTTGCCGGCCCGATTCATCGCATCGATGGCCTCGCATGCCGCGCCCTCGGGCGCGCGATCCAGACCGATGCCGAACAAGGCATCGACGACGACATCGGCTTCGGCGAGCGCAGCGAGGCCATCGGCGTCGACTCCGCCGCCTTCGCGCCACTGTGCCAGCGCCTGCACGGCCGGTTCGCGCTCGGGCTCGGCGCCGATCCGGATGAGCGCGACCTGCCAACCTCCGGCGCGCGCCAGCGTTGCAACGACATATCCGTCGCCGCCGTTGTTGCCGCTGCCGCAGACCACGGCGATGCGCCTTGCCGCAGGCCAGCAAGCGCGCAACCGCGCGAATGCGGCCGCACCGGCGCGCTGCATCAACGACCACGCGTCGTGGCCGGGACAACGCATCGCCTGCGCCTCGATCCGGCGCACGGCCTCGACACGATACAGAGTGCTCGCGAGTTCGGTCATGCCGGCATTGTACGAGGCCGCGCCTATACTTCCGCCATGTCCGACCCGTCTTTCGATCCGCAGATGCTCGCCGAACGCATCAAGCGCGAGGCCGCAACGCTTGGCTTCAATGCCTGCGGCATCGCCGGCACACGGCTCGACGAGGACGAAGCGCATTTGCTGCGCTGGCTCGACGACGGTTTCCACGGCGAGATGGACTACATGCGCCGCCACGGCGTCAAGCGGTCGCGCCCGCAGGAACTGGTGGCCGGCACCATCAGCGTGGTGTCGGTGCGCATGGACTACCTGAGCGCCGACGCGGCCGACATGCAGGCCACGCTCGACGACCCCGGCATCGCCTACGTCTCGCGGTATGCCCTAGGTCGCGATTACCACAAGCTGATGCGCAGCCGATTGCAGCAGCTCGCGGACCGCATCGAAGCGCTGGCCGGTCCGTTCGGTTATCGCGCCTTCGTCGACAGCGCCCCCGTGCTCGAAAAGGCGCTGGCGCGCAACGCCGGACTCGGCTGGATCGGCAAGAACGCCAACCTGATCGATCCGAAACATGGTTCCTGGTTCTTCCTCGGCGAGTTGTACACCGACCTGCCGCTGCCGCAGGACGCGCCGGAAGACGGTTACTACTGCGGCACCTGCTCGCGCTGCATCGACGCCTGCCCGACCGGCGCCATCGTGGCGCCGAACCGCATCGACGCGCGCCGCTGCATCTCCTACCTGACCATCGAATTGCACGGTCCGATTCCCGTGGACCTGAGGCCGCTGATCGGCAATCGCATCTACGGCTGCGACGACTGCCAGCTCGTCTGTCCCTGGAACAAGTTCGCGCAACCGACGAGCGAACGCGATTTCACGCCGCGGCACGCGCTCGATCGCCTGCCGCTGACCGAGGCTTTCGCATGGAGCCAATCGGAGTTCCTGACGCGCACCGAAGGCTCGCCGATCCGGCGCATCGGCCACGAACGCTGGCTGCGCAACATCGCCGTCGCGCTCGGCAATGCGCCCACGAACGCCGCGATCATCGCGGCCTTGCAGTCGCAGCGGGCCCATTCGTCCGAACTGGTGCGAGAGCATGTGCGCTGGGCACTCGCGCGCCACGATTCAGCGTGAGCGGATCTCGCGAATCAGCGATTGCGTGACCGGATCGAGCGCCGCAGCCGCAGCGTCCGACGTCAGTGCCGGCAGGAACTGCCGCGCGATGCGTTTGCCGAGTTCGACGCCGAACTGGTCGAACGGGTTGATGCCGACGAGACAGGCTTCGACGAAGACGCTGTGCTCGTACATCGCGATCAGCGCGCCGAGCGACTCCGGCGTCAACGCGTCGAGCAGGATCACCGAACTCGGGCGATTGCCGCCATGGTGCTTGTGTGCCGCGAGCGCGTCGCCGCTGTCGCGGGTGTCGTGACCATGCGCCAGTGCCGCGCTCTGCGCCAGCAGGTTCGCGAGCAGCACGCGATGGTGCGCTCCGTGTTCGTGCGCGGGCTGGATCACGCCGATGAATTCGACCGGCACCACCTGCGTGCCCTGATGCAAGGCCTGGAAGAACGCGTGCTGCGCATCGGTGCCGACGCCGCCCCAGACGATGGGCGCGGTCGGCTGTTCGACCGGTTCGCCGTCGCGACGCACCGACTTGCCGTTGCTCTCCATCTCCAGTTGCTGCAGGTAGGCGGGCAAGTGCGTCAGACGCACGTCGTAGGGCACGACGCAACGCGACCGGTGGTCTAGCGCGACACGATTCCAATGTTCGACCAAACCACGCAACACCGGCAGGTTCTGTGCGAGCGGCGCAGCGAAGAAGTGCCGATCCATCGACCGCGCTCCGTCGAGCAGGCGCAGGAAGTTCGACATGCCATGCGTCAGCGCGAACGAAAATCCGACCGCCGACCACAGGGAATAGCGCCCGCCGACCCACTCCCAGATCGGCAGGCAACGCGTCGCATCGACACCGAAACGTTCGGCCGCCTCCACGTTCGCCGTGACCGCGAACACGCGGCGCCGCATCGCCGCATCGTCGAGCGCCGCGCGCAGCCAGTCGATGAACAGACGGCCGTTGAGCAGCGTTTCCTCGGTGCCGAAGCTCTTGGACACGAGCACGACCAGGGTGGTCGCCGGATCCAGTCGCGCCATCAAGTCGGCCGCACGATGGGCGTCGACGCTGGATACGAAATGCAGGCGCGGACTGTCCGCGGGATCGGCGATCGCCTCGTCCAGCAATCGCGGCCCCAGATCCGAGCCGCCGATGCCGATATTCACGACGTCGCGCAGCACGTGCCCGTCGCCGAAGCCGTCGTTCAACAGGCGTTCGACCCAGCCCTGAACGCGCACGCAGGCGTCGGCAGCCGCGGCCTGTGCCGCGCGGATTGGCCCGTCCTGGACATCGTCGCCACCCGCGCGCACCGCGTGATGCAGGGCCGGGCGCGCCTCGGTGTTGTTCAGGGATTCGCCCGTCGCCAACGCACGCCGCCAACGGTCCAGGCCGACCGCCTCGGCCGAGGCAAGCAATTCGTCGAGTGCGGCGCCATCGAGCAACTGGCGGGAAAAATCGGCATAGACCGCACCAACACGCAAGCGCAATCGCTGGCTGCGATCCACATCCGTCGACAATGCCGACAACGTGGTCCGGCGCAGGCGCTCGGCCTCTTGGCTCAGGCTCATCCGATCATCCTTGCTGCTTGGCTCGAACGTCCGAGTATAGCCGTCGGTTGCAGCTGTTCCACGACGCCAAACCCCTGAATTCCGGGCAAAAAAAACCCTCTCTGAACACCAGAGAGGGTCTAATCGGAGTGACGATTACCTAACAATGCGCCCTGCTGTCGGAAGGGATTGCTCGTTTCAAGCGATCAGACCTTCCGGCAGATGCAATGTAGCAAGCCTGATGCGAAAACGCAACAACCCTGTTGCTCGATTACAACAACAGGAACGATCATCCATCAAATCAACAGGTTATCGATCAGACGCGCCTTGCCGAGGCGGGCCGCAATCAGGGCAACCAAGCCATCGCGCTCGGTTTCGGCGGGAACGGCCAGGTCTTCGGCGCGGCGGATGGCGGCATAGTCGACCCCGAATCCGGCCTGGTTCAGGCGATCGACCGCGGCCGACTCGATCGCTGCGAACGACCGCCCCTGCCCGACTGCGTCGCGCATCGCTTGCAGGGTGCGGTGGATCTCGGCCGCGCGTTCACGTTCATCGGCCGACAGATACTGGTTGCGCGAACTCATCGCCAACCCGTTCGGTTCGCGCATCGTGTCGACGCCCACGATGTCGATCGGCATCGCCAGATCGCGCACCATGCGTTCGATCACGCGCAGCTGCTGGAAATCCTTCCGCCCGAAGAACGCGACATCGGACTGCACCAGATGGAAGAGTCTGGCGACCACGGTGGCCACGCCATCGAAGTGCCCGGGTCGGAACGCACCGCACAGCCCATCGCTGACGACCGGCACGTGGATACGCACGCTCGCTTCGGCGCCGAACGGATACAACACGTCGGCCGTGGGTGCGAACAACAGGTCGCAGCCGACGGTCGCGAGGCCCGCGGCGTCGGCGTCCAGCGTGCGTGGATAAGCCGCAAAGTCCTCATTCGGTCCGAACTGGGTCGGATTCACGAACACGCTGGCGACGACACGATCGCACTGCGCGCGCGCCGCCGCGATCAACGAATAATGCCCGGCGTGCAGATTGCCCATGGTCGGCACGAAGCCGACGCGGTCGCCCGCACGTCGCCAGGCCGACACGGCACTGCGCAGCGACATCGCATCGGCCACTCTTGCCAGCTCATTCGGCATATTCGTGCTCCGCCGCCGGAAAAGCGCCCGCGCGCACTTCCGCGACGTAATGCTTGAACGCATCGAGCACGCTGTCGCGGCCCGACAGGTAATTCTTGACGAAACGCGGACGCCGACCGGAACTGATGCCGATGACGTCGTAACACACCAGGATCTGGCCGTCGCAATGCGGCCCGGCACCGATGCCGATGACCGGAATCGCGAGGTCGGCCTGAATGGCGGCGGCGAGCGGACTCGGCACGCATTCAAGCACCAGCATTTCCGCGCCGGCCACCTGCACCGCACGCGCAGCATCACGCAAGGCCTGTGCCGCGGCGTCGCCACGGCCCTGCACCTTGTAGCCGCCAAGACGAAGCACCGACTGCGGCGTCAAGCCGAGATGCGCACACACCGGCACTTCGCGATCGACCAGATATCGAATGCTCTCGATGACGTGGCCGCCGCCTTCGAGCTTGACCATCGCGCATTCGCCCTCGCCGATCAGGCGCGCGGCATGCTTGAACGCGGTCTTCGGATCGGGATAGGTTGCGTACGGCATGTCGGCGATGCGCAGCGCACGCTTGGAACCACGCACCACGGCACGACCGTGGTAGATCACGTCGTCCACGGTAACCGACAAGGTGCTGCGCTTGCCGTGCACGACCATGCCAAGCGAATCGCCGACCAGCAACACGTCGACATCGGCTTCGTCGGCGAGCTTGGCGAAACTCGCGTCGTAGGCGGTCAGGGCCGCGATCTTGCGGCCGTCCTGCTTGAACTGCCGCAGCATCGGCACCGTGATCGGTGGGCTGCGCGTTTCGGTGACTCCGGCGTACATGGCCATTCTCGCAGGGACTGCGATCGCTCGCAGGGGCCGCGATTATCGGCAGACGTTCGCCGCGGACTCAAGCCTCGATTCTTGCGATGTCGTGGCACGACAGCCGCGCCGCGACATCGGCGACCCGCTGCCCCCGAATCTCGGCCTCGGGCGCGACCTCGGCCCACGGCACCATCACGAAGGCACGTTCGAGCGCGCGCGGATGCGGCAGCTGCAACTCAGGCGTGTCGATAAGGCGCGCGTCGTAGGTGATCAGGTCCAGATCAATGCGTCGCGGGCCATTGCGCTCCGCACGCACGCGCCCAAGCCGCGCTTCCAGATCGAGCAGCGCCTGCATCAACGCGAACGGCGCCAACGGCGTCTGCAGGATCGCGACGGCATTGATGAAATCGGGTTGATCGAGCTTGCCGACCGGCGCCGTTCGATACAGCGAAGACCGCGCGACGATCCGCCCGAAGGGCGTCCCGTCGAGCAACCGCATCGCCTCCCGGACGCGCTCAACCGGCGCGTCGATGTTGGCGCCCAGCGCGACGCAGGCGAGCGCGACCGGCGGCGTCACTCGGGTGCCGCGGCGCCGGCACTCTCGTCCGGCTTGCGACGACGGCGGCGACGCTTCTTCTTGGCCGCATCCGGCGCGGCGGATTTGTCGGGGAGCGGCTGTCCGGCCAACACCGCATCCGGCCCCTCGTGCTGCGCGCGATCCCAGCGCTGCGCGAGTTCCACCAGCTCCAGATGTGCGCTCGAACGCAGCAGCAGGAAATCGTAGGCCGCACGAAACCGCGGATGGGCGAGCAGACGCTGCACGCGCTTGCGCTGGTTGGTGGTGAAACGCGGCTGCAGTTCCCAGATTTCCTGCATCGGCAACGAGAAGCGCTTCGGCAGCGCGATGCGACCGGCTTGCTCGGACACGATCTGCGCCGCGGCCTCGCCCTCCGGATCGCCATGGCCGCGCTCGGCAATCAGCGCCGCGCGATATTCCACCGCCGGCCACAACAAGGCCGCGAACAGGAAGGCCGGCGTCACCGGCTTGCCGAGCGCGATGCGTGCGTCGGTGCTGGCCAGGGCCGCTTCGATCAGGGCACGCCCGCGCGGGTCCTTGCGAATGGATTGCGAGGATTCGGGGAACAGCACGGCGAACAGGCCATAGCGCTCCATCTCGCGGAACCCCGAGAGCGCATGACCGGCCAGAAACAGCTTGAGCATCTCGTCGAACAGGCGCGCCGGCGGCGCATCGACGATCAACGGACCGAATTCGCGGATGCCGGCGGCAACATCGTCGGCGATCGAGAATCCGAGCTTGGCGGCGAAACGCACCGCACGCAGCGCACGCACCGGGTCTTCGCGGAAGCGGCGTTCGACATCGCCGATCAGGCGCAACTCGCGGCGCTGCACGTCGTCGTAGCCGCCGACGTAGTCGCGCACCGAGAAATCCTCGATCGCGTAGTACAGCGCGTTCACGGTGAAATCGCGGCGCACCGCGTCTTCCTCGATGCTGCCGTAGACGTTGTCGCGGGTCAGACGACCATCGACGACCTCGCGATCGCCGGAACCGTCGTCGCTGATGCCTCGAAACGTCGATACCTCGATGATCTCGTCGCCGTAGTGCACGTGCGCAAGACGAAAGCGCCGTCCGATCAGACGGCAATTCCGGAACAAGGCCTTGACCTCTTCCGGCGTCGCATTGGTGGCGACGTCGAAATCCTTGGGGCGGTTGCCAAGCAGCAGATCGCGCACCGCGCCACCGACCAGGCAGGCGGTGAATCCGGCGTCGCGCAAGCGATACAACACGCGCAACGCATTCGGACTGATGAACTGCCGCGAGATGCAGTGTTCGGCGCGCGCGATCACGCGCAACTGCGCGGCGACACGTCTCCGCACGTCGGCGGGATCGGAGGTTTCAAGAAAATCCATGATGTCCCGATGGCTGCAGTCCGCAGCCGTTGATTCGTGGCACGCACCAGCCGGTGCGCGCATCGACCGCAAGACGCTCAAGACGCCTTGAGATCGCGGTTTGGCCCGTTATACTACGCCGCTCTGCAAACCGGCCTCAAGCCGCGCTCCCATCGTCTAGCGGTCCAGGACGTCGCCCTCTCACGGCGAAAACAGGGGTTCGATTCCCCTTGGGAGTACCAACCGGGTTCCATTCATGCCGTTCGTTGTCGTCGAAAACTGCATCAAGTGCAAATACACCGACTGCGTGGAAGTCTGCCCGGTCGACTGTTTCCACGAAGGTCCGAACTTCCTGGTCATCGACCCGGACGAGTGCATCGATTGCACGCTGTGCGAACCGGAATGCCCCGCGAAAGCCATCTATCCGGAAGACGACGTGCCGGCCGGCCAGGAGCATTTCACGCCGCTGAATGCCGAATTGTCGCGCATCTGGCCGGTGATCACGACGCGCAAGGAACCCCTGCCGGACGCCACCGACTGGGACGGCAAGCCGGGCAAGCTCAAGGAGCTGATCCGCTGAGTCCGGCCGCCGCGACGAGGCGCGGCGCGCCCGTCACTCCCACTGGATGCGATCGCGCAACGCGCTGAGCATGCGCTGGGCGTACTCGTCGTCGATGCGCACGCCGCTGTTGCCGTCCTCGACCACGACGCGGCTGCCCACGGGGTCTTCGACGACATGCGCGCTGCGGCGAATGGTGCTGACGCGCGTACCGTCCTTCCACCACCAGCGCTTCTGCTCCTCGGTCTTCTCGAAACGCAGTTCGATGCGACGCGCCTCGCGGTCGGCATCGCCCATGGTCGCGATCTGTGCCTGCTCCAGCGCGGCAACCACCTGCGCGAAGGTCTCGTCGGGCGACAGTCGTACTTTGAGGCGGCTCTGGGGATCGTCGGCGTCGACCAGCAAAGACGCCACCGGCGCATCCGGCACGGCCACGAGTTCGCCGTTTGCATCCGGCACGCGCATCGATTCGCGCCGATCCGGCGTATCGAGATCTGCGGGGATCGCCAGCGTCTTGCCCGATTCTGCATCGAGATAACGCTCACGGAACTCGCCCTTCCCCAACCAGCTGCAGCCCGCGAGCGCGAGCAGCACACCGGACAGCAGGAACGGACGCAAATGGATCGTCGACATGGCAGTTCTCCTCAACCCGCGAGCGCCGCATCCAGCGATGCGAGCGCGGCGAGACAGTGATCGATGGCGGCATGGTGCTGCGCCGACAACGGCGTCAGCGGCAGCCGGTGAATGGCATCCAGACAACCGAGGCGATGCAAGGCCCATTTCGCCGGAATCGGGTTGGATTCGAGCCCGAGCACCCGATACAGGTCTTGCAGCGCCCGGTCGAGGTCTTCGGCAGACAGGCGCGTGGCCGCGTTTGCGGATGCGGCGCGTTCGCACAATGCCGCGAACGCACGCGGCGCAACATTGGCCGCAACCGAAATCGTGCCTTTGGCACCGGCAAGCATCGCGTGCAAGGCGGTCGGATCATCGCCGCTCAAGATCGCGAAATCCGCCGATTGCAGCTTCAGCAGCGCCGCCATGCGTTCCGGTTCGGACCGTGCTTCCTTGACGCCGACGATGCGCGGATGCCCAGCGAGCGCGGCCACCGTTTCCGGCAACAGATCGCAGCCGGTGCGACCGGGCACGTTGTACAGGATGATCGGCAGCGGAGATTCGGCGGCCAGATGCAGGTAATGCGCGATCAGGCCATGCTGCGTCGGACGCACGTAGTAAGGCGTCACCGCCAGTACGGCATCAGCCCTCGCTTCGGCCGCGATGCGTGCATAGGCGAGCGATTTGCGCGTGCCCGGCGAACCGATGCCGGCGATGACCGGGATGCGTCCGGCGACGCGTCGCACCGCATGGACGAGCAGGGCGCGGTACTCGTCGTCGTCGAGCAGCGCGGCCTCGCCGGTCGAGCCCGCGAGCACGAGCCCATGCGTGCCGCTGGCGAAATGCCAGTCGAGCAATCGGTCGAGCGCGGGGAAGTCGAGCTGTTCGCGCGCGTCGAAGGGCGTGACCAGCGCGCAAATGCTGCCGTGGAGTTGCATCGCGGAGAATCTTCGGAGACAGCACGATGTTACTTGCGGCCCCATGGGGCCACAAGTATTCTGCGGTCATCCATTCAGCCCACACGAGCACTCCGTGGCGCGACCGACATCGAACGAAAACTATCTGGTCGTCATCGCGATCGCTCCGCAAAAGAAGTCGCCCCTGCTGCAACTCACCCGCCGTGTCGGCGACAGCGGCTGCCATCTGCTCGAATCGCGCCTGTCAACGCTCGGCGACGACGTCGCGATCAACCTGCTGCTGATGGGCTCCTGGGACGCCATCGCCAAGTTCGAAACGGCGGCGCCGCGCATCGAGCGCGAAGAGGGCATCCGCCTGATCCTGCAGCGCACCGCGGCCAAGGAAACCCAGACCACGATGCTGCCCTATCTGGTCGAGGTGGTCGCCGCGGACAAACCGGGCATCCTGCACCTGCTGGCCGAATTCTTCATCGATCACGGCATTTCGATCGAAAGCCTCACTTCGAACCGCTACCGCGCCATGCAGACCGGCGCCGAGATGTTTTCGGCGCAAATCACCATCGGCATTCCCGCGAAAACCCACATCGCTTCGTTGCGCGACGATTTCCTCGAGTTCTGCGATGCGCAGAATCTCGACGCGATCATGGATCCGATGAAGTTCTGAATCCCTACCAGGAGGTGTCGTGATGATGTCCGAACGCAAGCGCATCTACGTGCTCGACACCAACGTGCTGATGCACGACCCGACCGCCCTGTTCCGCTTCGAGGAACACGACGTCTTCATACCGATGACGGTGCTGGAAGAACTCGACAACGGCAAGAAGGGCACGTCGGAAGTCGCGCGCAATGCCCGTCAGGTCAGCCGCTTCATCAATGAACTGATCGAGGCACACGGGGCCGAGAAGATCGAACGCGGTCTCAAGCTGATGCGTCCGAAGGGTCTGAATCTGCGCCGCGATTCGCAGATCGGGCGGCTGCTGTTCCAGACCAGTTCGCCGGACCCGGCGAAGTCGCGCATGAAGAAGATGCCCGACAACCAGATCCTGGCGTCGATCCTGCAACTGCACGAACAGCACCCTCAGACCGAAGTCGTGCTGGTGTCGAAGGACATCAACCTGCGCATCAAGGCCTCGATCTTCGGCGTGCCCGCGGAAGACTACGAGAACGACCGCGCCCTCGACGACTTCAGCCTGCTCTATGCCGGCCACACCGAATTGCCAGCCGATTTCTGGAGCAAACACGCCAAGGACCTGCGTTCCTGGTCCGAAAAAGGCCACACCTACTACGAACTGAAGCTGCGCAAGAACGAGGACTGGGCGCCACACCAGTTCCTGTATCTGGCCGGCGACGACGAACCCGAATTCCGCGTGCTCAGCATTCGCGACGGCATCGCGCGGCTGCAGATCCTCGACGACTTCACCGGCGGCAGCCATTCGATCTGGGGCATCCACGCACGCAACCGCGAACAGAATTTCGCGCTGAACGCGTTGATGGACCCGGAGATCGACTTCGTCACCCTGCTCGGCACTGCCGGCACCGGCAAGACGCTGCTGGCGCTTGCGGCCGGGCTCGCCCAGGTCATGGACCAGCAGCGTTACCGAGAAATCATCATGACCCGCGTGACGGTCTCGGTCGGTGAAGACATCGGCTTCCTTCCGGGCACCGAGGAAGAAAAGATGACGCCGTGGATGGGCGCGCTCACCGACAACCTGGAAGTTCTGGCGAACCCGTCGGAAGGCGGCTCCTGGGGCCGTGCCGCGACCAACGATCTGCTCGCTTCGCGCATCAAGATCCGGTCGATGAACTTCATGCGCGGCCGCACCTTCCTCAGCCGCTACGTGATCATCGACGAAGCTCAGAACCTGACGCCGAAGCAGATGAAGACCCTGCTGACCCGCGCCGGACCCGGCACCAAGATGGTCTGCCTCGGCAACGTCGAACAGATCGACACGCCCTACCTGACCGAGACGACCTCCGGCCTCACCTATGCCGTCGACCGCTTCAAGGGTTGGCAGCACAGCGCGCATATCACCCTGCGTCGCGGCGAACGCTCGCGTCTGGCCGATTTCGCTTCCGAATCGCTCTGAACCGCGATCAAAAAAAGAGCGGGCCGAAGCCCGCTCCGCGATTCGAACTTGGCCGACGCGATCAGTCGTCGAGATCGAGCGCGCCCTTCGTCTTCTCGCGACGACGGCTTTCCTTGGCGTCGTACTCGGCTTCGCAGCCGTCCTGACGCACCATCACGCAGTCGAGATAGTCGGTGATTTCGATCAGGGCAGCGCGGATCGCCTTGCCGGCCGGGGTCTTCTTCTGGCTGCCGAGCGCGCCGCCGAAACCGCCGCGCGAAATGCCGACGCTCATGCCGCCGCCCTTGGCGTTGCCTTCGATGGTGCGCACGAAGTCGATTTCGCCCGTGGTGGCATTGATCACGCGCAGGTCGATGGCGAGATAGGCCGATTCCTTGTTGCCGCCGAGCGAAATGCCCTTGAAGCTGATGCCGCCGCCGGTGCTGGCGGTGTTCTCTTCATAGGCGCTGACGGTGCCTGCAATCAGGTACTGCGCACCGGTCAGCTTGCCGATCTTCGCGCCGGTACCGGCCGACACGCGCCCCGACGCCGCCAGGTTCTGCTCCGACAACACGGCTTCGATCTTGGAACGTTCCAGCACCTTGAACGAACCGGTCGCGGCCAGTTCGTTCGAGACCATGCCCGCCAGTTCCCAGCCCACGCCGCCGCTCCACCAGCCGGCGCTGGTTTCGTTGTTGAACTCGATGACCGCGACCGACGGCTTGCCGCCCCCGGCGAACACCGTTCCCGCGCCGCTCAACGTGGCGGCCGCGGCAAGTCCCAGCAACAACTTCTTCATGATGCATTCCTCAACAGGGTGGAAACCAATCGGCCGTATGCCGGGCCGGCGTACGGGAGCACGACGATTCTAGCCGTGGCGGCACGGGCTGCAAACGATTGTCGCAGCGTCGGTCGACCCACGCCTTCTTCCATCCAGTACGCAATTCGGCGCCCGATCCGGTCGGCGGCAATTGTTGTAGAAGGAAAACTCTAGCGACTCCATTCAGCTTGGGTTCCGGCAATGCCGCCATGCCGAGGTCTCTCATGAACCCGATCCGTCGCCTGCTTCCGCTCCTGCTTGTCGCGGCCGTCCATCCTGTCCAGGCCGCACAGATCGTCGATGTCGCCGACCGCGACGCCGACGCCCTGGTGGCTGCCATCCATCGCGCCAACCAGTCGCGGGAAGCGACAACCATCCGCCTGGCCGAAGGCGGCCTGTACACGCTGGTCACCGCCTCGGACGAACGGCGTGAACTCGGGCTGCCGGCGGTCACCGGCAACATCACCATTCTGGGCAACAACGCCGACCTGCGCCGCTACTCCGACGAGGACTTCGCCCTGCTCGCCGTCGCCGACGGCGGCAGGCTCAAGCTGGAACGCCTGACCCTCGCGGAAGGCTCGCGCGGCGCGCTGGTCAATCGCGGAGAGCTCGAACTTGACCGCGTCCGCATCGTCGACAACATCGCCAAGGATGTTCCCGCCATCGTCGAGAACTACGGACGTCTGCGCGTTCACGACAGCGACATCAGCTACAACCAGATCGCGGGCACCCAGCGCGACGCCGGAACCGTGCTGAATTACGGTCGCCTCGAGCTGTTCGGTTCCGGCATCGAGTCGAACTGGATCAGTCGACGCTACGACTCGCTGGTCGCGGCATCGGCCGTGCTCAATCTCGGCGAACTCAAGCTGGCTCGGGTACGGGTGCGTGAAAACACCGCCGTTCCCGAGTTGGTCGAGGCCTCGCTGGGCGCCATCGTGAATCTCGGCAACGGCGCCTATCAGGCGTCCGAACTGACGCTCGAGAACAACGACCCGGTCGACACGCTGACGACATCGCGACTGGCGAACTGATCGCACGACAACCTGCCGATGCACGAGGCCAGCGATTCGCTGGCCTCGTCGCATGAAAAGAATGAAAGCGAGACCCGATTCTCATTTTACAAAACGTCACAACGCCTCGACGATTTCCAAAATCCCTGAAAAATCCCGCCCAATCAGCATGTTGTGGTGCACCACAAGCATGCGGCAACACTGCAACGGATCGTCGCACCCAGACGACCCGAGCATTCCTGTGGCGCCGCAACATGACCTGCGGCAAGCGTCCGGGTACCTGTAGCGCACGAGTCAGGGGGATGCAGGACGCATCAGACGCAAGTTCGCTCGCGGCACCGCGTCGCACGCGGGTAGTCGTCTGGCCTTCGCTCGGACAATTCGATCCCGTTGCCATCTCTGGAGGAATTCCGTGAAGAAAGCGTCTGCCGTCCTTGCTTCGCTCACCCTGCTCGCCGCCGCCATCTCGACGGCCCACGCCGAACAAAGTCTGGACACCTTGATGGCTGCGGACAGCGTCCAGCAGGACATCCACTTCCTGGATGGCAAGGGGAACATCGTGCGCGGCAAGCGTTGTGCGCATGTGGACCCCACCGCAGACGAACAGGCCCGGATCGAGACCGACCTGAATCGCACGCTGGCGGACCCGGACTTCGTGATGAAGGCGCTCGGCGACAACGTGGTCAATGTCTCCTGGCACATCGTGACCAACGGCACGACCGGCAACGTCACCGATGCTCAGATCGCCAGTCAGCTGCAGGTGTTGAACAGTGCCTATGCCGGCACCGGATTCTCGTTCCAGACGGTCGCCATCGAGCGCGTCAGCAACAGCAAGTGGTTCAGCGGCTGCTACGGTGCCCAGGAAACCAAGATGAAGAGCGCACTTGCGGACAGTCCGGCGACGACGCTGAACATCTACACCTGCAACCCGTCCAACGGCATTCTCGGTTACGCGACCTTCCCGAGCAGCTATGCCGAATCCAGCTCGCGCCACGGTGTCGTGCTGCTGCACTCGTCGCTGCCGGGCGGTTCGGCCGCACCGTACAACCTGGGCGACACGGCCACGCACGAAGTCGGCCACTACCTCGGTCTCTACCATACCTTCCAGGGCGGCTGCGCCAACCCCGGCGACAGCGTCTCCGACACGCCCGCCGAAGCCAGCGCCGCCTATGGCTGCCCCACCAATCGAGACACCTGCACGGCCGCCGGCCTCGACCCGATCAAGAACTTCATGGACTACACCGACGACTCCTGCATGAACACGTTCTCGTCGGGCCAGATCACCCGCATGCAGGCTCAGGTCGCGACCTACAAGCCAAACCTGTAAGGCGTCCTGTTCGCCACAAAAAACCCGGCGCAAGCCGGGTTTTTTGTGGCCTCGAATCCAGGCGGATCAGTCGTGTTTCTCGGCGGTTTCCTCGATCTTCTCGCCGGCTTTCCTGATGTCCTTGCCGACACCCTTGACGGTGTTGCAGGCCATCAGGCCAACGGCGAACGATGCGAGCACGAGGCTGCGCAGGATGAGCTTGAACATGGCAGTCTCCTTGGCTTGAACGGCGGGCCGCACGGTAACACGCCCGTGCCGCCCGAAATGTGCTCGCCAACGCAGCGATCAGGCCAGTTGATGCAACTTGCGCCGCTGCGCTTCGGCCCGCGATTCGCGCCGTTTTGGCGCCGCGGTTCGGGCCGCTGCCGGCGCTTCGGTTTCATGCGCGTTCGCCATTGCCGGTGCTTCGACCGGTGCGGCCGAACGCTTGCGCGACCCGCGCGCCGAACGCGCTTTGGGTGTCGCGGCCTGGGTGGCGACGAAGCGTCGCAACGTCGCCTCCGCATCCGCCGGGGTGATGTCGGTGTTCCAGTCCTCCATCAGCGCGATCAACAGCAGTTTCTCGAATTCCGAAGCGAACCGGTTGATGATGATTTCCGGGTCCGGCACCAGCTTGGCGTCGGTGATCAGGCCGAAATGCACGGCGCCGTCGTAACTCAGGATGCTGATGCCCATGCCGATCGAGCCGGTCTGCGGCACCCAGAACATCTGTTCCTTGATCCGGCAGCCGGCGAAGAACAGCGGCATCTGCGGGCCGGGCACATTGGTCGCCACCGCCGACGCCTTGCGGCTGAACATCTCGAGCGCGGTCTTCTGCAACGCCGCCGGCGCCATGCCGAGCGCCGCCAGCAGGCCAAACGCGACGATGGCCTGACGCGAGCGCTTGAGTTCGCGCATGTTCTCGGCGACCCGTTCGAGCCGCCGCAGCGGATTCGATTCGCCGATCGGCAGGTTCAGGAACACCAGGCCGAAATGGTTGCCGAGCTTCTTGGCGTGTTCGAGCGGACGCAGGTTCACCGGCACGGTCGCGCGAATGGTGAGCCCGTCCGGATCTTCGCCGCGTTCCAGCAGGTACGAGCGCAAGGCCCCTGCGGCACAGGCGAGCAGGACGTCGTTGACGGTGCAGCCGAGCGCGCGGCCGACGATCTTCACTTCGTCCAGCGGCAGCGGTTCGGCCCAGGCACAGCGTTTGCTCACGCCGAGCGAGCCCTTGAATCGCGTGATGGGATCGTCCGGCAGGCTGAGCGCGATCGCCAGTTCGCGCGCGATTTCGCCGCCCTCGACCGCGAGCTTCTGCACCAGTTCCGGATCGGCGATCAGTTCCTTGCCCTTCTCGATCACCTTCTCGCCCATGTGCAGCGCGGAATTGAAGCCCTCGCGCGCCGGTTGCAGCAGACGTTCGAGCACCGAACCGCGGTCTTCGCTGAGCCAGGTCTTGGCCAGCGCCTCGTGTTTTTCCGGCGTGGGTTTCACGTCGGTCAGCGACAGCAGCACCTGGATCAGGGCGATGCCGTCGGCATAACAATGGTGGATGCGCGTGATCAGCGCGCTGCCGCCGTCGTATTTCTCGACGATATGGAACTGCCAGCGCGGCTTCGAGGCGTCGAGCGGCGTCGAGGCCAGATGCGAGACGAGACGCTGCAATTCCTCGCGTCCGCCCTTGCCCGGCAATGCGGTCAGGCGCACATGCCAGTCGAGATCGAAATCGGCATCGGTTTCCCAGTAGGCGCCGGCCGGCGTATCGACGGCCTTCTGGCGGAAACGACGGAACGCCAGAAAGCGTTCCTGCAGCATGCGCTTGAAGCGCCCGATGTCGAGTTGGGTCTCGAACATCATCACGCCCGAGATCATCATCAGGTTGGTCGAGCGCTCCATGCGCAGCCAGGCCGTATCGACCTTGGACATCGGCTCGCGACCGCGTCGCCCCATCGTCATCACCGCCATGGCCCGCGCTCCCCGCGTATTCGCACCGGCCTTGGTTGTACCGGTGTGCCTTGAGGGCGTCAACGAGGATCAGGAACGCTTGATTGCGGCGTAGGCCGCCAGCGCCGCATCGCGTGTCCGGGCAAGATCGAGCACGGGGCGCGCGTACACGTCGCGAATGCCGAAGGTGGCCTGTTCGGACGGCTTCAGCGTCCAAGCCTTGTGGATGAGGCCGGCCGGCACGCGGGCCAGTTCCGGCACGAAGCGCTTGACGTAGTGGCCGTCCGGGTCGAAGCGCTCGCCTTGCAGCACCGGGTTGAAGATGCGGAAGTACGGCGCCGCATCGGCCCCGGTGCCGCCGGCCCATTGCCAGCCCAGCGTGTTCGCGGCGAGGTCGGCATCGACCAGGGTGTCCCAGAACCATCGCGCGCCATGAATCCAGTGATGGCGGAGATTCTTCGTCAGGAACGAGGCCACGATCATGCGCACGCGGTTGTGCATCCAGCCGGTTTCCCAGAGCTGGCGCAGCCCGGCGTCGACGATCGGGATGCCGGTGCGGCCGCGCTGCCAGGCGCGCATCAGCGCGGCATCCGGCTCTGCCCAGGGGAAAGCGTCGAACTGGGTGTTGAGGTTGGCGTTCGTGGTGTGCGGATAGTGGAACAACAGGTGATGCGCGAACTCGCGCCAGCCGAGTTCGCGCACGTAGTGCTCGACCCGATCCATCCAGCCCGGATCGCCCTGCGCTTCCAGTTGCAGCGCGGCCAGGATCTGGCGCGGCGACACTTCGCCGAAATGCAGATGCGGCGACAGCATCGAGGTACCGGCCAGATCCGGCCGGTCGCGTTCCTTGCCGTAACGGGTGGCGTGATCGACGAAATCGCGCAGGCGCGCCAGCGCGCCCTGCTCGCCCGGCGTCCAGGTCGCGGCCATGCCGCTGTCCCAGGGAATCGTCGGCCGCAACTTCAGCGACTCGATCGGCGCGGATGACAGCCCGGCATCGGCGAAGCGGATCGCGCTCGGCGCCGGCAACGGCAACACGTCGGCGATCTTCGTCACCGCATTGCGCCAGAACGGCGTGAACACGCGATACGGCTGGCCGGTCTGGGTGCTCACCTGCCAGGGCTCGACGAACAGCGCGGCATTGTGGCTTTCGGCGACGAAGCCCTCCGCCTTGAGCTGCTGCTTGATGACCTGGTCCCGGGCGATGACCGCGGGTTCGTACAGGCGATTCCATTGCACGGCGACCGCACCGGTCTCGCCGATCAGCTGCGTGATCGCCGCCAGCGCAGGCCCGCGCCGCACGATCAGCCGCCCGCCATGCTCGCGCAGTTGCGCGTCCAGCGCGGCGAGGCTGTGGTGCAGCCACCAGTCGGTCGCCGCACCCGAGCGCCATTCGCCCTCTTCCTCCGGCGCATGCACGTACAACGCGACGATCGGCAGACCGCTCTGCACGGCTGCATCCAGCGCCGGGTTGTCGATCAGGCGCAGATCGCGGCGAAACCAGACAATCGCTGCACTCATGACGCCTTCCGCACCGGCGGTCTCACGGCGGTGAAGCCGCCGTCGAGTCCGATCACCTGACCGCTGATCCACGACGCGGCGTCCGACAACAGGAATTCGGCCAGGGCCGCGGCATCGTCGGCCGTGCCGACGCGGCCCAGCGGGTATTGCGCAGACATCTGTTCGCGCATCGCCTCCGAATTCAGGAATCGCGCGCCGAGCGGCGTATCCAGCAGCCCGGGCGCGATGGCATTGATACGAATGCCTTGCGCCGAAACGTCGGCGGCAAGCGAGCGCACCAGCGCTTCGACGCCGGCCTTCGCGATCGCGATGGCGGCATGATTGGCCAGGCCGATGCGCGCAGCCACCGACGAGAACAGCACGATGGCCCCGGCTTGTTTCGACTTCTGCAGCGCCGCGACATGCGCCTGCGCCAGGAAGAACGCGGTGTCGAGGTTCGCGGCCAGGGTGTCGCGATACTGCGCTTCGCTGGTGCGGGCGATGGGCGCGACCAGAATCGACCCGGCCGCATTGACCAGCCCCTCGGGCGGCGCACCGAAGGCCGCGGTCGCGGCCTCGATCGCGGCTCTGGCGCCCGCAGCCGTCGACACGTCGGCCGTGATCCACGACGCACCCTCATGTCTTTCGTCCTCGACCAAACCACGTCCGACCAAGGCAAGTCGAACACCCTGCGCCCGCAACCGCACCGCCAAGGCCCGCCCCACGCCGCCGCGTGCGCCCGCGATCAAGACTGTCTTCATCGATCATTCCCGAAGTATGGGCCCAGCCTAACTTTCACCTGCGTGCATCGGTCGTGAATGCAGGGCCATCCGCAGACTTCTGGCGGCTCAGAATCGTTTCGGCAAGCCGGCCTGTTTCAGGACCGCATTGGCGGTGTGCCGAGACAGGATCTTCGCGTCAACCACGAACCTCAATTCGGTCTGTGGGCTGTACCAGATTTCATGATCGCCTTTGCCGGGACGCACATACTGACAACCGGCAGCAAGCAACAAGCGCTTCAATTCGGCTGAAAAACCTTCCATCAGGCCGCGAACTCGAACCGTCGCGTGAGCAATTCGAACGCGACCGGGCTCGTGAAGTCGACCCCGTTGGCTTCCAGCAGTTCGGGGATCAGAAGCTTGAGCTTTTCGACGAGTACCTCGCTGGTCGCCGCTTCGGTGGCCAGCCCCGGCACATCGTCACTGCTCGCGACCCACACCTGTGCTTCGTCGTCCCAAAGCGCGTGCACGAAATACGTCTTTTGCATGGAAACCTGCTCCCTCAAACGCATTGAAATCCTAGCAGCAGTGGCGACGCCACCTGGAATCGACCGATTCCGTACTCAGCGCTTCAGGCGATAGCCGCTCAGGATCATCCAGCGCGCGATCAGCACGCAGGTGACGAGGAAGCCGGCGATGGCGGCGGCGCTGTAGCCGATCGGCACGTCGGACACCCCGTAGAAGCTCCAGCGGAAGCCCGAGATCAGGTACACGACCGGATTGAAGAAGGTGATCTCGCGCCACGGCGAGGGCAGCATGTCGATGGAATAGAACGCGCCGCCGAGGAAGGTCAGCGGCGTGATCACGAGCAGGGGCACGGTCTGCAGCTTCTCCCAGGAATCGGCCCAGATGCCGATCAGGAAACCGAACAGCGAAAAACTCGCCGCGGTCAGCAGCAGGAAACAGAGCATCCACAGCGGATGCGCGATCTCGTAGGGCACGAACACACGCGCGGTGACCAGGATCAGCGCACCGAGCAGCACCGATTTCGTCGTCGCCGCGCCGACGTAGCCGAGCAGCATCTCGCCCCAGGACACCGGCGCCGACAGGATTTCGAAGATCGTGCCCGACCACTTCGGGAAATAGA
Source organism: Ahniellaceae bacterium (assembly GCA_044229785.1). Classification (GTDB taxonomy): domain Bacteria; phylum Pseudomonadota; class Gammaproteobacteria; order Xanthomonadales; family Ahniellaceae; genus JADKHK01. The sequence continues at coordinate 30,217 of JBGASK010000021.1, forward strand.
TGCCGAACGAGGCGTTGCCGATGCTCTCGTTGAGTATCGACAACATCATCAGGCCCGGGATGATGAAGGCGCCGTAGGTGACGCCATCGATCGCCCCCATGCGCGCACCGATCGCCGCGCCGAAGACGATGAAATACAGCGAGGTCGAGATGACCGGCGAGGCCACGCTTTGGCCGATGGTGCGGAACCAGCGCGACATTTCGAACTTGTAGATCGCGGCGACGGCGAGCCAGTTCATGCGCGCTCCTTGACGAGGCTGACGAAGATTTCCTCGAGCGAGGTCTCGCTCGTTTTCAGGTCATGGAAGCCGATGCCCTCGCCGCCCAGACGATTGAGCAGGCGCGAAATGCCGGTGGCTTCGCCGCCCGCGTCGAAGCGATAGACGAGCACGCTGCCGTTCTCCTGCAATTCCAGATTCAGATCGGCCAGCGTCGCGGGAATCGCCGCCAGCGGCTCGTTCAAATGCAGCGCGAGCTCGCGCTTGCCGAGCTTCTTCATCAGCGTGGTCTTGTCCTCGACGAGGATGATCTCGCCCTTCAGGATCACGCCGACGCGGTCGGCCATTTCCTCGGCTTCCTCGATGTAGTGCGTGGTCAGGATGATCGTGGTGCCGCGTTCGCGCAGGCGGCGCACGACGTTCCACATGTCGTGGCGCAGTTCGACGTCGACGCCCGCGGTCGGTTCGTCGAGGAAGAGGATGCTCGGCTCGTGCGCCAACGCCTTCGCGATCAGCACGCGCCGTTTCATGCCGCCCGAGAGCGTCATGATCCTGTCGTTGCGCTTGTCCCACAGGCTGAGGTCGCGCAGCACCCGTTCGATGTGCGCCGGATCGGGCTTGAAGCCGAACAGGCCGCGGCTGAAGTTGCAGGTGGCCCATACCGTTTCGAAGGCGTCGGTGTGCAGTTCCTGCGGCACCAGGCCGATGCGGGCGCGCGCGCTTCGGAAATCGGCGACATTGTCGAAGCCGTCGGCGACGACCTGGCCGGTGGAGGCGTTGACGATGCCGCAGATGATGCTGATCAGCGTCGTCTTGCCCGCCCCGTTCGGCCCGAGCAGCGCGAAAATCTCGCCGCGCCGGATGTCGAGGTCGATGCCTTTCAGCGCCGAAAACCCGTTCGCATACGTCTTGGTCAGGCCGCGGATCGAGACGATCGCCTCGTCCGTCCGCGGCGCGGTCTGCAGCACTGCCGACATGGTCGTTCCCTGCGCGATGAATCGGCGGAGTGTAGCGGCCGAACCGGCACCACCGAGCCACCCAAACGTCATTCCGATACTGCGCAAATCTCCCGTAGGCTGGGTAGAGCGCAGCGAAACCCAGCGGACTGGCTGCGCGTGAAAACGATGCCGGGTGTCACCTCGCTCCAACCAGCCTTCAGTTCTTGACACTCAATGCCCACAATGCCGATCTTTGGTGCACGTCGAGGACGCGTAATGGGAAAGAAAACGAGTCGCAACCTGGGTGAACACTGCAAGCAGTTCATCACAGGCAAGGTGGAAAGCGGTCGCTATGGCTCGGCCAGCGAGGTCGTTCGGGCCGGCCTGCATTTACTCGAACATTCCGAGAGCAAGCTGGAGCTGTTGCGAAACGTGCTGGTGACCGGCGAACGCAGTGGCCGCGCGAAGTACAGCCACGAGGCGCTGGTATCTGAGCTAGACGAAGCGCAGAAGTGAAGACCTTGGACCTCACCCACTCGGCCCAAGCGGATCCGAGGTCGTGCTGCCCCGCGAACTCACCTACTACGTCGCCAACAAGACCCCGGCAGCCGCGTCGCGCTCGCACTCCTACGCGAGGGCCAACCGCTCACCAAGCAAGTCACCCTCGGCGAACGACCTGCATCAACGAAGGGCGACTCGACTACGCGCGAAGATTCGGACGACTGAGTACGACCGAGCAACGCGAAGATTTCGTCGCGCCGGAGGCCGAGGTCGAAGCCTTTCAGCGCCGAAAACTCGTTCGCATTCGGAGATACGGACGGTCGCGTAGTCCTCCAGCTCGGTACGTAACACTGCCAAGAAGGTCAGCCTTCATCTGCCTGCCCAGGAAGCGGGCAATTCTCTCCTTGGTGTCAGATGTACGAGTAACTAAAACTGTAGAAAGCAAGCCCCAATCTTGCTCGCATGAATTGCGGCGATCAAGAAGGCATCAATGGCACAGACAGCGCTGGGCTTGTCAGCCCAGCCTACGATTCAAACGGACACCCCCGCCGCATGACCCGAGGCCCAGGCCCATTGGAAGTTGTAGCCGCCGAGCCAGCCGGTGACGTCGACGACTTCGCCGATGAAGTAGAGGCCGGGCACGCGCTTGGATTGCATCGTGGACGAGGACAACTCGTCGGTGTCGACGCCGCCGAGCGTGACTTCGGCGGTGCGATAACCTTCGGTGCCGCTGGCGACGAGTGGCCAGTCGTTCAATTGCGCGGCGATGGCACGCAGGGCCGGATCATTGAACTGCCTGATCGGGCGCGACTCGAACCAGACCTCGCACAGGCGCTCGGCGAAACGCTTCGGCAGCAGTTCGGCGAGCACGGTGCGCAGTTCCGCGGCGGGTCGCTTCGCCTGCAGCGCCTTCAGGGCGTCGTAACCATTCGTCTGCGGCAACAGATCGAGGCGCAGGTCGTCGCCCGGCTGCCAGTACGAGGAAATCTGCAGGATGGCCGGGCCGCTGACGCCGCGATGGGTGATCAGCAGGAAGTTCTCGAACTGCTGGCCGTTGCAGCGCGCCGAGACCGGCAGCGCCACGCCGCTCAGGCCTTCGAAGCGTTCCTGGTGCGTGCCCGACAAGGTCAGCGGCACCAGGCCGGCGCGTGTCGGCAACACCGTGTGGCCGAACTGGCGCGCGAGTTCGTAGCCGAAGCCGGTCGCGCCCATGCTCGGGATCGACAGGCCGCCGGTCGCGATCACGACCGACGGCACCGCGATCGCACCCAGCGCGGTGTGCACGACGAAACCATCGTCGACCTGGGCCACACCCTCGACCTTGCATGAGGTATCGATACGCACGCCGGCGGCGTCGCACTCGTCCAGCAACATCCGCACGATCTGCTTCGACGAGTCGTCGCAGAACAACTGCCCGAGTTCCTTCTCGTGATAGGCGATGCCGTGGCGTTCCACCATCTCGATGAACTGCGCGGGCTTGAAGCGCGCCAGCGCCGACTTGCAGTAGTGCGGGTTCGCCGACAGGAAGTTCGCGGCCGTGGTGCCGGTATTGGTGAAATTGCAGCGCCCGCCACCCGACATCAGGATCTTCTTGCCGACCCGGTTCGCGTGCTCGATCACGCGCACGCGCCGGCCGCGGCTTCCCGCGGTCAGGGCACACATCAGGCCGGCGGCACCGCCGCCGATCACGACCACATCTGCGGAATCATTCATGCGACTGGAACGCTCATCGGCGGGGACGCTAGCATGCCCGGCCGAATCCGATCAGCTGCCCCGCGATGTTGCGACTCACCGAAATCAAGCTGCCGCTGGACCATCCCGAGGGCGACCTGCGCGCCGCCATCCTGGCGCGGCTCGGCATCGCGGACGCGGACCTGATCGAGGTCAGCGTCTACAAGCGCAGCTACGACGCGCGCCAGAAGAAGCAGATCCAGCTGATCTATACCGTCGATGTCACCTTGAGGGACGACCTCGAAGCGACGGTCTTGAAGCGCCACACCTGGGGCCTGTGGCGCAATCAGGTGCTGAACCCGGAGTCGAACGTGCAATTCGGCGAAGGCGGCGCCGGCACCTTCTCGGACGGCAAGCTCTACAGCCAGATCAAGGACCCGCATCACTACGGCCGCAAGGTACTGCAGGAATTCGTCGCCGCCGGTGCGCCCGAGGAAATCCTCTACGTCAGCAAACCGCACATCGGCACCTTCCGCCTGGTCAGCATGATCGAGAAGATGCGCGGCGACATCGAAGCGCTCGGCGGCGAGATCCGTTTCAGCCAACGCGTCGAGCGGCTGCTGATCGACAATGATCGCCACGTCCACGGCGTGCGCCTCGCAGACGGCGAAGAGTTGCGCAGCGACCACGTCGTGCTCGCCATCGGCCACAGCGCCCGCGACACCTTCCAGACCCTGTTCGACCAGGGCGTGCACATCGAGGCCAAGCCGTTCTCGATCGGCTTCCGCATCGAACATCCGCAGTCGCTGATCGACCGCGCCCGCTTCGGCGATTTCGCCGGGCATCCGCTGCTCGGCGCCGCCGACTACAAGCTCGTGCACCACGCCCGCAACGGTCGTTCGGTCTACAGCTTCTGCATGTGCCCGGGCGGCACCGTGGTCGCGGCCACGTCCGAGGTCGGCCAAGTCGTCACCAATGGCATGAGCCAGTATTCGCGCAACGAACGCAATGCCAATGCCGGCTTCGTCGTCGGCATCAGCCCGGACGATTATCCGGGCGGCCCGCTCGCCGGCATCGACTTCCAGCGCCACTGGGAACGCCGCGCCTTCGCACTCGGCGGCGGCGACTACCGCGCACCGGCGCAACGCGTCGGCGACTTCCTCGCCGGCCGCCCCTCGACCGAATTCGGATCGGTGCTGCCGTCGTACAAGCCCGGCGTGCACCCCTGCGACCTGAGCACCGCCCTGCCCGACTATGCCATCGCCGCGATGCGCGAAGCCCTGCCCGCGCTCGACCGCCAGATCCGCGGCTTCGCGATGCCGGACGCCCTCCTCACCGCCGTCGAAACCCGCACCTCGTCGCCGGTGCGCATCACCCGCGGCGCCGACTACCAGAGCATCAACACCCGCGGCCTCTATCCGGCCGGCGAAGGCGCGAGTTACGCCGGCGGCATCTACTCCGCCGCCATCGACGGCATCGAAGTCGCCCAGGCGGTGGCGCTGTCGATCGCCGGACAGGGCTGATCAGGACGAGGCGTCGGCGCGAATGCGTGCGGCCTGGGCGGCGAGCGCGTCCAGCGTGGCGGCATCGAAGCGGTCGAGGTTGCGGACCTGCAGGCCGAGGCGCGGATGATCCTTGAAGCGGTCGCGGTGGCGGCGCAGGAAGTCCCAGTACAGGGTCGTGATCGGACAGGCATTGTCGCCCAGCATCTGGTCGGGCTTGTAGCGACAGCCGCGGCAGTAGTTGCTCTGGCGGTCGATGTATTTGCCGCTGGCGATGTAGGGCTTGCTGGCCATGACGCCGCCGTCGGCGAACTGGCTCATGCCGAGCGTGTTCGGCACTTCGACCCAATCGACCGCATCGACGTAGACCGCGAGATACCAGCGATGCACGGCCTGCGGGTCGACGCCCGCGAGCAGCGCATACAGGCCGGTGACCATCAGCCGCTGGATGTGGTGGGCGTAGCCGAAGCGCAGCGTCTGCCCGATGGCCTCGCGCAGGCAGCGCAGGTCGGTGTCGCCGGTCCAGTAGAACGCAGGCAACGGCGCATGGGCATCGAGGGCGTTGTCGATCGCCCATTGATCGATGCGCCACCAGTACAGGCCGCGCACGTATTCGCGCCAGCCGAGGATCTGGCGGATGAAGCCTTCGGCCGCGGCGATCGGCACGCGACCGGCGCGGTATTCGGCTTCGACGGCCTCGACCACACGTTTCGCCGGCAGCAGTTTCAGGTTCATCGCCGCCGACAGGCGCGCGTGATACAGCCAGGGTTCGCCGGTCCACATCGCGTCCTGCCATTGCCCGAACGCCGGCAGGCGATGCGCGATGAAATCCTGCAGCGCGGCTTCCGCGTCTTCGGCCGTCACCGGCCAGTCGAACGCGCCGAGATCGCCGGGATGATCGGCGTACTCGCGCGCGACGAGATCGATCACCTCGCGCGTGATCGCATCGGGCGCGAAGCACATCGGCGCCGGCAGGAAACCCGGCCCCTGCGGTCCGAAGCCGTTGCGATTGTCGTGGTCGTAGTTCCACTGCCCGGTCGCCGGCTTGGCGCCCTCCATCAACACGCGATGGCGCTTGCGCAGGTCGCGGTAGAACCATTCCAGCCGCAGCTCGCGCCGACCCTCGGCCCAGGCCGCGAACTGCTCCGGCGTGGCGTGGAAATGCCGATCCTCGCGCACCTCGATCGGCACGCCGGCCTCGGCACAGGCCGCGCGGATCGCGGCATCGACGCGACCGTCTCCGGCCAGGACCATCACCACGCGTTCCGGCCGCCAGGCCGACAGATCCGCCGTCAGCGCGTCAGCAAGTCCAACGGCGTCATGCGTCCCATGGGCGCGATAACGCACGTCCCAGCCGCGACCGCGCAGCGCTTCCGCGAAGTGCCGCATCGCCGAGAGAAACAGCGCGATCCGCGCCCGGTGCGACCAGACCTGCGTCGCCTCCTCGCGCACCTCGGCCATCCACACCGCATCCCGCCCCGCATCGAACCCGTCGAACGCCGCCGACGCGGCGTCGAGCTGGTCGCCGAGGACGAGGATCAGGTGGCGCAGGGAAGAGTTCATGCCGCCATGATGGCCGCGAGCGTGTCGAGACCGCGTCCATGTCGTCAGTCATGCCCCTCTCTCCTTGATTGTTTAGGAGAACCCGCTAGGCTTGCCTAAACTTCTTAGGTGAGACCATGAGCGCGGCGCCGATCATTCCCGGAACCCTGGATCTGCTGGTGTTGAAGGCCGTGTCGCTGGGGCGCGAGCATGGTTATGGCGTGCTGCTGCGCATCCAGCGCGCGTCCCAGGACGTGCTGCTGGTGGAACAGGGCGCGCTCTATCCGGCGCTGGCGCGGCTGGAGCAGCAGGGCCTGATCGAATCCGAATGGGGCGTGTCGGACAACAACCGTCGCGCCAAGTTCTACGTCCTCACCAAGGACGGCAAGGCGCGGCTGAAGTCCGACACCGCCGACTGGAAACGATTCGCCGCGGCGCTGGAACAGGTGCTGGCGACGCCGAACCTGGAGGCGCTGGCATGAGCATGAAGTCGCTCTGGCAACGCCTGCGCCATCGCGCCCGCTTCGAACGCGAGCTCGACGACGAACTCGCGTTTCATCTGGAAGCGCGCCGCGAACACCTGATCCGCAACGGCCACGACGAAGCCGAAGCGACGCGCCGCGCCCGCATCGAACTCGGCATGGTCGAATCGCACAAGGACGCGGTGCGCGCCGCACACGGCCTGGCCTGGTTCGACCAGTGGGCCGGCGAACTGCGCCGCGCCGCACGAAGCTTGATCCGCAGCCCGCTGTTCGCCTTGTCGGCCATCGCCATCCTCGGCGCCGCCATCGCGGTGAACCTGGTGCTGTTCTCGATCTACGGCAGCTACCTGCTGCGCACGCCCGACATCGTGCAGCGCGGGGAAGTGGTCGACCTTGCCGAATTGCGTGCCGACAACGGCGATCGACGCCCGCGCCTCACCGCCGACGAATTGCGCAGCGTGACGCCGGCGCTGGCCGAACAAAGCCGCGGCCTGCTGGTCAGCAACATGGTCCGCATGATGCTCGGCGGCGATGCGCCGCGCACCGCGTATGGCCTGTCGGTCAATGGCGACTATCTGCCGCTGCTCTCGGCGCGCCCGCGTCTCGGTCGCATCCTCGACACCCGCGACGACACGCCCGGCGCCGCACCCACCCTGTTGCTCGGCGACGCGGGCTGGCGCGCGCTGACCGCTGCCGATCCCGACATCGTCGGCAAGACGCTGAACTTCGGCGGCGTCGACTTCACCGTCGTCGGCGTGATGCCGTCGGACTTCCTCGACCTGCAACCGCTGCCGCCGCAGTTCTGGATCGCCACCGAAGGTTATGCCACCTGGCGCGGCCACTACACCGGCAGCGACTATTCGGAAGGTTACGACCTCAGCGTGCTGCTGGCCCAGGGCGCGAGCCCGGAAAGCCTGCGCCAGCGCCTGCTGCCGGCGGTGCAGGCCTTGCCGTCGCGACAGGCGCAGGACGAACGCGTCGCCGCGCTCGACCTGCTGCCGCGCAAGTCGCTCCTGGCGGCGGAAGACGCGGCCGACATCAATGTCGCGGCCATTCCGGTGTTCGGCCTCGTGCTGCTGGTGCTGGTCGTGGCCTGCGCCAACCTCGCCAACCTGATGCTGGCGCGCGCCACCGCGCAACGACAGGAACTCGCGATCCGCGCCAGCGTCGGCGCCTCGCGCTGGCGGCTGATGCGACAGCTGCTGACCGAAAGCGGCCTGCTCGCGATCGCCGCCGCGGCCTTCGGGCTGGTGTTGTGTGCGCTCACGGTCGAGCCGCTGCATCGTTATGCGCTGTCGATGATGATCGGGCTCGGCATGGAGCCGATCGCCATCCACATCGACGGCCGCGTCTTCCTCGCCGCGACCGCGCTGGCCGCGTTCACGACGATGAGCTTCGGTCTGCTGCCGGCGCTGGCCGCGACGAACCGCAACCTCGCCGCCGGCGCGCGCCGTGATGCGAGCTTCGGCTCGATCTCGCCGTCGCGGCTGCGCGGCCTGCTGATGGTGCTGCAGATCGCCGCGAGTCTGGTGTTGCTGGTCGTCGCCGCCCTGATCGTCGCGACCGCGCATCGCGCCCAGCACATCGACGTCGGTTTCGATCCGGCACGCCTCGTCGACCTGCGCCACCCGGCCGTCGATCCGGCGCTGCGCGCCCGCATCGAACAGGTGCCGGGCGTCGAAGGCAGCACCTCGGCCATGCGCGTGCCGCTGTACGGCTGGCAGTCGCGCACGCCGGCCGTGGTCGACGGACAAAGCCTCGCGCTCGGCCTCAACATGGTCGACGAACGCTACTTCGGCACACTCGGCATCCGCTTCGCGCAAGGCCGCGATTTCCGCAGCGAGGAAGCCGACCATCGCAGCGACGTGGCCATTGTCAGCGCCGCGACGGCCGCCAGCCTGTGGCCGGATCGCAACCCGATCGGACAGCGTCTGCGCCTGGTCGGCGAAGCGGGCAGCTTCATCGCCAAGGATCGCGAGGTCGAGGTGGTCGGTGTCGTCGCCGACATCGCCAGCGGCCTGCTGTTCTCCGGCCACGACAGGAACGCCGTCTATCTGCCCGCACAACTCGGCCAGGAAGCGATGAGCGATTTGATCCTGGCCATCGATCCGGCGCGCGCCGAAGCCATCAGCCGCGACTTGATCGCGCTGTGCAACGAGCGCAACCGCGCCCAGCCTTGCGAGCCCTGGCGCCTGACCAGTGTCGCCGCGCAGCAGCGCATGCCGTTCGAGATCGCGCGCAGCGTCGCGACCGTGCTTGGCCTGGTCGCCTTGCTGATCTCGGCGATCGGCCTGTACGGCGTGGTGCGCTTCACCGTCGCCAGTCGCACTCGAGAAATCGGCGTGCGCGTCGCGCTCGGCGCAACGCCGGCCGGTGTTGTCCAGCTGGTGTTGCGCGGTGCGCTGCGTCAGGTCGCGTGGGGCGTCTTCCTCGGTCTGCCGGTCTGCCTGCTGGTGTCGTGGGTGCTGAGCGGACCGCTGGGCCATGCCCTCGCCTTCGCGCCCGGTGCCTACGTCGGCGTGCCGATGCTGCTGATCGCGACGGCCCTGCTCGCCACCGTGTTGCCGGCGCGCCGCGCCACCCGCATCGCACCGACCGAAGCCTTGCGCGAAGACTGAAGACGCAGCGCGTCCGCGTATCATCGCGGCATGATGCGCGGACTGATCTTCCTGCTGCTGGCCGGCGTCGCGTGTACGGCGCAGGCCGATAACGATGTGTTGTCGCGCCTCGGCTGGCAGGAACGCGAGGGCGTGGTCCGTGGTTATCTGCAGGACGACAGCTGCGGTCATTGCCATCAGCACATCGCACAGACCTTCGCCGAAGTCGGCATGGGGCGGGCATTCACGCGACCGTTGCAGGTCGGGTTGCCCGAAGATTTCGAGCAGGCGACGTACACGCATCCGGCAACCGGCCAGCGCTACCGGATCTATCGCAAGGACAATGCCTTGTGGTTCGAACAGCGCGGGCGCGACGGCGACTCTGCGCTGACGCTCCGCGTCGACTGGGCCATCGGCTCCGGACATCGCGCGCAAAGCTATGTGCATCGCACCGAGGCCGGCGAGCTGTATCAGCTGCCGGTGACCTGGTACGCCGAATCGCGGCAGCTGGCGGCGTCGCCGGGCTACGAATCGGCCCATCATCCGGGCGTGGAACGCCGCATCACCCAAGGCTGCCTGTTCTGCCACAACGCGTTTCCCGACATGCCCGAAGGTGCGGACAGCGCGTTGTCGCCCGACCTGTTTCCGCAAGCCTTGCCGCAAGGCATCGGCTGCCAGCGCTGCCACGGACCGGGCGCGGCGCATGTGCGCAAGGTGCTCGACGGTGCGCCGCTGGCCGAGATTCGTTCGAGCATCGTCCAGCCCGGCAAGCTGGATTGGCCGACGCGCAACGCCGTGTGTTTCCAGTGCCATCTGCTGCCCGCGGTCGAGCTGATCGGGCCGCGGCGCATCGATCGCGGTTACTACAGCTTTCGCCCCGGCGAAGCGCTGGGCGACTACCAGTTGCCGATCGACACCACCGATGCGCGCCTGCCGCGCGACGCACGCTTCCAGATCAACCATCACGCCTACCGCATGATGCAGAGCGCGTGTTACGTCGAGAGTGATGCGCAGATGGGCTGCACCAGCTGCCATGACCCGCATGTGCGTCGTGTCGGTGCGTCGGCGCGCGGCTGGTATCGCGAGCGCTGCCTCGCCTGCCATGAAGACCTGGCGCGCACCCATGGCAATGCGAGTGCAAAAGGCGATGACCCGGCCGGCGGCGACGACGACGAACGCGACGACGAACGCGATTGCATCGCCTGCCACATGGCGACAAGGCGCACGCAGGATGTGGTCGAAGTCACGATGACCGATCACCGCGTCGTGCGCCGCATCGCACCGGCCGAACAACGTCTCGCGGCACTGAAACCACACACGCCCGAACTCGTCGACATCCGGCTGTTCCATCCGCCCGAGGATCTCGGGGCGGACGAAGCCAAGGCCTATCGCGCGCTGGCGGCACTCGATCACGGCATCGACGGCGGCGCGCTCGATGCACTTGCCGGTCATCTGGCCGCGATGCCGAAGGCGAGTCCGACCTGGTGGCTGCGCCTCGCCCGCCATCAGGCAGGTGCGGGCCGCTGGACCGACGCCGAGTCATCACTCGGGCATCTGCCCGCCGCACAACGACGCGCACCGGATGCGCGCTTCATCGACGCTCTGATCGCCGCCGGACAAGGCCGCCGCGATGCCGCACGCGAGCAACTCGCCGCCCTCGCGCAGTCCACGACCTCCCTGCCCGAAGCCCACTACAACCTCGGCCTGCTCGCACTCCGCGACGGCGACACCGACGCCGCCATCCGCGCCCTCACCGAAGCCACCCGCCTCCGCCCCCTCAGCGCCGCCAGCTGGCTACGCCTCGCCATGGCGCAACACCAAGCCGATCAACCCGAAGCCGCCCGCACCAGCCTCGCCCGCGCCCTCGCCATTCGACCGGATTGGGTGGAGGCGAAGAAGCTTGCCGAGGAATGGGATGCGCGTTGAACGAGCGATCGGCAATTCAGCTGCCGCGATAGAGGACAATGAAATTCTCCGCATACGCAGGTTGAATCACGCGCTCTCGCCAGCCGACGACGCCAGGAAATCGACTTCCCAGTGCCGCCTCCCATTCGGAGAATCCGTGTTGCTCTTCGCACACCAATACGGGTTCACCTGCTCCTTCGAGTTGGAACCAGACATCGTCGAAGGTGAGAAGGTCACGTTTGAAGACTGCGACTGATTCGATCCATCGCCAGTCCACGTATCGTTTGCCGATGGAAAAACCTGCCGGATCAAGATTGATCGACTCCCATTCCGCTTCGTGGCCACGAGCGATTCGTTCGCTCGGCTGCTTGAGCAATTTCCATGGCGCGCCCAATGTCATTTCTCCGTCGTCAAACCGACGAATCAAGTCTGGAACCTTGGACTCAATGGGGTCAACGCGACGAGCGTGACGCAAGCGGCAGCATCAGCGTCATGTCGTGGATCGGGGACTTGATGAAGCCGTGTTTGGCGTAGAACGCCTTTGCGGCATCGTCGATGGCGTGGCACAGCAGGGCACGGGCGCCGATCTGTTCGCAGGCTTGCAGCGAACGCAGTACGGCGTCCTTGAGCAGACCTTGCCCGATGCCCTGCCCGACCCAGTCCGCGTGTACCGCCAGACGCCCCAGCACGATCACCGGAATCGGATCGGGCATGTTGCGGCGGATGCGTCCGGGCGCATCGGCCTGCGACACCGAGCCGGCCGCCAACGCGTAGTAGCCGACGACCTGCTGGCGTTCGTCGCAAACGACGAAACAGCGTGACGCACCCGACGCCTGATTCTGGAGCGCGCGCTCCTGCAGCCATCGCGTCAATTCCGGCGCGCTGCAACGGAAATCGTCGAACCGATGCCCCTCGTCGAGCGGAGTCGGCGCCGTGAGCCGCAAGACTCAGCGCTCCCAAGGCGCGGGCGCGCTCAACAGACGACGGACCGCCGCATCGTCTTCGATGGGCGCATCGAGCAAGGCATTGAAGCGCGCCAGCGCCGAACGATTCAGTGCGAACCGGGTCTGGTCGGCCAGCACCTCGCGTGCCTTCTCGCATACGGCGTCGAGAATGAACTCGGTGCGGTTCATGCCGCTGACTTCCACGGCATGGTCGACGAGCGCCTGCTTGGCGGCAGGCATCCGGAAATTGACGACCTTGCTGGCGGCGACATTCATGGCGGGTGCTCCTGTTTCATCCATCAACACGTGTTGAACAATCGGCGCCCATGCCGGGCGCCTGTGTGTGCACACTGTACACACAGCGTCGGCGACGCTCAACCTCGATGCCTGTGGCACGGAAGCCGACGACTTCGGCCCCCTCGAGCCCTTCCACCCGCCGCCCGCGATTCGCCCGAAGCGGGCCGCGTACGGGCCGCGCAAAGGCCGAGTTCGCTACACGCGGTCACACGCGCACGGCATACTCGCGGCACGCAGCGGGAAGGGTTTCCCGCGCGAACTTGGGAATGACACATGGGTATCGTGAGTCGGTCGGGCTGGGCGCTGGCGGTGTTGCTGGCGTTGACGGGGTGCGGTGGGCGCGACGATGGCGCGCCGCCGGAGTTGCAGAAGGGACAGGGCGCGGCGGCGGCCGTGGCGCGACAGGATTTCGCGCTGGATGCGCCGACCGGCGAGTCCTACGACGGGCGCGCCTCGATCGTGCTGCCGTTCTCGCAACCGCTGGTCTCGCAGCAGAGCTTCGACGAACTGGTCTCGATCACCCTGAAGGACGGCGCCAAGCCCGAGGGCAGCTGGTTCCTCGAAGAAGGCCAGAAGCTGCGCTTCCCTTATCTCCAGGCCGACAGCACCTATGTCGTGACCGTGAAGGGCAGCCTGATGGCCGTCGACGGCCGCACGCTGGGCAAGGATCAAACCCATGAGGTCTACGCCGGCGAACAGGAACCGGTGATCGGCTTCGCCAGCCAGGGCCACATCCTGCCGCTGCACGAATCGCGCGGCCTGCCGGTGGTCTCGGTCAATGTCGGCGAGGCCGACGTCGAGTTCTTCAAGATCCGCGACAAGCAGGTGCGCCCCTTCCTCGACGAATTCCAGAAGAACGGCACGCGCTGGAACTGGTCGGTCGACCAGCTCGCGAACTACGGCGACTCGATCTATGCCAATCGCTTCGCGCTCGACGTGAAGCGCAACGAACGCAGCGTCAGCTACCTGCCGATCCGCGACATCGCCGAAATGAAGCAGTCCGGCCTCTACTACGCCGTGCTGAAGAAGGCCGGCAGCTACCGCGGCGAATACGACACCGCGATGTTCTTCGTCAGCGACATCGGCCTGCACGTGCGCGCCTACGCCGACCGCGTGCTGGTGCACACCGCCTCTCTGGAGTCGGGCGAAGCCAAGTCCAACGTCGCCGTCGAGGTGCGCAACCGCAAGGGCGAAACCCTGGTCAGCGCCGCCACCGACGACAGCGGCCTGGCGATGATCGATTACAAGCTCGACGCCGCCGACACCCTGATCGCGCACTGGGGCGACGACTACGCCCTGTTGAGCTTCAACACGCCGGCGCTCGACCTCTCCGAATTCGCCATTACCGGCCGCTCGCAGATGCCGCTGGATGTGTTCCCGTGGTCGGGCCGCGATCTGTATCGCCCCGGCGAAACCATCGGCGTCAACGCCATCCTGCGCGACTTCGATGGCCGCATCAGCCCGAAACAACCGATCTTCGTGTCATTGCGCCAGCCCGATGGACGCGAACTCGCGCGCACCGAACTCGAACCCGGCGAACTCAACTACGTTCGTTACGAACGCACGCTCGACGGCGACGTGCCGACCGGCAAGTGGAGCGTCGATTTCAGTACCGACCCGACCCTCGCGAACCCGACCAGCTACAGCGTGCGCGTCGAGGAATTCCTGCCCGAACGCATGAAGCTGGTGCTGGATGCGCCGCCGACGCTGAATGCCGGCGAGCCGCTCGCGCTCAAGGTCGAAGGCGACTGGCTGTACGGCGCGCCAGCGGCCGGCAACCGCTTCACCGCACGCGTGTCGGTGCAGGCCGACGTGCATCCGATCGAGGCGCTGAAGGACTTTCATTTCGGCGACCCGCTCGCGGAACTCCCGAAGGAACCGCGCGAGGCGCTGGACGAAACCCTGGACGAGGAAGGTCTGCTCGAATCCGAGATCGCACTGGATGAAGCCAAGACGCCGACCGGCCCGCTCCAGGTCATCGTCGTCGGTTCGCTGTTCGAAAGCGGCGGCCGCGCGGTCACGCGTCCGCTCAAGCGCACCATCTGGCCGGCCGCGGAACTGATCGGCGCGCGCCCGCTGTTCGAGATGGGCGACGGCGCCGATCCGGGCGACAACGCCGGTTTCGAAATCGTGCGCGCGAATGCCGGCGGCGAGCTGCTTGCCGCTTCCGGCCTCAAGCTCAAGTTGCTGCGCGAGCTGCGCAACTACAACTGGCGCTGGGTCTCGGGCAGCGGCTGGCAGGCCGACTACCTGTCGAAATGGGAAACCGTCGAAGAGCGCGATCTCGACCTCAAGGCCGGCGAGCGCACGCGTTACGACGCCCGTGTCGAATGGGGCGGGTATCGCCTGGAAATCTTCGACCCGGCGACGCAGCTGACCACGCGCATTCCGTTCAACGCCGGCTGGAATTGGTACAACGAAGGCCAGGACCGCGGCAGCCGCCCGGACAAGGTCAAGCTCGCGCTCGACAAGGCCGCGTATGCGCCGGGCGATACCGTCGAACTGACCATCAAGCCGCCGCATCCGGGCTCGGCCCTGGTGATGGTCGAAAGCGACCAGCTGCTGTGGCAGAAGCGCATCGACGCCAAGGGCGAAACCAAGCTGCGCATCCCGGTCGATGCGAGCTGGGACCGCCACGACCTGTACATCACGACGCTGGTCTTCCGCCCCGGTTCCTCGGCCGAGAAGATCACGCCGGCGCGCGCCGTCGGCGTCATCCACCTGCCGCTGGATCGCAAGAGCCGCAAGGTCGAAGTCACCGTCGCCAGCCAGGACAAGGCACGCCCGAACGACCGGGTCGAGGTCAAGGTGTCGGCGCCGGCACTGGCCGGCAAGACCGCGCGCGTGACCTTGTCGGCCACCGATGTCGGCATTCTCAACCTGACCCAGTTCCCGCTGCCGGACCCGATCGCGTGGTTCTTCTCGCCGCGTCGCCACGCCATCAATGCCTATGACGTGTACGGTCGCATCATCGAATCGCTGGATGGCCTGCAGGCCCGCCTGCGTTACGGCGGCGACGCTGCGCTGCTCGGCCTGCCGCAGGCGCGCCGCCCGAACGTGAAGGTGCAGACGGTCGACCTGTTCAACGCACCGGTGGCCCTCGACGCGCAAGGCAATGCCGCCATCGCGGTGCAGCTGCCGGACTTCAACGGCACCCTGCGCCTGGCCGCGGTCGCCTTCGGCGAGCAGCAATACGGCGCCGGCGAGCGCGAGATGATCGTGCAGGCCCCGCTGGTGGTCGAAGCCAGCGCGCCGCGCGCGATGGCCAGCGGCGACAGCGCCGAACTCGCGCTCGACCTCGACAACCTCAGCGGCGCCGACGGCAGCTACGAAGTCATGGTCGACGGCGGCGATTACATCGACGTGGCCAATGGCAAGCGCAACGTCAAGCTCGCCGACGGCGACCGCACCACGCTGACCTTCCCGCTGTCGGCGCGCCAGAAATTCGGCATCGCCAAGGTGCAGATCGCGGTGCGCGGCAAGGACGTGAAAGTGGATCGGAGCATCGAGTTCGCGGTGCGCCCGGCCTATCCGGTCGAGCGCCGCGCGCGCGTCGAGGTGCTGGGCGCGAATCCGACCATCGTGCCGGAAGCGTCGTTGCGCAGCGGCCTGGTCGCGGAATCGACGGTCTCGCGCGTCACCCTCGGCACCTTGCCGCCGCTGCCGTTCGCTTCGGTCGCGACCGACCTGATCGGCTACCCCTACGGCTGCGTCGAGCAGACCACCAGCAAGGCTTTCCCGCTGGTCTTCCTCGATGAAGCCACCGCCAAGCAGTTCGCGGTCAGCCCGCTGACGCAGAAGGAGCGCGCCGAACGCATGAACGTGGCGTTCTCGCGCCTGGCGTCGATGCAGGTCGAGAGCGGCCACTTCAACATGTGGCCGGAAGGCGACTACATCGTGTCGACGATCACGCCCTATGTCGCCGAGATGCTGGTCGCGGCCAAGGACGCCGGTTTCGAACCGCCGGCGCAACTGCTGGACCGCACCCTGAAGCGCCTGGAGGACGATCTGCTCGCCGGCGGCAACGCGCACTACGACTACGAATATTCGGAGCACCTGCGCCTGGCCGAGATGATGCACGCCGGCTACGTGCTGGCGCGCCAGAAGCGCGCGCCGCTCGGCACGCTGCGTGCCTTGTACGACAACGAACGCAGCAAGCTGATCGCGCCGCTGCCCCTGGTCCATCTCGGCGTCGCGCTGAACCTGATGGGCGACAGCGAACGCGGCGGCAAGGCGATCGAAGAAGCCTTCACCCGCGAGTTCAAGCGCCCGGCCTGGATCGGCGACTACGGCACCGACCTGCGCGACCTCGCCCTGATGGTGGCGCTGACGCACGAAGCCGGTCTCGCCCAGCCTGCGTATGACGCCAAGGTCTATGCGATGGCGCGCGAGATCACCGGGCGTTCGGTGTGGGACGGCAAGTTCTACTTCAGCACCCAGGAACAGATCGCGCTGTTCCGCCTCGGCCGCGCGCTGCTGAACGATCCGGACCGCAAGATCGAAGGCGACGTGTTCGCCGGCGAACTCAACGAACCGTTCGCCGCCACCGCCCAGATCGCGCGCAGCTTCACCGCGCCCGATCTGTCCGCGGGCGTGAAGATGGACGTGCGCGGCGACGGTCCGATCTACCTGACCGAAGACGTGGTCGGTTTCCCGAGCACGGCGCCGAAGGCGATGCGCAACGGCGTCGCCGTGCGCCGCGATTACTACTACCTCGACGGCAACAAGTACGACGGTGCGGCACTGACCGAAGGCGATTCGCTGGTCGCGATGGTGACGGTGGAATCCGACGAGAACATGCAGGACGCGCTGATCGTCGACCTGCTGCCCGGCGGCCTGGAAATCGAGAACTTCAATCTCGGCGACCAGAGCCAGTGGAGCAACGTGACCATCGACGGCGTGACCCTGTCCGAGCGGTCGAGCGAGGCCGAGATCGCCTTCGAGGAATATCGCGAAGACCGCTACGTCGCCGCGATCAAGCTGTACGACGGTTCGAAGGCGCGATTGTTCTACGCCGTGCGCGCGGTGTCTCCGGGTACGTACAAGGTGCCGTCGCCGCTGGTCGAGGACATGTATCGCCCGACCCTGCGCGGCATCGGCGAAGCGCTGCCGGCGTCGATCAGGGTGGTCTCGCCGGAATGATGGGCGAGTAGAGCTACCCCTCCCCAACCCTCCCCTTGCTGCGCAAAGGGAGGGAGCAGGCAACCACATCCAATGCCGATGCGCACTGCATCTTGTCTCCTCCCCTTCGCGAAGCGAGGGGGAGGCTGGGAGGGGGTCGCTCTCCATCTGGAACCATTCCCGTGATCGCCTGGCTCCACCGCCACCCCAAATTCCGCAACACCCTCATCGCGATCGCGCTGCTGGTGGTGCTGGACCGATTGTTCCCGCCGCCGATTCCCGAGTTCGGCGACGACAGCGCCACCATCGTGCTGGCACGCGACGGCACGCCGCTGCGCGCGTTCGCCAATGCCGAGGGCGTGTGGCGGTATCCGGTGACGATCGAACAGGTCTCGCCGCGTTATGTCGAGGCCCTGCTCGGCTACGAAGACCGCTGGTTCTGGCATCACCCCGGCATCAATCCGTTCGCCTTCGTGCGTGCGACGGCGCAGGCGGCCTGGCATGGCCGCATCGTTTCCGGCGGTTCGACCCTGACGATGCAGGTGGCGCGCCTGATCGAACCGATCCCGCACTCGGCCTTCGGCAAGATCCGCCAGATGATCCGCGCCGTGCAGCTCGAACTCCGCCTGAGCAAGCGCGAGATCCTGACCCTGTACCTGAACCTCGCGCCGTTCGGCGGCAGCATCGAGGGCGTACAAGCAGCGTCGTTCGCGTATCTCGGCAAGCCGTCGGCGCAGCTGTCGCATTCGGAAGCGGCCCTGCTCGCGGTGCTGCCGCAGTCGCCGAGCCGCAATCGTCCGGACCGCCATCCCGATCGCGCCCGCGTCGCCCGCGACAAGGTGCTGGCCCGCCTCGCGCAGTTCGGCGACTGGCCGGCGGCAGTCATCGACGAGGCGCGCGACGAAAACGTGGTCGCACGCCGCCTGCGCGCGCCGATGCGGGCCGCACTGTTCGCCGAACGCATGCGTCGCGAGCACCCCGGCGAGCGCGTGATCGCGACCACCATCGACGCCATCGCCCAACGTGCGCTCGAAGAACGCATCGGCGGCTGGATTTCGCGGCTGCCGGACAAGACCTCGGCGGCCGCGCTCGTCATCGACAACGCGCGGCGCGAGGTGCTGGCCTATGTCGGTTCGGCCGAATTCGCCGACGCAGCGCGGCTCGGCCATGTCGACATGGTCGCGGCGCGGCGTTCGCCCGGCTCGACCTTGAAGCCCTTCCTGTACGCGCTCGCGCTCGACGAAGGACTGATCCATTCCGAGAGCCTGCTGATCGACGCGCCGCAGGATTTCGCCGGTTATCGCCCCGCGAATTTCGGCGACGACTTCAACGGCCCGGTGTCGGTGGCGGAAGCCCTGCGTCTGTCGCTGAACGTACCCGCGGTGGACGTGCTCGAACGCGTGACGCCGAACGCCTTCGTGGCGCGGCTGAAACATGCCGGCGTTGCCCTCGATCTGCCGCTCGGCGCCAAACCCAATCTGGCGATGGCGCTGGGCGGTACATCGACCTCGATGGACGAACTGGTCGGCGCCTATGCGGCGTTCGGCAACGGCGGGATCGGCGGGCCGGTGCGGTTCACCCGCGATGCGAAACAGGACGACCGCCGCATCGTCAGCGCCGGCGCGGCCTGGATCACCCGGCGCATGCTCGAAGACCACGGCCGCCCGGGCGACCCGAACGGCATGATCGATACCGGCCGGCGCACACGCATCGCCTGGAAGACCGGCACCAGTTACGGATTCCGCGATGCCTGGGCGATCGGCGTGACGCCGCACTACACGGTCGGCGTCTGGGTCGGCCGACCGGACGGCACGCCGATTCCCGGCCAGTACGGCGCCGCAACGGCCCTGCCCTTGCTGATCGCGCTCACCGATCGGCTGCCGCGCGTGGTCGGTGCCGCGAGTTTCGATACGCAGCCCGAATCGGTGAGCAAGGCCGAGATCTGCTGGCCGCTCGGCGAAGCCTACGACGCCGCCGAGCCGTCGCTCTGCCATCGCAAGCGCGAGGCCTGGATTCTCGACGGACGCATTCCGCCAACGCTCCCGAGCCGCGGCAGCACGGCCGCGGAATCGCTGCGCGAAGTGGTGCAGGTGAATGCCAAGGGCGAGCGCGTGTTGCCCGCGTGTTCGGAAGCCGCGTCGACACCGCGCACGATCGCGCACTGGCCGGTGCTGGCCGAACCCTGGCTGCCGCAACGCGACCGCACCGCGTCGCGCGCGCCGGAATTCGCGCCCGAGTGCCGCGACGTGCAGCCGAGAATCGCACGCCGCCTGCGCATCGACGGCCTGATCCACGGCGCCGTCCTGCGCCGCGCCCCCGGCGTCAGCGAAGTCCCCGCCGCTCGCCTGCGCGCCCTCGGTGCCGAAGGCGAGGTGCTGTGGCTGCTCGACGGCAAGCTCATCGCCACGAGCCCCGCCGCCACGCCGATCGAACACCACTTCACCGCCCCTGGGCGCCACCGCCTCCTCGCTCTCGACGCGCGCGGCGCCTACGATGCGGTGGAGGTGCGGGTGTTGGCGAACTGAGCCGCCCTTCGGACACGGAGCATGCACAGGGCCAACTCGCGCAGATGGCCATTGCCTAACGCCTCCGGATACTGTAAATATTTACAGCATGAACGCCCCCCTGAGCCCTCGTCAGAAAGACGTGCTCGCCCTGATCGAACGCTCGATCGCCGAGCGCGGTTATCCGCCGACCCGCCCGGAGATCTCGGCCGCCCTCGGCGCGACCAGCCCGAATGCCGCCGAGCAGCACCTGCGTGCGCTGGAGCGCAAGGGCTACATCGCCATCCTGCCGGTGGCGCGGGGGATTCGGGTGTTGAAACCGACGCGCGTCCTGCCCGTGCCGCGTCGCGCCGCCGCCAACGACGAACGCGTGCTGCGCCTGCCCCTGATCGGCCGCGTCGCCGCCGGCCAGCCGATCCTGGCCGAGCAGTCGATCGAGGACGAACTCGCGCTCGATCCGCAGCTGTTCACGCCGACGCCCGACTTCCTGCTGCGCGTGCGCGGCGACAGCATGCGCGACGCCGGCATCCATGACGGCGATTTCGTCGCGGTGGCACGCGGTCGCGAAGCCGCGAACGGCCAGATCGTGGTCGCGCGCATCGACGACGAAGCCACGGTGAAAACCTTCGAACGCAAGGCCGGGCGCATCCGCCTGCTGCCCGCGAATCCCGATTACGCCCCCATCGACGTCGACGGCGACCTGGTCATCGAAGGCCGTGTCGTCGGCGTCATCCGCCGGAGTCCTTGACATGGCCGCCACGATCGAATCCCTGCTGCACCGTCCCGACGTCTGGCGCGCCGGCGAACGCCATGCCACGACGCCAACCCTGCCCAGCGGCCATCGCGAACTCGATGCCGCCCTGCCCGGCGGCGGCTGGCCGTTGCAGGCGCTGACCGAGCTCTGCCATGCCCGCCCGGGCCTCGGCGAACTGAGCCTGATGTTGCCCGCCTTCGCGCGTGCGATGGACGACGATCGCTGGCTGCTGTTCGTGTCGGCGCCGCACCTGCCTTATGCGCCGGCGCTGGCGGCCGCGGGCATCGACCTTGAACGCTTCGCCCACCTGCGTTGCGCCACCACAGAGCAGGCCTTGTGGGCGGCCGAACAGGCCCTGCGCAGCGGTGTCTGCGGCGCGATCGCGTTGTGGCTCGGCCACTGCGAACCGAACGCGTTGCGCCGACTGCAACTCGCGGCCGAGGCCGGACGCAGCCTGGCGGTGCTGTATCGGCCGCTGGCTCATGCCGACCAGGCCTCGCCGGCCGCGCTGCGACTCGCGCTCGACGGCGAACAGCTGCGCATCGTCAAATGCCGCGGCGCACTCGGCGACATCGGCCGCTTCGTGCTGCGGCGTTCGCCACAGGGCGTGAACGTGCATGCCGAAACCGCGTCGGCGCGCGTGTTGCCGTTCGTGCGTGCGCGCTGAGGCCACGACCATGCTCTGGCTCGCGCTGCAATTCCCGCGTCTCGCCCTCGATACCCGCCCGGGTGCCGAGGCGCAGTCCGAACCGCTGGCGATCATCGAAGCCCAGGGCCCGCGCCGCCTCGTCGTCGCCGCGAATGCCGCGGCCCGTGCCCAAGGCGTGCGCACCGGACAAGTGCTCGGTGCGGCCCAGGCCCTGTGCGCGGGACTGAAGACGGAAACGCGCCGGCCACAGGACGAAGACGCGGCGATGCAGAACCTGGCGTTGTGGGCGCTGGGCTACAGCGCCCAGGTCGCGCGCCATGGCACACACACGCTGCTGGTCGAAATCGGCGCCTCGTGCCGGCTGTTCGGCAACGAGCGCAAATTGCTGCAGGCCATCGCTACCGATCTCGAACGCGAGGCCTACGCCTGCATGGCCGGTGTCGCCGCCACACCCGCCGCCGCACGCCTGTTCGCGCAGGCCGGCATCGGTCGCATCGTGCGTGACGTCGATGCGTTGCGCGATGTCATCGCGCCGCTCGCGCTCGTGCATGGCGACTTGCCGGCAGACACCTGCGAAGCGCTGGCCGCGGTCGGCGTGCGCAGCTACGGCGCGCTGTTGCGCCTGCCGCGCGCCGAAGTGGCGCGGCGCTTTGGCCAGGTCGTGCCGGACCATCTCGACACCCTGCTCGGTCGCCGCGCCGACGTGATCGTGCCGATGCGCATCGCCGAACGCTTCCGCCAGCATCTCGCATGGCCGTACGCGATCGCGAGCAGCACCGCCCTGCTGTTCCCGGCGCGACGCCTGCTCGTCGCCGCGGCGCACTGGCTGATTGCCTGCCAGCGCGCGACCACGCGCCTGCGCCTGAGCTTCGCGCATGAAGATCATCCGGACACCGTCGTCGATCTCGGTCTCGGCCAGGCCTCGGCGGATCGCGAACACCTGATCGCCGTCGTGCGCGCACGCCTCGACCGACTGGCGCTGCCGCAAGGCTGTACCGCACTGACGCTGGAGCTGACCGAAACCCAGGCACTGGATGCGCCAAGCCGCGACCTGTTCGTGCGTCACGGCGAGTCGCCCGAAGACGCGCAACAACTGCTCGACCGCCTGCAGGGCCGTCTCGGCGACACCGCCGTCGAACGCTTCGCCATGCAGGCGGATCATCGACCGGAGCGCAGCTCGACCTCATCGAACCCCGATGGTTCGGCGATATCGCGCAAAGGTCGCGGCGCACGCGCCGCTCCTACGGAAGCACGCATCACGCCACGCCCGATGTTCCTGCTGCCGCAAGCCACCCCGATCGAACAATGGCCGGGTTTCGACTGGCGCAAGGTGAAGCTCAGTCTGCCCGAACGCATCGAAAGCGGCTGGTGGGACGAAGCCGACGCCACCCGCGACTACTACCGCCTCGACCAGAATGATGGCGCCCGCCTCTGGGTCTTCCAGAACCGGCAGCCCCCCCGCGACTGGTTCGTGCAGGGGATTTATGCGTGAAAGCAGCCCCTCATCCGCCTTCGGCACCTTCTCCCCGTTGACACGGGGAGAAGGAAAAGATCAGGGCATGTTTCGTGTCCAACGCCGCCTACGCCGAACTCCACTGTCTGTCGAACTTCACGTTCCTGCGCGGCGCGTCGAGTGCGAAGGAGCTGTTCGAACGCGCGCGCAAGCTCGGTTATGACGCGCTTGCGATCACCGACGAGTGTTCGCTCGCCGGCATCGTGCGTGCGCATGAAGCGGCGGAGAAGACCGGGCTGCGGCTGATCGTCGGCGCCGAATTCACCTTGGTCGATGGCACCCGCTTCGTGCTGCTGTGCATCGACCACGGCGGCTACACCAATCTCTGCCGCATCATCACCCAAGGTCGACGTGCGTCCGAAAAAGGCACGTATCGACTGACGCGTGCGGATTTCATTGGCTGCAGCGACGGGTTGATCGCGCTGCTGTTTCCGACTTTGAACGCTGCGGACGACGGCGCCATCGTCTGGCTCCGATCCGTCTTCGCCGATCGCGTCCATCTCGCCGTCGAACTGCATCGCGGCGCGCAGGATGCGGAACGGCGGGCGGCCCTGCTCGCGCTCGCCGAAACCCATGGCCTGACGCCGGTGGCCTGCGGCGACGTGCACATGCACGTGCGTTCGCGGCGCGCGCTGCAGGACACCCTGACCGCGATCCGCCTGAACACCACGGTCGCCGAGGCCGGGCATGCGCTGTATCCGAACGGCGAGCGCCACCTGCGTCGCATCGAGGATCTGGCAGAGATCTATCCGCGCGAACTGCTCGATGCCAGCGTGCGCATCGCCGCGCAGTGCCGCTTCACGCTGAAGGATCTGAACTACGCCTATCCGCGCGAACTGGTTCCGGAAGGCCTGACGCCCGCGCAACATCTGCGTGCCCTGACCGAAGCCGGCGTGCGCCGACGCTGGGAAGAAGGCGCACCGCCGCACGTGCGCGAGCTGATCGAGAAGGAACTGGCGCTGATCGCGGAACTCGGTTTCGAAGCCTTCTTCCTGACCGTCGAGGACATCGTCCGTTTCGCGCGCAGCCGCAACATCCTCTGCCAGGGCCGCGGCTCGTCGGCGAATTCGGTAGTGTGTTTCTGCCTCGGCATCACCGCGGTCGATCCGGCGCGCATGCAGGTGCTGTTCGAGCGTTTCCTGTCGAACGCCCGCGGCCAGCCGCCGGACATCGACGTCGACTTCGAACACGAACGCCGCGAGGAAGTGATCCAGTACATCTACGGCAAATACGGCCGCGAGCGCACCGCATTGGCCGCCACCGTCATCTGTTATCGCACCCGCAGCGCGCTGCGCGATGTCGGCAAGGCGCTCGGCCTGCCGGTCGATACCGTCGAGCACTTCAGCGGCATCATCGGCGGCTGGGACTCGCACACGGTGCTCGAACAACGCCTGCGCGAACACGGCTACGACCCTGATGCGCCGATCCTGCGCAAGACCATTCATCTGGTGCGACAGTTGCGGGGTTTCCCGCGGCATCTGTCGCAGCACGTCGGCGGCTTCGTGATTTCCGAACAGGCGCTGGCCGCACTGGTGCCGATCGAGAACGCGGCCATGCCCGACCGCACCATCATCCAGTGGGACAAGGACGATCTCGAAGCGATGAAGCTGCTCAAGGTCGACGTGCTCGCGCTCGGCATGCTGAGCTGCATTCGCCGCTGCCTCGATCTGCTGCGCACGCATCGCGGCCGCGACTATACGCTGGCGACGATCCCGGCCGAAGACGGGGATACCTACGCGATGATCCAGCGCGCGGACACGGTCGGCGTGTTCCAGATCGAATCGCGGGCGCAGATGAGCATGCTGCCGCGACTGAAGCCGCGCTGTTTCTACGATCTGGTCATCGAAGTCGCGATCGTGCGCCCGGGGCCGATCCAGGGCGGCATGGTCCATCCCTATCTGCGCCGCCGCAACGGCGAGGAAGCCGTCACCTACGAACTGGACGAACTGCGGCCCGTGCTCGAACGCACGCTCGGCATTCCGCTGTTCCAGGAACAGGTGATGCAGCTGTCGATGGTCGCGGCGCAGTTCACCGCGACCGAAGCCGACGAACTGCGCCGCTCGATGGCGGCATGGAAACGTCATGGCGGCCTGGAACATCTGCGCGAAAAGCTGATCGGACGCATGCGCGCACGCGGCTACAGCGAAGACTTCTGCGATCGCATCTTCGAGCAGATCAAGGGTTTCGGCGACTACGGCTTCCCGGAATCCCACGCCGCCAGTTTCGCCATCCTCGCCTACGCATCGAGCTGGCTGAAATGCCACGAACCCGCGGCCTTCGCCTGCGCCCTGCTGAACTCGCTGCCGATGGGCTTCTACGCCCCGGCGCAGATCGTGCAGGACGCGCAGCGCCACCACGTCGAGGTGCGCGCGGTCGACGTGCTGCACAGCGACTGGGACTGCACCTTGGAAATGGGGTCAGACTCCATTTCACGTCGAGAAATGGGCTCTGACCCCATTTCCTTGCGCCTCGGCCTACGCCAGATCGACGGCCTGCCGCAGGCCTGCGCCGAACGCATCATGGAAGCGCGTCGCGTGCGGCCCTTCGCCGACGTGCGCGACCTGGTCGAACGCGCCGCGTTGAATCGCTTCGAACAGGCGCGTCTGGCCGACGCCGATGCGCTGAGCGGTCTCTCTGGCGACCGCCACCGCGCGCGCTGGGACGTGGAAGCCCTGGCCGCGCCGACCGCGGTGTTCGGCCAGGCGCGCATCGCCGAAGACGCAGTGACCTTGACCCAACCCAGCCTGTTCGACGACGTCGCCGCCGACTATGCCCGCGTCGGCCTGTCGCTGAAGGCGCATCCGGTCTCGCTGGTGCGCAAGCCGCTGCGCGCGCGACGCGCGCTTTCCGCGGCCGAAGTCGCACAACGCCCGCACGATGCGCGGGTGCGCGTCGCCGGACTGGTCACGGTTCGGCAACGTCCGGGCACGGCCAGCGGCGTCACCTTCGTCACGCTCGAAGACGAAACCGGCGTCGTCAACCTCGTGATCTGGCTGCGCATCGCCGAAGCGCAACGGCGCGTGCTGCTGGAATCGCGCCTGCTCGCCGTCGACGGTCGCGTGCAACGCGCCAACGGCGTGCAACACGTCGTCGCCGAACGCCTGCACAACTACAACGCCCTGCTCGGCGACCTCGCCACCCGCTCGCGGGATTTTCATTGATGTGCGACATTGGGGTTTCGATGCACGATGCGCCCGACGATGACCCACACCCGCCACCGTGAAGGACTCTGGCTCGCGCTGATCGCGGCGGTGCTGTTTTCGGCCAAGGCCATCGTCGCGAAGCTGATGTACCGGCATGGCGTCGACGCAACCACGGTGCTGGCGCTGCGCATGTTGTTTTCGCTGCCGATCTTCGCGGCGGTGGCGACGATCGAGACGATGAAGGCACATCGCACTCGGCCGGCGCTCGACGGGCGCACGCGATGGCGCATCGTGGTGCTGGGATTGTTCGGCTACTACCTGTCGAGCTTCCTCGATTTCTGGGGGCTCGAATTCATCAGCGCCTCGCTGGAACGGCTGATCCTGTTCCTGAACCCGACCCTGGTGCTGCTGATCGGCCTGATGTTTCTGAACAAGCCCGTCGCGCGCGCGCAGTGGATCGCGATGATCGTGAGTTACGCCGGCATCGTGCTGGTATTCGCCGAGAACCTGCGCGTCGACGGCGCGCACGTCGCGCTCGGTGCCGCGCTCGTGTTCGGTGCGGCCCTGAGTTACGCGATCTACCTGCTGCTCTCGGGCGAATTGCTGAAGCGTCTCGGCAGCCTGCGCCTCGTCGCCTACGCGATGTGTGTCTCGACCGTCGCCTGCCTCGCGCATTTCGCGATCACCAACGACGTGTCCGATCTCGTGCAGCCGCGCAGCGTCTACCTGCTGTCGGCGATCAATGCGCTGTTCTGCACCGTGGTGCCTGTCTATTTCACGATGTTCGCGATCGATCGTGTCGGCCCGGCTTCGACCTCGCAGACGGCGATGGTCGGGCCGGTGTCGCTGCTGTTCCTCGGCTGGTGGATCCTCGGCGAGGCGATCACGCCGATCCAGATCGCGGGCACCGCCGTCGTCATCGCCGGCATCGCCCTGCTCGCGCGCCACAATGCCGCGATGGCCAAGCGCATCGATCCGGTCGAATAGGACTCACTCCATCGTCAACCGCAAGCGCACATGGCGCAGATTGCGGCGTTCCGTCGGCGTGTCGTCGAGCACCTCGATGTCGCGGAACATGGTCGTGTTCAGGCGCAGGCGCTTCAGGATCATCTCCGTGGATTCGGCGCCAAGCACGTCCAGCGTTGCGATGTAGGCGTCGCCCTGGTCGTCGACCTTGCCGACGCTGACCATCGGATGCTGCATGCGCTCGATTTCCTGCTGCACACGCATCACGCTGGGGCGCCAGCCCGGCCTCGCCGCATCGCCTGCGGTACCGAACAGGAACTGCATGCTGTAGCCGTTGTTCGACCAGATCGGTTCGCGCTTCACGGTGTAGGCGATGCCCGCCGCGCGCAAACGATCCTCGAACGCGGACACCTCGTCCGACTCGCGCGCATCCAGGCTGGCCAGCACGCGGTCGCCGCTGTCCTGAAGTCCGCCGAGGTTGACGCCGCCGAGCAAGGACGCGGTCAACACCTGCCGCATCGCCCGCACCTGCTCGGATTCGGGCACCGGCACGTATTCGACCGGCTTCGGCTCGCTGATGTTCGGCCAGCGGATGCCGCCGCCCAGGGTCTGCGCGGTGCCGAGCTTGGGAATGCTGATGCGCGCCGAGTCGTAGCTGTAGATCGTCGTGCGCTCGCGACCATGGAACGACGTGCTGAGCCCGAGGCCAACACCCGAGCGCGACAGGGACACGGTCGACTGGCCTTCCAGCCAGCCATCACCCGTCTGTCGACTCGAACTCGCCAAGGCTTTCAGCACGATGGACGCACCGGCGCATTCGTAATCGAGGCCGCGGGTCAGCGTGCGCGCCGGCTGCGTGGACATCGAGCTGCTCTTGCCGCTCTTGATCCAGAACTGCAGCGCCGTGTCGGTGCGCCCGGTGATCTTCACCTCACTGTCCTGGAAACCCGCCATCTGCAGCCCGAGCACCTGAAGCGCATCGCCAAGCACGGGCCCGAAGCCATCGACGCGATAGTGTCCGGCCAGATCGGGACAGTCCTGCGCGGCATCCGCCGTCGCGTTCAGACCCAGCATCGTCACGACCGCGCAGGCCACGACACGCCACCGCTTCATCGATCCCTCACGCATCCCGCTGCTCCCGCAGATTCGAAGTCGCCCGAAGCCTAGGACGCACCCTCGCCCCCGACAAGCCGCACGCGGCCGTTCGCACCGCGACGAATCAGGGCGTGCGACTCCAGGTATCGCGCACGATGTCCTGCGCGATCACGAACATCGCCGCCATGAACACCACGAACCCGAACCACGAGAACTTCCTCGGCCGATCCTGCTTCCAACGTGTACGACGCATCGACCATCCCCTCGATCAGTGGCTGTGATCGAGGGAACGGGGAATCGCTCCGCGAGCGGACAGCACCAATGGAGCAATCATTTCCAACGAACGATTGTGTTGTATTGACGAGCGCAACACGCCACAACACACTGGTTCCATGCCCAATGACACACGTCGGGCGAAACATGATTGGCATCCTGGAGGCGAGTCGCGTGCAGGCCAAATTGGAAGACTTCGGCACCGGCTGGTTCGGACTCGCGCTGGGCTTATCGGATCACGACATCACGGCGCTGATTGAGCGCTTGACCGCGCTTCGAGACTCACGCGGGCATTTTCATGCGCGAAGCGCATTTTCCGGAGAAAGCGGTGTCGGAGACATAGAGTTCTATTGGACTGAAGAAGATCGTTCTGGCGCGCTATCGATCGAGTAACTTGAAAACAGATCGTTCGTCGGCGGGGCTCGCAAGATGCGAGCCCTTTGTTGATGCCGGTTGACTCGGTCAGTGCTTGTGCACCGCCGACTTCGGGCAGTGGCAGGGGGCGCTGGGGCCGTACTCGATGCCGAAGCTGCGGCCGTCGCGGTGGCGTTGCCAGTAGAACTCGGGCGCGGGGGCGGCGTGGTTGCCGATCTCGGCCATGTCGGCGTCGACGTCGAACAGGCGGCCATTGACCATCACGTAGCGCGTGTCGATGGTCGAGCGGATGTTGTCGAGCGGGTTGCTGTTCAACACCACGAGGTCGGCACGCTTGCCGGCTTCGATCGAACCGATTTGCTCCGACAGACCGAGCAGGTCGGCGCCGTCGATGGTCGCGGCGCGCAGCGCTTCCCAGTTGCTCATGCCGCCCTGGGTCAGACTCCAGATTTCCCAATTCGGCGACAGCCCCTGCAACTGGCCATGGCCGCCGATCTGGATGCGCACGCCGGCATCGCGCAGCGCCTTCGACGCCTTCGCCACCGTGATGTGGTGATAGTCCCAATCCGGCGCCGTTTCGCGACGCACCGCACGCGCGGCCAGCGTTTCCTTCGGGAAGAAGCGATTGAGCTTCTTGTCTTCCCAGACGTTGTCGCGCGCATACCACCAGTACTCGCCGCTCAGGCCGCCGTAACTCACCACCAGCGTCGGCGTGTTGCGCACATCGGTCTGCGACCACAGCTTGATCACGTCCTGGTACAGCGGCGCCACCGGCAGGTTGTGTTCGATGCTGGTCGCGCCATCCAGAATCATCGGCAGGTTGTGGTTCAAGGTCGAACCGCCCTCTTCCACCACCAGCATGCCGAGCTCGCGCGCCGCCTGATTGATCTGCTGGTGCTGTTCGCGACGCGGCTGGTTGTAGCTCTTCACGCTGAATGCGCCGTTCGCCTTCATGCGGCGCAGATGCGCGCGCGCATCGTCGAGCGAATTCACCACCGCCTTGAAGTCGCCATCGGCGCCGTAGAGGATGGTGCCGGTCGAGAACACGCGCGGGCCCACGAGCTTGCCGGCCTTCTGCAACTCGGCCTGCGAGAACACGGTTTCGGTGGTTGCCGACGGGTCGTGCATCGTGGTCACGCCGAACGCCAGATTCGCGTAATAAGCCCAGTTCTGCTGCGCGATCACGCCGGTGTTGAAGTGGTTCGCGTGGGCGTGCACGTCGACATATCCCGGCACGATGGTCTTGCCGGACGCATCGATGGTGCGGGCATTCGCCGGCACCGCCACGTTCGCGCCGACCGCCTTGATCGTGTCGCCTTCGATCAGCACGGTGCCGCGCTCGATGACCTCGTCACCCTTCATCGAGACGATGCGCGCATGGGTGAACGCGACCACGTCCTTGGGCGCGTCGACCGGAACGCTCAGGCCCATGGACACGCCCTTCAGCGTCTTGGCATCCGGCAGCTTGGCCGGCGCGCCCGGCACGAAGGCGAAGGCGTCCTTGAGGCTGCGCGTGTAGTACTGGTCGCCGACCATCCAGTGCACGGCGCTGCTGTCGTTCGCCCAGTGCAGGTAGGAGCCGACATCGGTCGAGATCCTGGCGACCGGAATGGCCGTGCTTTCCTTGCCCAACTCGATGACGCCGCCGGTCTTCGGCATCGGCGCGACGTAGGCGTTGAACAGTTCGGTGAACGCGACCCATTGCCCGTCCGGGCTCACCGACACGAAATCCGTGTACTTCAGCGAGAACACGTCGCGCGGCTCCTCGCCGTGCAGGCCGACGCTCTGCAATTTCTTGCTGAGGCCGCCGCCGCTCAGGAAAGTGACGCGACGGCCGTCGGCCGTGAACTGCGGCTCGTAGCCATCCTTCGCGATGCGTGTCGCGTCACCGCCCGCGGCCGGCATCCACCAGATGCCCTGCTCGCCGCTGTTCAACGAACCCGTGAGCGACGAACCGCTCTGCTTCGACCAGACGATCTTCGAACCATCGCGCGAGTAACGCGGCGAATAGTAGAAACCCGGCTGGCTCGTCAGCACGCGCTCGCTGCCGCTGGCGAGATCGCGTTCGACGATGGTGCCCTGCTTCGCATCGCTCCAGGTGGTGTACAGCAGCTTCTTGCCATCGGCGCTGAAGCTCGGCTGGTACTCGAAGGCATCGCTGCGCGTGGTCAGGCGCTGCGGCAGTTCATCCGGCAGCGCACGCGTCCACAACTGTCCGACGGCATGAAACACGACCGTGAGGCCATCCGGGCTGGTGGCGACATCGCGAATCATCTTCGCGGTGAACGCGCCGGCATCGAGCTGCCGTTCGAAACGCAGCGGCGCCGCCACGGTCTGTTCGACGTTCGCGCTGAACGGAATCGCGGTCTGCGATCCAGTCGCCGCGTCGACACGCCAGAGCTTGCCCTGCGCCCAGATCACGACGGCGCTCGAATCCGGCAGCCACTGGTAGTTCGCATACGGACCGAACACTGCCCAGCCCTCCTGCTGGTCGTGCGACAGGCCATCCCACAGCGGCTTGACCTCGCCCGTCGCGAGATCGATGCGATGCAGCACCGACTTGTCGGCGACGCGTTTCACGAAGGCCAGCGACTTGCCGTCCGGCGACGGCTGCGGACGCACCGCACCGCCCGGCGTGGCGACGATGGTCTCGGTCTCGCCGGTCTCGCGATCGAGTCGCTTGATCGCATAGATCACGCCGTGCGGGTTCTTGTTGTATTCGAAGGTCGTGCCGCCGCTCACGTCTTCCGAGTAGTAGACGTAGCGACCGTCGGCGCTGACCGCCGGCTCGCCCAGATCCTGCTGATCGTTCTTCTTCTTCGTCAGCTGCAGGCCGGCGCCGCCGGTCTTGTGGTACATCCAGAGTTCGCCGGCACCGAGCGAGCGTTCCGAAGTGAAATGCTTGCGCCCGATCAGGTACTGGCCGTCCGGCGTCCAGGCCGGGTTGTTGAGCAGGCGATAGTCTTCCTTGCTGACCTGAGTCGCGCCCGAGCCATCGCGCTTCGCGCGCCACAGGTTGTTGCCGCCGGCACGATCCGACGCAAACGCGATTTCGGCGCCGTCCGGCGAAAAGCGCGGCTGCACGTCCCAGGCCGGACCCGAGGTGATGCGCGTGGCGCTGCCGCCCGCGATCGGCAGCGTGTACAGGTCGCCGAGCAGCGAGAACACCAGAGTCTGGCCGTCGCGGCTGACATCGAGGTCCATCCACGTGCCTTCATCGGTCGTGAACTTCACCTGCTTGACCGGACCATGCGCCGCATTGACGTCCCACTTCGGCGCGTCGGCCTTCTCGCCGGCCAGGGCCGCGCTGGACAGGGACAGGGCAACAGCCAGGGCAAGCGGACGATGCGGCATGGGAATCTCCGGACGGGAAAGACCGCCATGCTAGACGAAGCAACGCGAAGACGAAGCGGCCGGTCGTCACGCGGAACCCACGGCTCGACCATTGCGGATCAGGTGGGGTTGTCGACGGCGTTCGGGACCGCCCATGCGAGATGTCGGAGGACCCGAAACACGAAGCCCGCCTTGCGGCGGGCTCGTGGCTGATCCGGCGGAGGGCTCAGGCCTGCGGCGCGGGCGTGCCTTCGACGGAACCTGTGCTGGGCGGCGCACCCGGCTTGTTGCCGTCGGGTTTGGCCCAGTCGCGCGGCGGGCCGGGCTTGCGGCCCTCCATGATGTCGGTGATCTGGTCGCCGTCGATGGTTTCCCATTCGAGCAGCGCATCGGCCATCGCGTGCAGCTGCGGCAGGTGATCGGTCAGGATCTGCTTGGCGCGGTTGTATTCGCGATCCAGCGCGGTCCGCACGGCCTCGTCGATCTTGTGCGCGGTCTGGTTGGACACGGACTTGTGCTGCGTCACCGAGCGACCGAGGAACACTTCCTCCTCTTCGTCGCTGTAGGCGATCGGACCGAGTTCGTCGGACAGGCCGTACTTCGTGACCATGTTGCGCGCAAGCTGGGTCACGCGCTGGATGTCGTTCGAGGCACCGGTCGTGACCTTGTCGGCACCGAAGATGATTTCTTCGGCCACGCGACCGCCGTACAGCGAGGCCATGCGGCTTTCGAGGTACTGCTTGCTGTGGCTGTAGCGGTCCTGCTCGGGCAGGTACATGGTGACGCCGAGCGCACGGCCGCGCGGAATGATCGAGACCTTGTAGACCGGATCGTGGTCCGGAACGATGCGCCCGACGATGGCATGGCCGGCCTCGTGATAGGCGGTGAGCTTCTTCTCGTCCTCGCTCATGACCATGGACTTGCGCTCGGCGCCCATCATGATCTTGTCCTTGGCGCGCTCGAAGTGCTCCATGCGCACGTTCTTGGCGTTTTCGCGGGCCGCGAACAGCGCGGCCTCGTTGACGAGATTGGCCAGGTCGGCGCCGGAGAAACCGGGCGTGCCGCGGGCGATGCGCGACGGGTCGATGTCGTCGGCCAGCGGCACCTTGCGCATGTGCACCTTGATGATCTGCTCGCGACCGCGCAGGTCCGGCAACGGCACCACGACCTGACGGTCGAAGCGGCCCGGGCGCAGCAGCGCCGGATCGAGCACGTCGGGGCGATTGGTCGCGGCGATGACGATGATGCCCTCGTTGCCCTCGAAACCGTCCATTTCGACCAGCAACTGGTTCAAGGTCTGCTCGCGCTCGTCGTGACCGCCGCCGAGACCGGCGCCGCGATGGCGACCGACGGCATCGATTTCGTCGATGAAGATGATGCAGGGCGCATGCTTCTTGGCCTGCTCGAACATGTCGCGCACGCGCGAAGCACCGACGCCGACGAACATCTCGACGAAATCGGAACCGGAAATCGTGAAGAACGGCACCTTGGCTTCGCCGGCAATGGCTTTCGCCAGCAGCGTCTTGCCGGTGCCGGGCGATCCAACCATCAGCACGCCGCGCGGAATGCGTCCGCCCAGACGCTGGAACTTGCCCGGGTCGCGCAGGAACTCGACCAGTTCCTTGACGTCGTCCTTGGCCTCGTCGACACCGGCGACATCGGCGAAGGTGACCTTGACCTGGTCCTCGCCCTGCAGGCGCGCCCGCGAGCGACCGAACGTCATTGCGCCACGACCGCCGCCGCCACCCTGCATCTGGCGCATGAAATAAAAGGCCACGCCGATGAACAGCAGGAAGGGCAAGGCGTTGAGCAGGAAGCTCAACACGATGCTGTCCTTCGGCACCGGCTTCTGCACGATCTCGACCTTGTGCTTGATCAGGTCGGCGAACATGCCGAAATCGCGCACCGGCGCGATCGTCGTGAACTTGTCGCCGCCCTTGCGTTCGCCCGAGATCGTGCTGCCGTCTTCCGAGATCGTGACCTTGGCGACGCCGTCGTTGCGCACTTCGGCAAGGAACTCGGAATACGCGAGTTCATCGCGGCCGCCATTGCCCTGGCTCAGGCTCTGGAACACCGACAGCAGGACCACCAGGATCACCAGCCACAGCAGGATTTGTTTCGCCCAGTCGTTCAGCACCGTCTTGCTCCTTCGTCATTTCGCGGCGCCGGCGCGGAAGCCGGTGCACAACGCATACACCTCCGGGCTGCGTGCCCGCGAGGCCTTCGGCTTGCGCATCGTCACCTTGGAGTAACGCTTGCGCAAGTCCCGCACGTAATCGTCGAACCCGACGCCCTGGAACAGCTTCACGAGGAAGGTGCCGCCGGGCTTCAGGTGGTCTTCGGCAAAGTCGCGGGCCAGTTCGCACAGATGCATCGAACGCGCCTGGTCCACCGACTCCACGCCGCTCATATTGGGGGCCATGTCCGACAACACAAGATCGACCGGCCGCCCGCCGACCAGGTCCTCGAACGCCGCAAGCACGGATTCTTCACGGAAGTCGCCTTGCAGGAATTCGACGCCGGGAATGCTCGGCATGTCGAGAATGTCGAGCGCGATCACGTCGCCGTTGCGGCCGAGTTCGCGCCGCACCATCTGCGACCAGCCCCCCGGTGCGGCGCCGAGATCGACCACGACCATGCCCGGCTTCAGCAGACGGTCGCGCTCGATCAGTTCTTCCAGCTTGTAGGCCGCACGCGAGCGCACGCCCTCGGACTGGGCGCGTTTCACGAACGGATCGGAGAAGTGTTCCTTGAGCCAGCGATGACTGGACTTGCTGCGCGCCACGGCGGTTCGGGGAGGAGTCAGGGCCGCGCATGATACCCTCGCGCCCGTTTTCTTTCCTGAAGGTGTGCCCGTGGCACTCGACGCTATCCAGATCCGCTTCCTGCGCAGCCTCGCGCATGATCTCAACCCGGTCGTCATGGTCGGCCAGAAGGGCATGTCCGATGGCGTCCGCGTCGAACTCGACGAAGCGCTGTCGCGTCATGAACTCGTGAAGATCCGTGTCATCGCCGAGGAACGCGAGGACCGCGACGAGATCATCAAGGCACTGGCGCGCGACACCCGGTCGGAGCTGATCCAGAAAGTCGGCCACACCGCGACGTTCTATCGCCGTGCCCAGAAGGCCAAGATCGCCCTGCCGGGCGAGAAGCTCGCCAAGGGCGAGGCGACCATCGCCTCGCGCCCGACCCGCGACGGACAGAAACCGTTCCGCGCCCGCCGCGACGAAGTGGGTTATGGCGAAAAGCCGCGCCGCGCTTTCGACCCGGCGGATACGCGTGCGCCGCGCCGCGACAGCGAAGCACCGAAGCGTGGCAGCGGCTTCGCTCAGGCGCCGCGCCGCGAAGGCGGCAAGTACGCCAAGCCGCCTTCCCGCAGCGGCGCCGGCGGGTTCAGCAAGCGCCCGCCGCGTGCGGAAGACATCGTCGGCGGCGCACCGCGTCGCGAACGCACCTTCGGCGGTCGCGCCGATGGCCCGACGCATCGTCCCACGCGTCCGGCCCGCGACTTCGGTGATCGCCCGGCGCGTCCGGCCCGCGACTTCGGCGACCGCCCTGCGCGTCCTGCGCGCGATTTCGGCGATCGTCCCGCCCG
>JBGASK010000022.1:0-33673 GCA_044229785.1 Ahniellaceae bacterium
GATCATGGCCAAGCTGGAATCGGCCTTCAGCTTCGATCCCGACGCCAGCCGCGAATTCTCGGTCGAGCTCGATCCGCGCCACGCCGACGCGCAACTGGTGGCCGACATCGCCGCCGCCGGCGTCAACCGCATCAGCCTCGGCATCCAGGACTTCGACGCCGACGTGCAGAAGGCGATCAACCGCATCCAGTCGGTGGCGCAGACCGCCGAACTGATCGACGCGGCGCGCGCCAACGGCATGCGTTCGATCAATGTGGATCTGATCTACGGCCTGCCGAAACAGAACGAAAGCGCCTTTGGAACCACGCTCGATACCGTCATCGGCATGCGCCCCGACCGCATCGCCGCTTACAGCTACGCGCATCTGCCGAGCCATTTCAAGGCGCAGAACCAGATCCATGCGGAAGACCTGCCGAGTGCCGAAGACAAGCTCGGCCTGCTCGCGCTCGCCATCGACAGGCTGACCGGCGCCGGCTACGTCTACATCGGCATGGACCATTTCGCCCTGCCCGACGACGAACTGGTGCGCGCGCAGGAGCGCGGCGGCCTGCATCGCAACTTCCAGGGCTATTCGACGCGTGCCGAATGCGACCTGGTCGGACTCGGCATGAGCTCGATCGGCAAGGTCGGCAACGCCTACGTGCAGAACGCCAAGGAACTGCCGGCCTATTACACGGCGCTGCTGTCCGGGCACCTGCCGATCGTGCGCGGTTACGAGCTGACGGCCCAGGACCGCATCATCGCCGATGCCATCCAGAGCCTGATGTGCCACTGCAAACTGGAAAAAAATGCCTTCGGGCGGCGCCACGACCTCGTTTTCGACGAGTATTTCGCGGCAGAATTGGCGCGTCTTGCACCTCTGGCCGCCGATGGACTCGTCAACCTCAAACCCGATTGCATCGAAATCACGCCGCGTGGACGCCTGCTCATGCGCGTCGTCGCGATGTGTTTCGACCGCCACCTGCACAAGGCGCAGGTCATTCCGCACAAGTTCTCGCGCGTGGTGTAGGCCATGAGCCCGCAGGGCGGCGTCCTGCGGTGGCCAAGTCCGACCGACCTGGGCGATGGCGACATCCAGCGCTTCTGCACGACTTGCGCGTTCGGTCGGGTCTGCCTGACCGACGGTTACGACAAGCGTGCGCTTGAGGACCTGCATTGTCTGGTCGAGCACACCGCGCCCATGCACGCCGGCGAGGAAGTCTTCCGCAACGGCGAGCCGTTCGCGGCGATCTACGCGGTGCGCGCCGGCATGGTCAAGACGCGGCGCATCGACGAGCAGGGGCGCGAGCAGATCCTCGGCTTCTTTCTGCCCGGCGAACTGATCGGTCTGAACGGGCTGTACACGGCGCGGTATCCCTGCGATGCGGTTGCGCTCGACACGGTCACGATGTGCCGCTTCTCGTTCCCGCAACTGAGCGTGCTGGCGACGCGCCTGCCCGGCATCCAGGAGACGCTGTTCAAGCTGATGAGCAAGGACATCGTCAACGCCGCCCTGCTCGGCGGCGACTACAGCGCCGACGAACGTCTCGCCGCCTTCCTGCTGAACCTCTCCGACCGTTTTGCCGAACGCGGTTATTCGGCCTCGCGCCTGCACCTGATGATGCCGCGCTCGGACATCGCCAACTACCTGCGCCTTGCCCCGGAAACCGTGAGCCGCGTGCTGCGCCGTTTCCAGGACGACGGCCTGATCGCCGTCGACAAGCGCGAAGTCGTGCTGAGCGCCCCCGATCGCCTCAAGCACCTCGCGCGCTGCGTGTTGCAGCAATAGCCGGAATTCGATCGGCCAACGACGGGTGTCGCATGAACAAATCTGCTGAAGCCGCGCCCATGCCGAAGGACTTGCGGCTGGACGTGCTGAAGGCGTTTCTGGATCAAAAGACCTCGATTCTGAACAATCTCTCAGAGCGTTCGTTCACGACGGCGTTGCAGGCGATTACCCTGAACGTCATCGTGGTTGCCGCGATGGCGAGCGGCAAGGTCGAGCTTTCGCTGTCCGGGCAGCGGCTTGGATCGGTCGTACTGGTGGCCTTCAACATGTCGATCGCCTGGTATTTGTACTGGAAGGCGAAAAGCCACCACGCGGCACGGTCCCAATTGTGGTCCATTGAACAGGCGATGGCTCATGCGGCGCGATTGACCCAGGATTTCCATGTCGGTCGACCGGGCACGTTTTGGCCGACGTTCTTCAAGGGCTCGGGCGTGATGATCTTCGCTGTCTTGGTGGCGGGCATCTGCGCCTTCTGTGGCTTGTGGATGTCGTTGAGCGAAGGCCCGAGAAGTGCCGCTGCGAGTCCGGGCGATGTCGCCGTCGTCAGCGGGAGGACGCTCGGTCCGGCTCCTGCAGTCGTGGCGCCGGCGGCCTCGGTCGACTCGACCCCTCGAATTGATGCAACGCCCGCGGATCAACAAGGATCGCCTGACCTGGATCAAGGCGCAAAAGACGGCTGATCACGAGCATGACCATCACCTTGCAGGAGATGTGTCATGAGTCAAACCCGGCGGTTGTGGTGGGGATTGGGCGCCTTGCTGGTCGCGTCCTTCTCCGTGTTGCTGTACATGGGCGGCGAGATCCATCGCGCCGCGCCACCGATTCCCGAAGCCGTGGTCAGCGAGAGCGGCGAGACGGTGTTCACGCGCGCCGACATCGAAACCGGCCGCACCGTGTGGCAGAGCTTCGGCGGCCACCAGCTCGGTTCGATCTGGGGCCACGGCGCCCTGGTCGCGCCGGACTGGAGCGCGGACTGGCTGCATCGTGAAACGGTGACCTGGCTCGATCTGCGCGCGCAGGCGGCGTTCGGCAAGGCCTATGTCGATCTGGGCGCGGGCGAGAAAGCCCGGCTCGAAGCCGAATTGCGGCCGGACATCCGTCGCAACGGCTACGACGAGGGCGCGAAGACGATCACGGTGTCGAACGAACGCGCGCAGGCCATCGCGGCGGTGCAGTCGCACTACGTCAGCCTGTTCGGCGCCGCCGCCGACACGGCCGCGCTGCGCAACACCTACGCGATGAAGGACAACACCGTCGACACGCCCGAACATCGGCGTCAGCTGACCGCGTTCTTCTTCTGGACGTCGTGGGCGGCGGTCACCGAACGCACGCCGGGCGAAGCCTCGTATACCAACAACTGGCCCTACGAGCCGCTGGTCGGCAATGCGCCGACGTCGAGCAACTTCATGTGGACGGTGTTCAGCGTGCTGTTCCTGATCGCCGGCATCGGCCTGCTCGGCTGGCACTACGCCGTTTACCACGGCAAGGACAAGGCGCCGGCACCGCCGGCCACGGATCCGCTGCGCAGTCTGGTGATGACCCCGTCGATGAAGGCCACGGCCAAGTATTTCTGGGTCGTGCTGGCGCTGTTCCTGGTGCAGATCCTGCTTGGCGCCGCGACCGCGCACTATCAGGTCGAAGGTCAGGAGTTCTACGGCATCAAGCTCGCCGAGATGCTGCCGTATTCGCTGACCCGCAGCTGGCATACCCAGCTCGCGGTGCTGTGGATCGCCACCGCATGGCTCGGTACCGGCCTGTTCATCGCGCCGGCGATCTCCGGTCATGAGCCGAAGTTCCAGCGTCTCGGGGTCAACTTCCTGTTCCTGTGCCTGCTGATCATCGTCGTCGGCGCCTTCGCGGGGCAATGGTTCGCGGTGATGCAGAAGCTCGGTCTGGCGAACAACTTCTGGTTCGGCCACCAGGGCTGGGAATACGTCGACATCGGCCGTTTCTGGCAGGTCTTCCTGTTCGTGGGATTGATGCTGTGGCTGACCCTGATGGGTCGTGCCCTGTGGCCGGCGCTGAAGCGCAAGGACGAGATGAGTTCGATCGTCGGCCTGCTGTTCCTGTCCACGGTCGCCATCGGCCTGTTCTACGCGGCCGGCCTGATGTGGGGCGAACACACACACATCTCCGACGTCGAGTACTGGCGCTGGTGGGTCGTGCACCTGTGGGTGGAAGGCTTCTTCGAAGTGTTCGCGGTCGCCGTGATGAGTTTCCTGTTCGTGAAGCTCGGCCTGGTGCGCGGCTCGTCGGCGACGGCGAACGTGTTGTTCGCGACCATCATCTTCCTGTCCGGCGGCGTGCTCGGCACCTTCCATCACCTGTACTTCACCGGCACGACGACGGGCGTGGTCGCGCTCGGCGCCTCGTTCTCGGCGCTGGAAGTGGTGCCGCTGGCCTTCATCGGCATCGAGGCCTATGAAACCTACATGCACAGCCAGGCGACGCCGTGGATGGCGCGTTATCGCTGGCCGATCATGTTCTTCATCGCGGTATCGTTCTGGAATCTCGTCGGTGCCGGCCTGTTCGGCTTCCTGATCAACACGCCGCTGGCGCTGTACTACATGCAGGGCCTGAACCTGACGCCGCTGCATGGCCACACCGCGCTGTTCGGGGTGTACGGCATGCTCGGCATCGGCCTGATGCTGTTCTGCATCCGCTGTCTCAAGCCGGACGCGATCTGGAACGAGGCGCGCCTGCGCACCAGTTTCTGGACGTTGAACATCGGCCTCAGCCTGATGGCCTTGCTGACCCTGCTGCCGATGGGCCTGCTGCAATTGAACGCGGCGCTCGAGAACGGCTACTGGTACGCCCGCTCGGCCGAGTTCATGGGGAAACCCATTTTCGATCTGCTGGTCTGGCTGCGCGTGCCGGGCGACACGATCTTCTCGGTCGGCGCCCTGGTGCTGGCCTGGTTCGTGTTCCGCCTGTGGGTGGCGCCGCGCAACGCGCCGCTCGCGATCGAAGACGGCGAAGCCGCACGCGTCTGAGTTGTCGTTCTCCACACGGGGCCGGTACGCTGCCGCGACCGGCCCCGTTCTTTTTTACGGATTCGGCCTTTTCATGGATTCCGCATGATCGCCTACTACCCGCAGATCAAGGCCGTGCACGTGCACGCCATCGGCCTCAGCTTCGCGATCTTCTTCCTGCGCGGCCTGCTGATGCTGATGCGCTCCAAGTTCACCAATCACGCTGCGCTGCGCTACGCCAGCTACACCGTCGATACGGTGCTGCTCACCGCTGCGCTGATGCTGGCGACGATGCTGCACCAGTATCCGTTCGTGCATGCCTGGCTGACCGCCAAGGTCGTGTTGCTGGTCGCCTACATCGTGCTCGGCGTGTTGGCGCTGAAACGCGCCAGGACGCGCCAGGCGCAGATTCTCGCCTTCATCGCCGCCTGCCTGGTCTTCGCGACGATCTATGCCATCGCCCGTGCCCATCATTGGGCGGGACCGTTCGCGTCGTTGTTGCGTTGACGGCTTGCATCACACCCCGCGATTGCGCAGGCTAGCCGCATGGCCTTCGAGTTCGCGAACAACCATGTGCTGATCGGCCTCGCGGTCGCGTTTGGCGTCGGCCTGCTGATCGGCATCGAGCGCGAGCAGCGCAAGGGTGCGGACCCGACGCACATCGTCGCGGGCGTGCGCACGTTCGCGCTGATCGCACTCGCCGGAGCGGTCTGCACCTTGCTCGGCACCGCCTTGATCGGCGTCGGTGCGGCCTTTGTCGGACTGGCGGCGCTCGCGAGCTACCACCGCTCGCGCGAGGCCGATCCCGGGCTGACCACCGAAATCGCGATGTTCGTCGCCTTCCTGCTCGGCGTGCTGGCCATGCATCAGCGCGAACTCGCGGCCGGCATCGGCGTGGCGGTGGCCCTGATCCTCGCGCTGAAGTCGCGCCTGCACGCCTTCACCCGCGAAGTGCTGACGCCGCAGGAACTGCACGACGGCCTGCTGCTGATCGCATCGGCGCTGATCGTGCTGCCGCTGCTGCCGGATCGCGCCATCGACCCATGGCATGTGTTCAATCCGCACAAGCTGTGGCGGCTCGTCGTGCTGGTGATGGCCATCAACGCGCTCGGTTACGTCGCGCAGCGCGCGCTCGGCACGCGCCTTGGTCTGCCCTTGTCGGGATTCGCCGGCGGCTTCGTGTCGGCCACCGCGACCATCGGTGCGATGGGCAGCCGCGCGAAGTTGCATCCCGAGCAGCGGCCTTCGTGCGTGGCGGCCAGCACGCTCGCGAATGTCGCGACCATCGTGCAACTGTCGCTGGTCCTGGGGGCGTTGTCGCAACCGCTGCTGCGCACGCTGGCGCTGCCGCTGGCGGCATCGGGGCTGACCACCATCGTCGCCGCCGGCTTTTCCGGCTTCGCCGCGTGGCGCGATGGTCGCGATGGCATCGCACCGATGAAGGGACGACCGTTCCAGCCGACCCATGCGCTGGTGTTCGTGGCGCTGGTGTCGGCCATCCTGTTCGTCGCGGCGGCGCTCGCCCACTGGTTCGGCGATGCCGGCGCACTCGCGGCAGCCGGGGCCGCGGGCTTTGCCGACGCGCATGCCGCCGCCGCCTCCGTGGCCCAGGTGCTGAACGCTGGCCAGATCGGAAGCAATGTTGCCGCCTACGCCGTGCTGATCGGCTTCGCCACGAATACGCTCAGCAAGACCGTCGTCGCCTTCGGCACCGGCGGCCGCAGCTTCGCGCTTCACCTGCTCCCCGGCCTGCTGGCGATGCTGGCGGCTTTCGCGGCGGTGTTGCTGACGCGTTGATCAGTCGTCGGCGAAGCGCAGTTCGACCGGAACATCGACCAGCCGACTGACTTGTCTCAGGCCGGCACGCAGTTCGATGCGGTCGAACAGCAGGATATCCAGCGGCCGCCACAAGGCGACCCAGCCAAGAATCAGCAGTCCCTCGTCGACGATGCGCAGCCCGGCGGGTTCGCCGGCTCCGAATTCGGCGGAAATGACGCTCGCGAGCGCGATGCACGCGGTCAGCAGCAGCAGCCCGACGGCCAGCGCGCGCCAACCGGACGCCATGCGCCAGCGCAGTTCGCGTCGCGCCTGGGCGAGTTCGAAACGGAAGTGATGGTGGATCGCGTCCGGCAGATTGTGCGCCGCGATGCGCAGGCTTTCCGGAAGGTGCACCACGACCTGCAACGGCGCGTCCTTCGGGTGTTCGCGCACCGAATCGAGCAGCCAGCGCGCGGCCTTGTCGTCCAGCGCCTTTTCGCGAAAAGGCGACGGATCCATCGCGTCGAACAACTGTCCGAGCGAGCGGATGCGAAGGTCGATGCGGGCCGTGGGGAGGTCGTTCATGGCCGCTCCGGGGAATATCCGTGCAGACTGCCACAAGCCGGCGCGATCCACGAATTCGTATGCAGGCCATCCGTCGTGCTTGCCGCCGCTGCTACATTCGCGGCGATACGACCACGACGAGAACGATCC
The DNA here is from genome assembly GCA_044229785.1 of Ahniellaceae bacterium. Taxonomy (GTDB): domain Bacteria; phylum Pseudomonadota; class Gammaproteobacteria; order Xanthomonadales; family Ahniellaceae; genus JADKHK01. The sequence continues at coordinate 7,213 of JBGASK010000022.1, forward strand.
TCATGAGCCACAACACCGCCCTCGGCGCCCTGCGCCGCACCAAGATCATCGCCACGCTCGGCCCGGCATCGGACGCGCCCGGCGCCATCGAGGCGCTGATCGCCGCCGGCGTCAACATCGTGCGCCTGAATTTTTCGCACGGCGCCAAGGAGCACCACGCCGCGCGCATCCAGGCGGTGCGCGACGCCGCACACAAGCTGGGCCGCGAAGTCGGCGTGCTGGCCGACCTGCAAGGCCCGAAGATCCGGATCGAGAAGTTCGAGGAAGGCAAGGTCCTGCTCAAGTCCGGCGACCCGTTCACGCTGATCTGCAGCGCCGACGCGCCGCCCGGCGACCGCACCCGCGTCGGCATGAGTTATCTCGGCCTGATCAACGACGTCGTCGTCGGCGACACCCTGCTGCTCGACGATGGCCTGATGGCCGTGCGCGTCGACGCCATCGACGGCGTCGAGATCCGCACCACGGTGCTGACCGACGGCAAGTTGTCGGACCGCAAGGGCCTCAATCGCCTCGGCGGCGGCCTGTCGCTCGGTGCGCTGACCGACAAGGACAAGCGCGACATCGTCACCGCCGCGGAGCTCAAGGTCGATTTCGTCGCGGTCAGCTTCTGCCGCAACGCCGCCGACATGCACGAGGCGCGCGCGTTGATGAAGGCGGCCGGATGGGACGCCGCCCTGGTCGCGAAGATCGAGCGCGCCGAATCGATTCCGCTGCTCGGCGAAATCATCGACGCATCCGATGTCGTGATGGTCGCGCGCGGCGATCTCGGCGTGGAAATCGGCGACGCCGAATTGCCCGGCCTGCAGAAGAAGATCATTCGCGAGACGCTGGAGCGCAACAAGGTCGTGATCACCGCGACGCAGATGCTGCAGTCGATGGTCGAATCGCCGATCCCGACGCGCGCCGAAGTGCTCGACGTGGCGAATGCGGTGATCGACGGTTCCGACGCGGTGATGCTGTCGCAGGAAACCGCGGCCGGCAATTATCCGACCAAGGCCGTCGAGGCGATGGTGCGCATCTGCCTCGGCGCAGAGCGCCAGTTCGAGATGGACACCGATTTCGAAGCGGCGCCGCGCAATCTGGCGCGTGTCGACCAGGCGATCGCGATGTCGGCGATGTTCCTGGCCGAACACATCAAGGTGCGCGCCATCATCGCGCTCACCGAATCCGGCGGCACCGCGCGTTACCTGTCGCGGTTCCGCTCGGAAGTGCCGATCTATGCCTTGTCGCGCCACGACGGCGCACGCCGGCGCATGGCGATGATGCGCGATGTCTATCCGATCGACTTCGACACCCGCGGCCTGCCGCCGCGCGAAGCCGCCCGCGAAGCCATCCGCCGCCTGCACGCGCTCGGCCACCTGCACGAAGGCGACCGCGTGATGATCACCAGCGGCGACAGCATGGAAAACCAGGGTGCCACCAACACCCTGCGCCTGCTCGAAGTCGGACCGGAAGGCAAGGCGGAAGGTCTCGGCGATCTTTGATCGCTGGCGCGATGCCAGTCGGAGATTCGCGATGAACAAGCCGCGTCTGATGTTGCTGGCGGCTTCCGTGTTGCTCGTGATTGCGGGTGCGGTGACATTGATTCTGTTCAAACAGGATGCGAACCCCTCGAACCCGCGCAACGGGTCTGATGCGATCACTGCCGCAGTCGAATCACCGCGCGGCGATGGTGCGCTCGCCGATGGCTCGACGCAGGTTCGCAGCAAAACCGTCGCGGCGAGCGACGACGCGTCCTTCGAGACGAAGGCGCCCTCCGCGACGTCGCTGCCTGAGGGGCTGCCGCCTATGCCTCCGGCTGATCTACCGCTGTCTGCGCAATTGGAGGCACTGGCCAAGCGGGCGAAAGCGGGCGATCCCGACGCGGCCTGTCGCTTGCTGATTCAGGGTGAACGCTGCGGGCATTACCGGCGCTTGCAGTTTTTCGTGCAGGGCACGGTCGACGGGCGCTTCAAGGCGCCGAACTCGGGTGCACAGGAAGTGATGATCGACAGCGCTGCACGCTGGTCTGAAGAAGCGGAACGCGACAAGGCGTTGTGCGACGGCATCGACATCAACGCCGTGCCCGATGTCGACGAGACGATGGCGAATGCGCTGAATCGATTGACGGTGCGTCAGAAGGTGATCCTGGCGCTGGTGCGTGGCGATGGGCAGTTGGCACGCATAGGGATCAGGGGTGTCGATGGTCCACGACGTTCGAGCGATGCTCAGGGGTTGCCGCCACAGTTCTACTCCGACTACCTCGTCGACTTCCTGCACGAGGGATTGGCGGCACGTGACCCGCTGGCGCTCGAAGGCATGGTGCTGCTGCACGTCCCCATGCCGCCGGGTGCAAATGGTAACGGCCTGCGTGTTGCCTTGCCCGACCAGTATCGTTTCGCGTTGTATGCGCGCGCTTCGCTGGAGTTGAACGGGCCGGTGGGCATCGGCCCTTACCTCCCGCAGTTTCTCGACCGCGTGCTCGACCAGATGTCCGCAGAGAAACGCCAGCAGCTGGAACGCGAAGTCTCGGCACTGGTCGCCGACTTCCGCGCCGCGCAACCTGTTCAGCGGCCTGCGCCGACAGCGAACGACGCGGGCCTCGCTGAACTCTGCGCCGACTGACACCCAATCGATTAGGGCGTGACGAGGGAGCTACCGCCATGCACGCAGACACCGAGCAGTACAACGCGGCCCAATCTCCCGATGATCGCCGCATCTGCGACGCGCTCGCGCGCGAGATCGAACGCGCGTTGCCCGAGGCCGAGAACAAGGTCTGGCACGCGCATCCGGTCTGGTTCCTCGACGGCAACCCGATCGTCGGCTACAGCAAGTTGAAAGACAGCGTGCGCCTGCTGTTCTGGAGCGGCCAGTCCTTCGCCACGCCCGGCCTGGCACCCGAAGGCAAGTTCAAGGCTGCTGAAGCGCGTTACACCCTCGCGGAACAGATCGACCGCGACGTGCTGACGCGCTGGCTCGCCGAATCGCGCGACATCCAGTGGGACTACCAGAATCTCGTCCGCCGCAAGGGCCGCCTGGAGCGACTGAGGTAGGCGAGCGAGACGGCATCGCGGGGCGGAGCCCGCACCCGCGACGGCGGCCAAACCTTCGAGTCGCTGCGCACCGGCCTGCCGCAACACCACGCCTACGACCTCATCTGCCGCCACGGCCTCGCCATCGATGCGAGCGGCGAGCGCCTCGCGATCGGCTCGACGACCGGCGGGCTCTGGATCGGCGAGGACCAGGGCGCTCACCGGAGCGCATTATCCGGGGTCGCGGCGATTGCGCTGGACGCGCTTGCGGTAGTCGTTCACGTTGTCGCCGCGGATGCGCGTTTCCTGAGTGCCCTTGATTTCGTCGATCTTGTGTTCCGATCCGGTCACCGGCCTGGCGTCGACCAGCGTCTCGCGCTCGAAGGCGTGCGACTTGTCGGTGTTGCGGTAGTGCCGATACAGGGCCCAGTACAGGCCGGTCGCACCGGCAGGCCCGAGCAGAAGCAGCGCGAGTGAACCATCGTCGCTCATGACTAGTTCGCCAGGATCATGATTGCAATGCCTTCGAGGATGGTGCCGACGGTGAGCGCCGCGAGGATCAGCTTCCACTGTTGCACCGGGATGCTGCCCATCGTTTCGCCGGTCCGTCCGTTCACCGCGATGTAGTGCAGCAAGCCGCCGTTCTTGCCGGGCTGATGGTACGAGTACAGCCAGACCGGCAGATACATCGACACCCAGCGCGTGCCGTGCACGTCGAGGCCTTCCTGTTCCCAGCGCACGCCGCGGTCGTAGCGGTCCACCGAGGCCTCGACCTGGGCGCGTGCGATCGACAGCAACTGGTCCTCCAGACGCGGGCGCAGGTGCTCGACATCGCGGTCGCGCTTCTCCGACGTGAACCCCGACAGGTAGGACGCGTTCCACTTCACCGCGTTCTTGGTGTCGAACGGAAGGATCGTGTTGATGATGTTGTTGGTATTGACGCTGGCGTCGAGCTTGCCGCGTTCGCCGGAAGATTCCAGCGGCAGGTCGTCGACGGTGAAATCGACGTGGCGCTCGACCTGATAGATGTCGGCGTCGTAGTAGGTCTTCTTCTTGTCGCCGCTGCCGCGGGTATAGCGGGCCGTCTCGATTTCGCCCTGACCCAGCATGTCGGCGCTCGCCTTGCCGTCGACGATCATGTACGGCAGGTACACGCCGACGACGTTCTCGGGCGTGAACTGTTCCTTGAATTCCTTCAGCGCGAACAGGCGCCGTTTGTCCACGAACTGGCGGATGCGCGCGACTGCGTCGTCCTTCTTGATGTGGAAGGGCAACACCGCATCGGGCACCGCGCCGTTCGCCACCTGCTCGTTGACGCCGAAGACGTGCCGGCACCAGTGGCAGCGGGCGGTCATCGCATTCGCGGTATTGACCGCCACTTCGGCGCCGCAGCCGGTGCATTTGAACGTGATGACGCTGGCGGCATCGGCCGCGATGTCGCGTGCGCCCGATGCGACGATCGTGCCTTCGAGCTGGTCGTGGCCCTCGCCGAAGCCGAAGGCCTCCTCGACCCGCGCCCCCTGCCATTCGTTGCGGCAGAACAGGCAAACCAGCAGATCGGTGCCGTGCTTGTGGCGGATGTCGGTCGCGCCGCATTTCGGGCAGTGGTTCTGTCCGTCCTTGAGTTCGGCGGCGGAGGTGTCGATGGCGACCGGGTCCGGCGCCAGCACTTCGTCGCGGATCGGCTTGGGGAGGGTGGCCGGATCGATCGGGAAACTGCCCGGCAACGGCGGCACGTCCTGCGGCGAGCCCGGGCCGTTGGGCGGCAAGGGCGGCGGCGTGTTGGCGTTCGACATGTCGGTTCGGCGCCTCGGACCTACAGCCCCAGCGCCTTGGCCTTGAGCGCGTCGTAGTCGGACTGGGTGATCAGTCCGAGATCGAGCATCTCCTTGGCCTTCTTCAGCCTGGCGATCGGATCATCGGCCGCAGGCGCGGGCGGTGCGACCGGCTGCTGCAGGTTGCCGAGCCCGCCCATCATGCCCGAGGCCATGCCGATGCCCATCATGCCGGCCGCGCCGCCGTTTTCGCCGGCCGCCTGCATGCCGGCCGCGACACTGGCCTGCAAGTTCGAATTGCCGCGTGCACCCGCCAATGCATCGGCGCGCTGCACGGTCTTGAGCAGTTCCTTCGTGTTCGCGTCGTACTCGATGGATACGATGGCGGTCTTGGCGATGACCAGGCCGCGGTCCGATTTCCACTGATATGCAGTCTCGACCGCGTCCGACAGGCTTTTCGCGAATCCGACCGAATCCTGCTGGATCTTGGTGATGCGATTGCCCTTGCTCGGGTCGTTGGTGTACAGGCTGAAGGCCGGCGCGAGCGATCCCACCACTTCGTTGAAGAGCTGGCTGGCGGCGGCGTTGTCCATGTCGGTGAAATCGAACACCTGACCGGCCTGCAGATAGCGCGCCGGCACGAAGTTCTTCACGAACAGGATGGGGTCGACGATCTTCAGCGTGTAGGAACCGCGCGTCATCGCGCCAACCTGCGTGCGCAGGAAGCCGTCGTCCCAGTAGATTTCCGATTGCGTGCCGAAGCGGTTGTCCGGCAGTTCCTTCAGCGACACGAAGAACGCCGCCTGTTGCGAACCCGGCTGGCCGCCGAACTTGAAGCGCTCCCAGCTCTGCTTGATCAGCGCGTCGACCAATCCGTCGCCGGCGAAGATCGATTTCGAGTTGAGATCGTCCGAGCGCCACTCGTAAGCGCCGGCCTCGGCCGCGAAGCCGGTGATGGCGCCATCCTGGACCAGCACCAGGCCGTAACCTTCCGGCACGACGATCTTCGAACCGTTGCTGATGATGTTCGAGGACCCCTTGGTGTTCGACCCGCGGCCCGCGTTGGTGCCGCTCGGCACCGCGGCGAACAGCGCCGCCGTCGCCGGCAAGCCGTCCGGAACCGTGTAGAAGTCCTTCCACTGGTCGGCGAGCACGCCGCCAATCGAACCCGCCACCGCCTGAACAAGACCCATGACATCACTCCGTGATTCGTGGCGGACACCGTGCCCGCCATGCGCGGCAGACTATACATTCCTGGACAAAGGCCGGCAGGCGCAGTCGCCGCGCCCGATGAGGGCGTGGCGCCTCTTCGAACCCGCGACGGCGCGTGGCCGTCGCGGGTCGGTCGGTCAGTGTGCTGCGTCCTTCAGCTTCTTCAGCGGGCGCACCTTGACCTTGGTGCTGGCCGGCTTGGCGGCGAACCACTGTTCTTCCTTGGTGAACGGGTTGATGCCCTTGCGCTTCGGCTTGGCAGCGACCTTCACCGAGGTGACCTTGAGAACGCCCGGCCACACGAATTCGCCTGCGCCCTTGCTGGACACCGACGCCAGTGCGGCGGATTCGAGACCGGCCAGGACGGCCTTGACGTCCTTGGCGGCGACGCCGGATTGCTCGGCGATGAAATTCACCAGGCCCGACTTGTTCATCACTTCCTTCACCGGCTTTGCGGCTTTTGCAGCCTTCGCCGGAGCTTTCTTGCTTGCCATGAGGTGCTCCGTTGGTTGGTGCGCGATGCGCCTGCCAACGCTAGCAACATTGATGGGTGCAAGGCGAGAGGGTGGACGCAATTTTCTCGTGTTTCGAGCGCAAATCAGGGCTTTTTCTGCATCGCCCCGATCAATCCGGCGCGACTGAACACGGCGGTCGCGCCGCTCAGCTGCGCCTGACCTTCGGCTTCGGCCATCTGCGCGGCCTTGATCTGCTTGAGGCCGGTCTGCAGCAGGCTGAAGGCGATGACCCAGGCGATGACGCCAAGGGCGAGGTGTTTGGCGAAGTAGGGCAGGTCGATCAGGCCCAGGTTCCAGAGCGCGTGCAGCGGCATCACCACCGCGAGCATGCGCAGCACGCGGGCATGGAACAGCATGTCGGTGCGCAGCGGCTGGTCCAGCTTCACCCGCCACAAGGCGCCGGCGGCCAGCGCCGTCCAGATCACGTGCGCGAACGGCGCGAGCAGGCCGCGCGCGATGATGATCTGCATCATCGCGCCGAAGTCGCCATTGGTTTCGACCAGATAGCTCAGCGCATACCCCATGGTTTCGAAGATCGCGAATCCGGCGCCGACGCAGGCGCCGAACAGCAGGCCGTTGAGGATGTACGGATACCGCTTCGCGTCCAGCCCTTTCGCGATCACGAACACCGTGACCAATTTGCCGATCTCCTCGACCAGCCCGGCCAGCGGCGGCCCGACCCAGCTCAGGCCCGCAGTCAGTTCGAACAGCAGCAGCGAAAAGCCGATCGACACCAGCCCGCCGATCATCAGCATGCGGATGACCTGGTACAGCGACACGTTGCGCGGCGAATTCAGCTCGTAGAAGAACACCACGGTGGCCATCGGCGCCGCCAGGCTGCCGAGCACGATGATGGTCGGAATCAGCAGCGGATTGCCGAAGGTCTGCGCGAGCACGACGGCGCCGCCGAACAGCAGCACCGAGAGCAGCAACAGGCGCACGAACATCCACGGCTTCGGCCAGCCGGTTTCGATCTGTGCGAGCGTCGGCGTGGTTTCCGGCAAGCCGGTCGAAAAATGCCGCTCGATCGCGTTCGGGTCCTGCTTCGCGAACGTGGCCGACAACAACTCGCCGAGGCTGAAGCCTTCGAGTCGTTCGACGCGCGCGAGATCGGCGATGTGGTCGGTGAAGCTGCGTGCCGATTGCCGTTGCGCCGCCGATTGCGCTGCAGGCGGCAAGGGCATCGGCGGCGGCTGCGATACGCCGGCGCCGAGTTCCGGCAAGGCCTCCTGATGCCCGATCCAGCCCGCCAGTCCGGCCCGCCAGAACACCGCACCCGGCGGCAACTGGCCGCTGCGGATGCGGTTCAGCACATCGGTCGCCGCGAACGGTCCCGTCGACTGCCCGTCGAACGCGATGAACCACTGAGTCATGTCGCCCTCCCGCCCCTGCGGCGCGTCCGGAACCCGAAGCATCGGGCCACGGCGCTCGCGGGGCAAGCGCGAGACGGCGTTCAGAATCGTTCGGTACGCGAAAGATGTCCGATCCTGTCTCGGCGTATCCGAAAGGCGGCACAATCCCGATCCTCGAGAAAGATTGGGAAAACCGATGAAGAAAATCGTGATGGCGACGCTGTTGGCGCTGGCCTTGGGAGCTTGTGGTTCCGGCGAGTCGGCGAAGGCCGTTCAGCAGGAATGGACGGCGCTCGACGCCGCCACGCGTGGACCGAGCGCCTGGGTATTCGTCCAGCTCAACGTGCCGAAAGAGGTGGGCGGGATGGATACGTATTACTACTTCGCCCGCGTTTCGAGTCCGCTCTACGAGCGCATTCGCCGCAAGGAACTGGAGCGTGGCTTCATCACCCTGCAGGACGTGCGTTACTGGAACAACGACGATCGCATCCAGGCGTATCGCGATGCCGCCGATTCCGGCGAGCTGGTCTTCCGCATCGAGGACATCCGCATGATCTCGCTGCTGCGCAAGGAACCGCGTGTCGGTGATGACTACGACCAGCACGAAGAGCGGCAACGCAAGCCCGGGTCTGCGGCGGAGATCGAGAAGGACGTCGAAGCCGAAGCGCCTGCGAAGGAACCCGCGCGCGTGACGCCGGCAAAACCTGAGGGCTGATTCCGGCATGGATCTCGACGCGCTCTATCGCAGCGAATCGCGGGCGGTGCTGGCGACGTTGATTCGCCTGCTCGGCGATTTCGATCGCGCCGAGGAGGCGATGCACGAGGCGTTCCGGCAGGCGCTGGAGCAATGGCCGCGCGAGGGCGTGCCGGGCAATGCGCGAGCGTGGCTGGTGTCGACGGGGCGCTTCAGGGCGATCGATGCCTTGCGCCGGCAGAAGCGTTTCGAAGCGCTGGATCCGGAACGGCACGATCTGGCCGTCGAGGACGAATGTGCGGTCGATGCCGAGGCCGTCGAAGACGATCGCCTGCGACTGATCTTCACCTGCTGCCATCCGGCCCTTTCGGGCGACGCGCAGGTCGCGTTGACCTTGCGCGAGGTCTGCGGCCTGACCACCGAAGCCATTGCCGCGGCCTTCCTCACGCCCGCGCCGACCCTGGCGCAACGCATCGTGCGCGCCAAGGCCAAGATCCGCGACGCGCGCATTCCCTACGACGTGCCGGACACGCGCGAACTGCCGAACCGCCTCGACGCGGTCCTGCGGGTGATCTACCTCGTGTTCAACGAAGGCTACGCGGCCAATTCCGGCGACAGCCTGACGCGCGCCGATCTCAGTGCCGAAGCGATCCGCCTCGGGCGCCAGCTGGTCGAGCTCTTGCCCGAGCCCGAAGCCATCGGCCTGCTGGCCCTGATGCTGCTGCAGGACTCGCGCCGCGACGCGCGCGTCGATGCCGACGGCGAACTGCTGCTGCTGGAAGATCAGGACCGCCGCCGTTGGCTGCGGGCGCAGATCGACGAAGCGCTGCCGCTGGTCGAGCGCGCGCTGCGCAGTCACCGTTTCGGCGCCTATGCCCTGCAGGCGGCGATCGCCGCGGTGCATGCCGAAGCCGCGTCGAGCGCCGCCACGGACTGGGCGCAGATCGTGGCCTTGTACGACGTGTTGCAGACCCATGCGCCCGGCCCGGTGGTCGAATTGAACCGCGCCGTCGCGCTGGCGATGCGCGACGGTCCCGAGGCCGGCCTGACGCCGATCGACGACCTGCTCGCGCGCGGCGAATTGCACGAGTATCGGTTCGCCCATGCCGCACGTGCCGACCTGTGCCGGCGCCTCGGCCGCATGGGCGAAGCGGCCGAGGCCTATCGTCGCGCGCTGGCGCTGGGTCGGCCCGGCGTCGAGCAGCGTTTCCTGCAGCGCCGGCTCGACGCGCTTCAGGGTTCGTAGCTGTCGAAAAAGACTTCGTCGCGACTCAACAGGCGCGCCACCATGGTGTTGCGCGGATTGAGGGCGCAGGTGGCGGCGTGGATGCCGACCAGCACCGGCCGGTTGTTCCAGTTGCTGGCGCGCACCATGCGTTGCAGCGGCGGCGACCCGTTGGCGCAGGTCGGCGTGACGCTGCCCGGGAAAAAGAACTGGATCGCGCCATGGTTGCCGAAACGGGGGTCGACGCGATCTTCCGCTGCTGTCGCGCCGAGTTCGACCTGCGCGACATAGGTGGCGATTTCCCATTCCTGGTTCTGTCCGCCCATCGGCGCCATCACCAGTACGCGGCCATCGCTGGTCGGGATGGCGGTGGCACGGCCCGGGTACGGCGTCAGTGTCGGGTCGCTGTTGTTCACGGCGTTCAGGGCCGGCAGCGCGACGGCCGTGGTGCCGCTGTCGCGGAACACCAGCAGGCGCGGGCGATAGGCGCCGCCCGGTTCGGCCTGCGGCACGTATTTGCCGACCGCGACCATGATGCCGTTTGCGAACATGCGTCCGCCGTCGACGATGTAGTTGCCGTCGGTGCCGACGAAACTCGCCAGCGTCGCGCCGGTCGCGGCATCGAGTTCGACGCGGAACCAGCTGTTGTAGGGCGTGCCGTTCGGATTGCCGCCGCCGACCAGCCAGATGCGGCCGTTGTTGCCGATGCCGGCGCCGGTGGCGTAGTTCGGGGTGGCTCCGCTGACCGTGACCAGTCGCGCGAATTGGATGTTGCCGTTCACGTCGACGCGAATGAGACCAGGGCGCGACTCGCCGTTGCTCAGGAAGGGTCGTGTCGACACCACGATTTCGGTGCCGGCGATCAGAATCAACGACAGCGTAAACTCACTGTCCCCGATCACTAATTCATAGGCATCGAGGTCGATGGTCCGCGTACCGCCGACCCCGAAGGAGGTGTCCAGCGTGCCGTCCGGATCGAGGCGGATCAGCTGGATGTTCTTGTCGGCGCCACTGCCCGGCGCCATGCGCGACAGCACGATGCGGCCATCGCCCATGCAGGCGCCCTGCACCGTTTCGTCGCTCGATGCCGGCACGCCGATCGTCGCGATGCCGTCGCCGGAGAAACTGGTGTCGAGGCTGCCGTCCTCCTTCAGGCGGAAGACCGCCAACTGGTCGGCGGCGGTCGCGGAGACAACGTTCAGTCGTCCACCAGGCATGGCACATGCGGCCATTCCGAGATTGCGGGCGTTGCTCGCGGTCGGTTCACGCAAACTGACCAGCCCGTTGGCGCCGAAGCGGCGGTCGAGGCCGGCGTTTTGCGCCTGGAGGGACAGCGAAAAGGCCAGGGCGAGCAACAACAGGATTCGGCGCATGGATGACCATCGAGCAGAACGCGGAGCGCGTCGACTCCGGAATACGCAGGGGCGTCGGGGATTCTCCGGACCCTGCCATCGGTTGGGTTGAGCCATTTGTTGCGAACGAATCGCATTTGCGGTTAGGCTCGGTGCCTGCCAACCCGTCCGTCAGCCAAGGAGCTCGTCATGATCCTGCGTTCCGTCGTCTTCACCCTCGCCCTGCTCGCCATCGGTCCGGTGACCGCCACCGGTCTCGCCACCTGCGATTCCGGCGACAAGTCCACCTGGAAAAGCATGGACTCGCTCAAGGAAAAGCTGGTCGGCGAAGGCTGGCAGGTGCGCCACATGAAGGAAGACGGCGGCTGCTACGAGGTCTACGCGATCGACGACAAGGGCAGCAAGGTCGAAGCCTATTTCCACCCGGTGACCTTCGAACGCGTGCCGACCGAACACGACGCGCACTGAGGCTGGCTGCATGTCGACGCCGCCACTGGATCAACGCGAGCAGGTCAGGGTCTACGACCCGCTGGTGCGCCTCGCGCATCTCGTGTTCATCGGTGGCGTCGTCGCGGCCTGGTTCACCCGCCACGCACCCGGGCGCTGGCACGAATGGGTCGGTTATGCGGTGATGACGGCGCTGGCCCTGCGCCTGCTGTGGGGGTTCGTCGGCACGCCGGCGGCGCGTTTCCTGCGCTTCGTGCGCGGGCCGCGCGCCACCCGGCGTTATGCGGCCGAATTGCTGCGCGGGCACGCGCCGCGCCATCTCGGCCACAACCTGCTGGGCGCCTGGATGATCGTGGCCCTGCTGCTCACGCTTGGGGTCATCGTCATGACCGGCTGGATGTTCACCACCGATCGCTGGTTCGGTTACGCCTGGGTCATCCGCAGCCACGAGGTCGCGACCTGGGTGCTGTTCGCGCTGATTCCGCTGCATGTCGGCGGGGTCGTCCACGCCTCGCGCGCGCATCGCGAAAACCTGGTCGCGGCGATGCTGCACGGCCGCAAGCCGGCTGCGGCCGGCGACGACGTACTGCCCTGATCGCAACGAAACCCCGTACCATCCGCCGGTCCCCGAACCGACGCGGTGTCCGACGCATGATCGCCTGGTGTCTATCGGTGTTGCGCAAGCTTCGCTTTCGCCGCGGCGATGCCGTCGTCGCGACGGCGCCGCAGGACGATGCCGACACGGAAATCCGCGACATCTTCCTGGCCGAACTGGCCGAAGTGACCAAGGCGTTGCATTCGGCCCATGCGGATTGGCGCGCGCGCCCGACCGATGCGGACGCGCTGAAGCGTCTGCGCCGCGGCTTTCACACCCTGAAAGGCTCGGCGCCGCTGGTGGGCGCCACGGCGCTGGCCGACTGCAGCCGGCATCTCGAACAACTGGTGGCGCGCTTCGCCGAAAAGCCGGCCACGCCGGACATGGCGCGCGTCGTCGAATACGCCATCCAGCTGCTGCCGGCCTGCGCCGATGCGATCCGCGCCGCACGCCCATTGCCGGCGCAGCTGCGCGCGATCGGGGTGCAGGTCCAGCGTTACGTCGGTTGAGAAATCGTGTTCGACACGATGTCGAAATGCCCGTCATGTGTTCGACCAGATCACGAGGAAGCATGATCCGGTGGCCAATTCGGTCTCGGACACCTCCCAAAACCAGACAGGAGCAGGTCCATGCGGTTCATGATCATCGTGATGGCGAGTTCGGCTTCGGAAGCCGGCGTCATGCCGACCGAAGCCAAACTCAAGGAAATGGGCGATTACCACGAGGAGCTGGCGAAGGCCGGCGTGTTGATCGATGGTTCCGGACTGCAGGCCACGGCCAAGGGCTGGCGCGTGCACTACGACGGCAAGACGCGCACGGTGGTCGACGGCCCGTTCGCGGAAACCAAGGAACTGATTGCCGGTTACACCTTGATCCGCACCGACACGCGCGAGGAAGCCGTCGCCTGGTCGCGGCGCTTCCCCAACCCCAACCTCGACGATTCGCCTTGCCACATCGAAGTGCGGCAGATGTTCGAACTCGAGGACTTCGAGCCGAGCCCGACGCTGGGGCTGTTTCGCGAGATCGGCATCGGCGGCGACTTCGGAGGACGGGCATGAGCGCGCAGACGAATCTTCCGACGACCCGCATCTCCGGCCTGTTCGTGAACTTGCCGGTGACCGATCTGCCGCGCAGCCGGGCCTTCTTCGAGGCGCTGGGCTTCGCCTTCAATCCGCAGTTCAGCGACGACACCGCGGCCTGTCTGGTGCTCGGCGAACAGCAATACGCGATGCTGCTGACCCACGCCAAGTTCGCGATGTTCACACGCCTGCCGATCGCCGATGCGCACCGCGAAAGCGCGCATCTGATCGCGATCTCGCTGGCCGGCCGCGCCGAGGTCGATCGAGTGGCCGACGCCGCACTCGCCCATGGGGGCAGCGCCTTCCGCGCGGTCGAGGATCTCGGCTTCATGTACACGCGCGCCGTCGCCGATCCGGACGGTCACGTCTGGGAACTGTTCCACATGGACATGGCCGCATTCCAGCAGATGCAGGCGGGAGGCTGAAATGAAATACCTGTGCCTGGTGTACGGCGAAGAGGAAAAGATCGCGACGATGGACGACCATGAGTGCCTGGCCTGCGACGCCGAATTGCGCGCCGGCGGGCATTGCGTCGCGTCCGAAGCGCTGCAGCCGGTCGCGACCGCGACGACGTTACGCATCCGCAACGGACGGCTGTCGGTGTCCGACGGGCCATTCGCGGAAACCAAGGAAGCGCTCGCCGGCTTCTACATGATCGAAGCCCGCGACTTGAACGAGGCGATCAGCCTGGCCGCGAAGATTCCGCCGGCGAAAGTCGGTTGCGTCGAAATCCGTCCCGTCCGCCCGATCCGCGAACAGCCGCGATCGGGCCAAACCCATGCCTGACGAAGGAGAGGCATCATGAGCATCTATGTCGATGGCTTCGTGCTGGCGGTCCCGAAGGCAAGGCTTGCGGACTACCGCAAGCTGTCGCGCAAGGCCGGCAAGCTCTGGAAGGAATTCGGTGCGATCGATTACGTCGAATGCGTCGCCGACGACGTCAAGCCGGGCAAGCGCACCTCGTTCCCGCAGGCGGTGAAACTCAAGGACGACGAGGTCGTGGTGTTCTCGTGGATCACCTACGCTTCGCGCAAGCAGCGCGACCGCATCAACAAATTGATCATGGCCGACCCGCGCATCGCCGCCATGTGCAAGGTCGAAGACATGCCCTTCGACAGCAAACGCATGATCTTCGGCGGCTTCAAGTCGATGGTGATGATCTAGCGCGGCCCTTGTCGGGTCAGCGCTTCCAGGTGATCAGCACCACGCCGGCGAGGATGATGGCCATGGCGACGAGGTCGCGTGCGTGCAGGGCTTCGCCGCCGAGCATCACGCCGAACAGCACGGCGATCGGCGGGTTCACGTAGGCGTAGCTGGTCGCGATGGCCGGACGCACCTTGTCGAGCAGGTAGACGTAGGCGCCGAAGCCGACGATGGACCCGAAGACCGCGAGGTAGACCAGCGAGCCGATCGCGAGCGCGTCGATGCCGGGGCGGATCCAGCCTTCGCCGTGCAGTTGCGTCATCAATGCGAGCACCGGCGCGGCGACCACCATCTGCGCCGCCGTGCTCATCATCGGCGCGGGCAGGTCGCGGCCGCGACTCCAGACCGAGCCGAAGGCCCAGGCGATCGGCGAGACCAGCAGCGCGATGGCGCCGATCGGATTCGCGGCGAGGTCGCCGCCCAGATTCAGCAGCACCACGCCGACGAAGCCGATGCCGAGACCGATGCCTTCGCGGCGCGTTGGCCAACGTCCGTACATCGCGCCGAACATCGCGGCCCACAGCGGCATGCTGGCGATGGCGACGGCAGCCAGTCCCGAACCGACGTACTGTTCCGCGAAGCAGACGCCGCCGTTGCCGATGCCGAGCAGCAGCGTCGCCATGAAGACCATGTTCTTCCACTGCGCCCGCGTCGGTGCGGCCACCCCGCGCCATCGCAGCCAGGCGTAGAACAGCAGGCCGGCAGCGGCGAACCGGATCGCGGCCATGCCGAACGGCGAGAAGCCGACCAGCGCCCACTTGATCGCGAGATAGGTCGAACCCCAGACGACATAGAGCGCGAACAGCGCAGCAAGGATCAGCCAGCGTTCGCGCTGGACCTGGGCCGGCACGGCGGCGTCGGCAGTGGTCGACATCGGGCAACTCCGTTTCGTTCGCGACGCAGTATCGACCGCGTCGTCATCGGGAACACGCAGGATTCGGACAGCGCAACGATAGTCGCCGGCGTCGGCAGCATTCGGGTGCGAATCAGGGCGAATCGGCGGCAACGCCGCCGCGGTCAGCGGCGTTCGCGCTCGACCGGCGTCAACACGCCGCTGCCGGGACGACGCACCACTTCGTATTCGGCGTCGAACACGCGGTCGCTGGCGGTGCTGGCCGTGGCCTCACCACGTCCGCGCAGCAACCGGACCAGCGACACGCCAACGAAGATCGCGAACGCCACCATCGTGCCGAATACCAGCGCGCCGATCGCGATCGCGCCGATCAGCAGCAGCTTCAGCGCGGCGAACACGGGGCGGAGCAGGGCGGACAGCGTCGACATGGCATCATTCCGGAAAGACGGCGCTAGCATGCAGCAAAGGAGCGATGCACACATGAACGACAGCCACACGCCGGAGGACGCCATCTCTACCGTCCGTCGGATTCCGGTAACGGACATCCCCGACGGCGGCGCGCTCGGCGCACATCTGCCCTCGAGCACCGGCGGTTTCGACATCATCCTGGTGCGGGTCGCCGAGCGCGTGCTCGGTTATCACAACGAGTGCCCGCACGCCGGCCGCCGGCTGGACTGGGCGCCCGGCCGGTTCATCGTCGACAAGGGCCATCTGGTCTGCGCGGCGCATGGCGCGATGTTCAAGCTCGACAATGGGTTCTGCACCTCGGGGCCGTGCATGGGCAATGGCCTGGTGCCGATCGCGGTGCAGGTCGAGGACGGTGCGGTGCTGCTCGGTCAGTAGATCAGGTTGACCATGATCAGCGCGACCACGGTGAAGATCAGGCTGAGCGGCACGCCGGCCCGGATCAGATCCTGCTGGCGATAGCTGGCCGGACTCGCGACCAGCGAGATCACCGGATTCGACGCCGAAATGAAGTTGTTGGATGCGGCCAGCGTCACCAGCAGCGCGAACGGCGTAGGATTCGCGTTCGCGGCCAGCGCGATGTTGATCGCCATCGGCACCATCACCACGGTGGCGCCGACATTCGACATCACCTGCGCGAACAGGCTGGTCAGGATCACCAGCGCCAGCTCCAGCGCCCACACCGGCACGTCGCCGAGCACGATCAGGATCTCCTGCGCGATCCACGCCGCTGCGCCGGTCGAATCCATGGCCCAGCCGAGCGGAATCAGCGACGCCATGATGAAGATCGTCTTCCAGTTGATGGCGCGATAGGCCTCATCCATGTTCAACACGCCGGTCAGCAGCATGCCGACCGCGCCGGCGAGCAGGGCCACCGGCAGCGGCAGGTCGGAGAGCAGGGCCAGCACCATCGACAGCGCGAAGAACACGATGGCGTGGTTCAGGCGATGCGGGCGTTCCTCGTCCTTCGGGTAGTCGGTGACGACGACGAAGTCGTGGTCCTCGGCGGCGTGTGCGAGATCGCGCCAGGCGCCGTGGAAAACCAGCGTGTCGCCCTGGCGCAACATGCGCCCACGAATCTCGTCGCGCCAGATCTTGTCGCCGCGGTTCACCGCCAGCACCGAGATGCCGTAGCGCTTGCGCAGGCGCAGCTCGCCGACGCGCTGGCCGATGAAGCGCGAGTTCGGCGGGATCACGGCTTCGGAGATGCCGGCGCGCGTCGGGTTGAACATCGCGCCGAAGTTGCGCGTCTTCGGCAGCACGCGCAGGCCTTGCTGCTGCGCCCACTCGTGGATGCGTTCGCGCGGGCCGAGCACGCCGAGGATGGTGTTCGCCCACAGCATCTGGTCTGCCGGTGGCGCCAGTCGCGCTTCCTCGCCGATCTTGATCGCGAGAATCAGGGGCGTGCCCGGTTGCGCTTCCACTTCCGCGATCGACAGGCCGATCAATGCACTTTCCGCCGGCACCATCAGTTCGACGACTTCGCCTTCGATGCCGTAGGTGCTTTCGAAATAACTCGCGGTGGCGCCGGGAGTGACCACCTGGCGTTCGTCGTCGCGGCTCGGCATCAGTTTCGGCCAGAACCAGTGGAAATACGCCATGCCGGACAGCAGCAGGGCGAGGCCGATCGGCGCGACGCTGAACATCGAGAACGGTTCGATGGTGTCGGCGCCCGAGGGCAGGTTGCGATTGACCGACAGCACCAGGTCGTTCAGCAGGATCTGCGGCGAATTGCCGACCATCGTGATGGTGCCGCCGAGGATGATGCAGCTGGCCATCGGCAGCAGCAACCGCGACAGCGGCAGGCCGGTGCGCGTCGAGATGCGCGCCACCACGGGCAGGAACAGCGCGGTGACGGCCGGGTTCTGCATCACCGCCGAAATCAGTCCGGTGATGCCGCACAGGACCAGCAGCAAACGGCGTTCGTCGCCGTTCGACAGCCGCAGGATGTGCGACGCGGCGGTATTCAGCACGCCGGTGCGATCAAGCCCGGCGCCGAGAATCATCGTCGCCATGATCGCTACGACGGCATTGCCGGCGAAACCATCGAACAACTGCTCGGTCGGCACGACGCCGGTGATGCCGAGCGCGACCAGCACCAGCAGCGCGACCACGTCGGCACGCACCCACTCCAGCGTGAACATGACCAGCGTGAACGTGGTCAGTCCGAGCACGAGCAGCATCTCGCTGGAAAGGGTCAGGCCGCTGAGCATGGTCCTTGTGGGCGGCGGAGTCGTGCCCCGAGTGTAGCCCCGCGCGACGCCTTGCCGGAACCGCGGTCGCGGCCAGGGTCAGCGAAATGACACGCTGTCAACGGCGTCGGTACAGCAAGTCCCACACCCCGTGGCCGAGGCGTTCGCCGCGTTTCTGGAAGTGGGTTTCGATGCGCCAGTCGGGGCGCGGTGCGCTCCGGCGCGGGCCGAGTTCGTTGCGGAACGACGGGCTGGCGTCGAGCACGTCGAACATGTGATCGGCATACGGTTCCCAGTCGGTGGCGAGGTGGAACAGGCCGCCGGGCGCGAGGCGCGCGGCGATCATCCCGACGAAGTCGGGCTGCACGATGCGGCGCTTGTGGTGACGCTTCTTGTGCCACGGGTCGGGGAAGTACAGGCGCACCTCGGCGAGGCTGCCAGGCGCGATCTCGTGGCGAAGCACCTCGACGGCATCATGCTTCGAGACCCGCAGGTTCGCGAGACCGGCGGCATCGGCATCACGCAGCAAGCGACCGACGCCGGGCTCGTGCACTTCGATGCCGATGTAGTTGCGTTCCGGGTCGGCCTTGGCTGCCGCGAACAGGGCTTCGCCATTGCCGAAGCCGATCTCGAGCACGACCGGACGAGCATTGCCAAACGTCGCTGCGAGATCGCGCAGCGCGCCGGTGTAGTCGAGGCCATACCGCGGCCACTGGATTTCGAGTGCCAGCTTCTGGCCGGCCGTGATGCGGCCGATGCGCTTGACGAAACTCTTGATTTCGCGACGGGGAATCGTGTCGTCAGTACTCATCGTGATCCGGCGGGTCTCCCTCCCTTCGCGCAGCGAGGGGAGGGTTGGGGAGGGGAGGGGTAGATCTCCGATCAAAGAAAGTGTCCGTCGATCGGACTCGACGCCGAAGCGAAACGCTTGCGCGGGATGCGGCCGGCGAGGAAGGCTTCGCGGCCGGCTTCGATCGCCTTGCGCATCGCGCTCGCCATCAGCACCGGATGCTTGGCCCCGGCGATGGCCGTGTTCATCAACACGCCGTCACAGCCCAGTTCCATCGCGATCGCCGCGTCACTCGCCGTGCCCACGCCGGCATCCACCAGGATCGGCACCCGGGCATTCTCGACGATGGTCAGGATGTTGTAGGGATTGCGCACGCCGAGCCCGGAACCGATCGGTGCGGCCAGCGGCATCACCGCGACGCAGCCCATGTCCTCGAGTTTCTTCGCGATGATCGGGTCGTCATTGGTGTAGACCATCACGTCGAAGCCGTCGCGCACCAGAATTTCGGTCGCCTTGAGCGTCTCGATGATGTCCGGGAACAGGGTTTTCTGGTCGGCCAGCACCTCGAGCTTCACGAGCTTGTGCCCGTCGAGCAGTTCGCGCGCGAGCCGACAGGTACGCACCGCGTCATCGGCCGTGTAGCAGCCGGCGGTATTCGGCAGGATCGTGTAGCGCGACGGCGGCAACACGTCGAGCAGGTTCGGCTCGCCGGGGTTCTGGCCGATGTTGCTGCGGCGAATCGCCACGGTGACGATCTCGGCGCCGGCCGCTTCGGTCGCCAGCCGCGTCTCGTCGAGATCCTTGAACTTGCCGGTGCCCGTCAGCAGGCGCGAGCGATAGGTTCGGCCTGCGATGACGAAGCCATCGTCGACCGGGGTCGTCGTGTTCATGCGTTCTCCTCAACCGCCGCCGATCGCATGCACGATCTCGACGCGATCGCCCTCGCGCAGCACACGCGTGGCGTGTTGCGATCGCGGCACGATCTCCAGGTTCACCTCCACCGCGACCCGCTTCTCGGCGAGCCCGGCGACCTTCAGCAATTCAGCCACATCGGCGCCCTCGCGCAGGACCTGCGCGGCGCCGTTCAACAGGATGTTCATGCGGCGGATTGTAGCAACGGGAGGTCGCCGCGCGGCTCAATCCAGCCGCTTGCGGAAGCGCAGCGTCGCCAGCGCCAGCATCAGGGCGGTGAAGCCGAGCAGGATCCAGATCTCGCGGCGAAGTTCGTCGAGTTCGGCGGCGCGCAGCATGATGCCGCGGATGAGACGGATGAAATGGGTGAGCGGCAGGATTTCGGCGAGCCATTGCGCCGGTTTCGGCATGCCGGCGAACGGGAACATGAAGCCGGACAGCAGGATCTGCGGCAGGAAGGTGAAGAAGGCCATCTGCATGGCCTGGAACTGCGTGCTCGCGAAGGTCGACAGAAAGACGCCGAGGCTGAGCGCGGCGAAGATGTAGGTGAGCGCCGAGACATACACGGCCCACAGTTCGCCGCGGATCGGCACGCCGAAGATCAATACGCCCAGGCTCAGCACAACCGTCACCTGGACGACGCCGATCAGCACGAAGGGCAAGACCTTGCCGAGGATCAGTTCGATGCTGCTGACCGGCGTGGCGATCAGCATCTCGATGTTGCCGCGTTCGCGTTCGCGCACGATGGCGACCGCAGTGAACAGGGTCATGGTCATGGTCAGGATCACGCCGATCAGGCCGGGCACGGTGTTGATCGCCGAGCGCCGCTCCGGGTTGTAGCGGTTCAGTACGGCGATCTGCGGCACGCGTGTCGCGTTTTCCGTCAGCGGCATCGCCACGAGTTGTCGTGCGGCGGCCTGGATGGTCGGGTCGCTGGCGTCGACGATCAGTTGCAGCGCTTCGCGGTCGCGCGAGGCGAGGCGTCGTTCCACGTCGTGCGGAATCAGCAGGATCATGCTGATGTCGCCGGATCGCATCAGCGCGTCGGCGGCGCCGGCCTCGGGCACGACGGCGACGACGTCCGCCACCTGCGTATGCGCCAGCGTCTCGACGATGCGTCGGCTCGTGCCGTTGCTCGCCTCGTCGACGACCGCGGTTGCCAAATGGCGCACGTCCATGTTGATCGCGAAGCCGAACAGCAGCAGCTGGATGGTTGGAATGCCGAGGATCATCGCCGCGGTCAGGCGGTCGCGACGCAACTGCTTCAGTTCCTTGACGATGATGGCGAGCAGACGCAGCCAGTTCATCGCGTCGCCGCCTTGTTGCGCGTGGCGGCGACGAACACGTCTTCGAGATTGGCGCCAAGCGCTTCGAAGCGCAGCGCCGGATCGACGCCGCGCAGGGCGTCGGTCAAGGCCGATTCCGGCAGGTCGCGACGCACCAGCACGCGCAGCGTGGTGCCGAGCTGGGCCACGCCTTCGACGCCGTCGAGTCCGACCAGCTCGCGCTGCACTGCCCGCGGATTGGCGGTGACGGCGCGCAGCACGCGGTTCGGCAGGTTGGCGATCAACGTGGCCGGCGTGTCGTCGGCGACGAGGCGGCCTTCATCGAGAATCGCGAGGCGATGGCAACGCTCGGCCTCATCCATGTAATGCGTCGATACCAGCAGGGTGGTGCCGTCGTCGGCGAGGTCGAACAGCGCTTCCCAGAACTCGCGCCGCGACTGCGGATCGACCTGACTGGTCGGCTCGTCGAGGAAAAGCAGTTCCGGCGCGTGCAGCGTCGCGCCCGCGAGCGCCAGCCGCTGCTTCTGTCCGCCGCTGAGCGTGCCGGCCAACTGCGCCGTGCGGTCGCGCAGGTGGTAGCGGCGCAGCGCCAGTTCGATGCGGTCCTCGCGGCGGTCGCGCGCGAGCCCGTGCACGGCAGCGAGGAAACGCAGGTTTTCGAGCACGCTCAGGTCTTCGTACAGCGAGAACTTCTGCGTCATGTAGCCGATGCGGCGTTTCAGCGCCTCGGCTTCGCGCGGGATGGCGAGGCCGAGCACGTCGATGTCGCCGGCGCTCGGCGTCAGCAGGCCGCAGAGCATGCGGATCGTCGTCGACTTGCCGGAGCCGTTCGGGCCGAGAAAGCCGTAGACGGCCCCGCGCGGGATGGTCAGGTCGACGCGATCGACCGCCGTCAGCGTGCCGAAGCGCCGCGTCAGGCCGCGTGCGCGAATCGCCGCCTCGCTCATGGCTGCAGTGCGGCCTGCACCGGCAGGCCGGCGGCGAGATCGACGGCGGTGTTCGCATCGAATTCGAGTTCGGCGAGGTAGGCGAGGCGATGGGCGTCGTTGCCGGTAAGCGCGTAGTAGGGCGTGAATCCGGCTTCGGCGGCCAGTCGGCGCACGCGTGCGTTCAGGACGCCGTCGCGACCTTGCAGCGTCACTGCGTAGCGGCTGCCGATCTTGGTCCGCGCACGCAACGCCGGCGACAGGTAGACGCGGGCATGGGGCTGCGCGCCGACCAGCAAGGTCGCGACGGTCGCGCCGACGGTCGGGGTGTCGCCGACTTCGAGCGGCAACGATTCCACGCGTGCCGCCACCGGCGCGCGTTGATGCAGGCGATCGCGGGTGATGCGCAAGGCGTCGACGCGTTGTTCGGCCGCAGCGATCGCCGCCGCGGTTTGCGCCAGGGTTTCGCTGCGGGTGCCGGCGAGCAGCAAGTCCTGACTGGCGCGGGCCGCCATGAGTTCGCTGCGGGCGAGTTCCGCCGTCGCGCCGAGTCGATCCAGTTCGGCGGCGCTGATCAGCCCGCGGGTTTTCAGGCCCAGTCCGCGCGACTGCTCGGCTTCGGCCAGTTTCAGCGCCGCACGCGCACGTTCGACGCGGGCGGCGACCTCGCGCTTCTGCTCCGGACGGGCCCCGGCCTGTTGTTCCGCAAGCACCTGGCGCACGCGTTCCAGTTCCGCGGCGGCGGCGGCCAGTTCCGCTTCGGCACGGTCGGCGCGTTGTTCCAGCACGAGATCGTCGGGAGCGACCGGATCGCCTTCGCGCACGGCAATGGCCGTGACCGGCTCCGCGGCGGTGGCGACCAGTTCGACGCGGTCCCATTCGATCGTGCCGAGGGCGATGTCCGTCGGCGTGTCGCGGCACCCGGCCAGCACGAACAAGGCGAACAGGCACAGCAGCAGCTTGCGCATCGTCGACACCATCCGGAACGTCGGTGGCGATGTTAGCAATCCGCGCTCCCGTCGATGTCGCCGCGGCGAGTGCGCATGTTAAGTTCCAGGCCATCCATGACGACGCTTTCCTGGTCCGCCGGCGTGCTGGCCGCGCTCTCGTTCGTGCTCGCGGCCGGTTTTTCGCGGCATCGGTTGCTGCTGGTCGCGACGGTGCTCGCCGCGCTGGTCGCGGCGCGCATCGATGGCGGCGAGCGCGCCTTGCAGTCGAGCCTCGCGTTCGCGCCGATCCTTTGGCTGGTTGCCGCCGCCATGCCGGAAGCGCGCTGGCGCACGAAGCGCAACGCCGGCTGGCTGCTGTTGTTCGCGTTCGCATTGCTGATGAGCCTGCACGCGCCCACGCATGTGATCGAACGGCTGGACGGTGTCCTGATCGGCCTCTGGCCCGGCGTTCATCCGGGTCGCGGTGCGATGGCCGTGGTTCTGGTGGCCGCGACCGTCTGCCTGCTGCGCTGGATCCTGCGCGGCGCGCTGGCCGAACTGACCACCAGCCTCGCCCTGTTGGCCGCGGCGTTGGCGCTCGCGTTGTGGCAAGACGCGTCGCGCGCACTGATGGCCCTCGCGGCGAGCGGGTCGATCATCGTGCTCGGCCTGCTCTACGGCGCCTATCGCATGGCCTTCGTCGACGCCTTGTCCGGCCTGCGCAACCGGCGTGCGCTCGACGAAGCGATGGAGAAACTGTCGGGGCGTTATGCCATCGCCATGGTCGACATCGATCACTTCAAGTCGTTCAACGACACCCATGGCCACGCCGCCGGCGATGTCGTGCTGCGCGAAGTTGCCGCGCGCTTGCGTCGCCATGCCGGCGGAGCGCCGTATCGCTACGGCGGCGAAGAGTTCTGCATCGTGTTCGAGGATGCCGCGGTCGAGCGTGCCGACGATCTGCTCGAAGCCGTGCGCGCCGCGATCGAGGCGCGCGCCATCCGCATCCGACCGATCGGTCGCGACGGCAAGCCCGGCAAGCCGAAGGACGTGAAGGTCACCGCCAGCATCGGCGTGGCCGAACGCAGCGACAAGCGCCGCGTGCCGAAGGAGGTCATCACCGCCGCCGACAAGGCGCTGTACAAGGCCAAGGGCGCCGGCCGCAATCGGGTGATGCGCGGCTGATCAGCGCAGCAGCATCTCCAGGGTCTCGCCGTCCGGTTCCTTCTGCACGATGCGCACCGGCGTGTAGCCGAGCGCGGGCGCGATCCACGTGGTCGTCGTGCGCCCCGCTTTCTCGCGGATGCGTTCGACCTTGATGCAGTCGAAGCGGCCGCGTGCAGTCGCGATGGTTTCCTTGCCGACGACCTTGTAGCGATGCGTGCCGATCTCGCGCTTGTCGGCCACACGATATTCGAGCGCGTCGTGCTTGGCTTTCAGGTCGGCGGCGAGCGCGAGCACGACCAGATTGCGATCGACGGTGCCGGGCGCGTAGGCGAGCGCCACCGTGCCGTCGTCGTCACCCGCCTCGATGCGCTTCGTCGCGTGGTCGACATCGACCCGGCGGTTTTTCTTCTTCCACGCCGCCTTCTGGAAGTAGGTGTAGTGCATGGTCTCCGGACGTCCGCCCTGCCAGCGGAAGGTGCTGTTCTCGTCGATGCGCACGCCGGCGATGCCCGCCAGGCCCTCGGTGCCCTCGGACGTGGTCGTGAACTGCCAGCCGTCCTTGCCCTGGATCAGTTCGATGTGTGCCCGGCCAATGGCCTTGCCATTGCGGACCAGCGAATAGTCGGACTTGAAAGGCTGGATCGGTGCGTCCTGTGCGGGCACGGCAAAGGCCGCAAGCAGGGCGAGGGCGGCGAAAAAACGGGCCATTCGGCATTCTCCACGAGGGTGCGGCGAGCGTACGCGGACCATTCTGAGTCCGGGCGGAACGCGAAGGTTCAATCGACCGGCAACGGCCCGGTCAGGCGGCGCTCATCGAACACGATGCGTTCGGCATCGAAGCGCAGGCGGCCTTCGCTGCACCAGCGCACGACCTGGACGAGCAGGGCGTGCTCCTTCGGCAGCAGTCGCGCGGCCAGCGCTTCGGCGCTATCGCCGGGCCCGATCGCGATGCGCGTTTGCGCGATCACCGGTCCGGCGTCGAGCGCGGGAATCACCACATGCACGCTGGCGCCATGTTCGCGATCGCCCGCGTCCAGTGCGCGCTGGTGCGTGTGCAGTCCGGGATAGTGAGGCAGCAGCGAGGGGTGGATGTTGATCATGCGCGAAACCCGCGGCGCCACGACCTCCGGCGAAAGGATGCGCATGAAGCCGGCGCAGACGATCAGGTCGGCCCCGCAGGCGTCGACCTGATCGAACAGGGCGCGGTCGAAGTCGGCGCGACTGGCGTGTTCTTTCGGGGCCACATGCACGGCCGGGATGCCGGCGTCGCGCGCATGGGCGAGTGCGCCCGCATTCGCCTTGTCGCCGAAGACGCCAACGATGCGGGCATCGAGTTCGCCGCGGCCGATGGCATCGATCAGCGCGCGCAGGTTGCTGCCGCGGCCGGAGGCGAGGACCGCGAGGCGCAACATCAGCCGATGCGCACGCGCTCGTCGCCGTCGCGGGCGACGACCTGACCGATCTCGCGCGTGGCGAGGCCGTGGCCGGCGAGCAGGCGCTTGGCGGTCGCGACGTCGCCGGCATCGAGCAGCAGGGTGAAGCCGATGCCGCAGTTGAAGGTACGCCACATTTCCGCGGGCGCGACGTTGCCGCTGCGCTTCAGCCAGTCGAAGACCGGCGGCAGCACAAGGGCGCCGGCGTCGATGTCGAGGCCGAGCCCGTCGGGCACGACGCGGATGATGTTCTCGGTGATGCCGCCGCCGGTGATGTGCGCCATCGCGTGCACGTCGAGTTGCGGCAGCAGGTCCAGCATCGGCTTCACGTAGAGCGTGGTCGGCGCCATCAGGGCGTCGGCCAGCGAGACCGCGCCGAGATTGTCGGCGAGGTTCGCGTTGACGTGAGCGACGATGCGGCGGATCAGCGAGTAGCCGTTCGAATGCGGGCCGCTGGAAGCGACGCCGAGGATCACGTCGCCGGCACGGACCTTCTTGCCGTCGAGCAGTTGCGACTGTTCGACCGCGCCGACGGTGAAGCCGGCGAGATCGTATTCGCCGGGACCGTACATGTCCGGCATCTCGGCGGTTTCGCCGCCGATCAGGGCGCAACCGGCGAGTTCGCAGCCGCGGGCGATGCCGCCGACCACCGCAACCGTGGTCGCGACGTCGAGCTTGCCGGTGGCGAAGTAGTCGAGGAAGAACAGCGGTTCCGCGCCTTGCACGAGCACGTCGTTGACGCACATCGCCACCAGATCGATGCCGATGCTGTCGTGACGGTTCAACTGCTGCGCCAGCTTCAGCTTGGTGCCGACGCCGTCGGTGCCGGACACCAGCACCGGCTCGCGGTACTTGCCGCTGAGGTTGAACAGCGCGCCGAAGCCGCCGAGTCCGCCCATCACTTCCTTGCGGAAGGTGCGCGCGACCAGCGGCTTGATGCGTTCGACGACTTCGTTGCCGGCGTCGATGTCGACACCCGCGTCGCGGTAGGTCAGTCCGTTGGAGGCTGCGCTCATGCGGCATTCCGCTTGAAAAAAGGCGGGCGATG
>JBGASK010000023.1:0-33467 GCA_044229785.1 Ahniellaceae bacterium
GTCGGCTCGATCTCGCCCTACATCGGCCTGTTCGGCACCGTCTGGGGCCTCATGATCGCGTTCATGGATCTGAGCGGCGCCAAGATCGCCACCATCGCCACCGTCGCGCCGCCGATCTCGGAGGCGCTGATCGCCACCGCGATGGGCCTATTCGCTGCAATCCCGGCGGTCTGGGCGTTCAATCGGTTCTCGAACCTGGTGGAGCGACTGAACGTGCGTTTCGACGCCTTCCAGGAAGAGTTCTCGTCGATCCTGCAGCGTCAGGCGCACGTCGAGGACAACCATTGACCCCGCACACGCATCGGTCCCGTTGGAGCGGTCATGGCCTCTGCCACTAGACATCGCAAGCGCCGCAAGCTGAAGTCCGAGATCAACGTCGTGCCCTACATCGACGTGATGCTCGTGCTGCTCATCATCTTCATGGTCACGGCGCCGATGCTGAACCTCGGCGTCGACATCGACCTGCCGGAATCGAATGCCAAGTCGGTGTCGCTGGACTCGGAGCCGGTGCTGGTCAGCATCGCCCGCGACGGCACCATGTATCTGACCCTCGGCGACGAGAAGCGCGAACCGATCGAGATGGCCGAGCTCGGCGCCAAGGTCGCGGCCTTCGTGCGCCAGAACCCGAAGGTGCCGGTACTGGTCGGCGGCGACCACAGCATCGACTACGGCCGTGTCTACGAGATCATGGTCGTGCTGCAGCAGGCCGGCGTGCCGCGGGTCGGGCTGATGAGTCAGCCGGCCGGCGACAAGGCCAAGGCGCGCTGACATGGCCGAGCGTCGCGACGACACCCTGTTCGCATTCGGCGGCTCCGTGCTGCTGCATCTGGGCATCGTCGCGATGGTGTTCGTGGCCTTGTGGCTGAAGCCGGACGTGGAGCAGGCCGATGTCGCCGGTCCCGTGATCGAGGCGGTGCTGGTCGATTTCACCGCGCCGCCGCTGCCCTCCAGTGCGTCGAAACCCAAGCCGACGCCGCCGAAACCCGAACCGCCCAAGCCCGAACCGCAGCCGGAACCGCCGCCGCCACCGCCGGAAGAGACTCCGACGCCGCCACCTGCGCAGGACCGGATCGACCAGGAAAAGGTGCGTCTGGCGGCGGACGCATTGGAAAGGGCCGAACGCGAGCAGGAAGAGAAGCGCAAGCAGGAGCAGATCGACCTCGACCGCCAGGACGAACTGACCAAGATGGAACGCGAGCGTCAGAAGCAGCTCGAGGACATCAAGCGCCTGCGTGAGGAAGCCGAACGCAAGCGCAAGCTCGAAGAGCAGAAGTTGGCGCAGCTGCAGAACCAGCAGAAGCAGACCGACGCCGACAAGCAACGTGCGCTCGAACAGCAGCGCATGGACGAGTTGGCGAAGGAAGAAGCGGCGCAGCGTGCGGGCACCAATGGCCGCGATGATTCGCTGCTCGGTCAGTACAAGGTCGCGATCACGAATACCGTCGACCGCAACTGGCGTCGTCCCGATACCCTTCGCGAAGGATTCCGCTGCAACGTCGAAGTCATCCAGATCCCGGGTGGCGAGGTCATTTCCGTCGACACATCGACCTGTGCTGCGGACCCGCTCGTGCTTCGCAGCCTTGAAGCCGCGGTTCAGCGCGAACCCTTACCCTATCGGGGCTTCGAAAGCGTGTTTGCTCGCAAGGTCACCGTTCCATTCTGTTTCCCGAGAGAGATGTGCACCCAATGAAGAAACTCCAGTGGTTCTTCGTCCTGTTCGGCCTCTTGGTCGCACAAGCCGGCTTCACGCAAAACCTCACCGTCGGCGCCGTGACCGGCAATGAAGCAGCTCTGCCGATCGCCGTCGTGCCTTTTGCGTATGAAGGCGCGGGCGTGCCGTCGGATACAGACATCAGCGCTGTCATTGGTACCGACCTGAGCCGCAGTGGCCAGTTCCGCGCACTCGGTCGACAGGACATCGTCGAGTTCCCGGCGCGCCCGGCTGATGTGAAGTTCGCGACTTGGCGTCTGCTCAAGCAGGACTTCCTGGTCATCGGCCGTATCTCGGATGCCGACGCCGGCGCGCTGCGCATCGAGTTCGAATTGTTCGACGTGGCCAAGCAGACGCGAATGCTCGGACTCGCCATCGGCGCCCGTCCGAACGACCTGCGCGGCGCGGCGCATCAGATCGCCGACCTGATCTACGAGAAGATTCTCGGCGTCCGCGGCGCGTTCTGGACACGCATCGCCTATGTCACCGCCACCGGCATCGGCAAGGACACGCAATACGCCCTGATGGTCGCCGACTCGGATGGCTTCAATCCGCAGACGGTCGTGCGTTCGCGCGAGCCGCTGCTGTCGCCGGCTTGGTCGCCGGACGGCAAGCGCTTGGCCTACGTCAGCTTCGAGCGCGGCAATTCGTCGATTTACATCCAGGAGTTGACCACCGGCTCGCGCCAGGTCGTGGCCGCATATCGCGGTATCAACGGCGCCCCGGCGTTTTCACCGGATGGTTCGAAACTGGCACTGACCCTGTCGCAGTCCGGAAATCCGGAAATCTACGTGATGGACATCGCCAGCCGACGCACGACGCAGATCACTCGTCACTTCGCGATCGACACCGAGCCGCAGTGGATGCCGGACGGCGCCACGATCCTGTTCACCTCGGACCGCGCCGGCAAACCGCAGATCTACAGCGTGCCGGCCTCGGGCGGCGATGCCACGCGGGTCAGCTTCCAGGGCGAATACAACGCCCGCGCCACCATTGGTTACCAGGGCAAGACCCTGGCGATGGCGCAGGGCAGCGGAAATGTGTATCGTATTGCGGTTCTGGATCGGTCGCGCGGCGGGGCGGGGGATATGCGCCTGATTTCGCCCGGTAATCTGGACGAATCACCGAGTTTCGCGCCGAACGGAAGCATGATCCTGTACGCCGCCCGCGAAGGAAAGCGGGGCGTACTTTTTGCCGTGTCCGCCGACGGGCGGGTGCGGCAGCGTCTGGTGCTGGCTGATGGCGACGTACGCGAACCCGCGTGGGGACCCTTCCGTCAACGTTAAGACGAGCGGCGCTAAAGTCCGCGCCCGCAGCATTGCCCTGTAAGTACTGCCCCAAAACCTCGAGGAAATACAACAATGAACAACACGATGCGCATCATCCTGTCGGCGGCCCTGATGGCCTCTCTCGCTGCCTGCTCGAAGAAGGTCAAGGAAGAAGCTCCGGTTGCAACGCCGGAACCGACCAAGACCGAAACCCCGGCTGTCACCGACAACGGCAAGTACGGTCCGGAAGATCTGGACACCGACAGCTGCCTGCGCCAGCGCGTGGTCTACTTCGATTTCGACAAGGCCGAAATCCGCGCCGAAGCCCAGGCCATCCTGGCTTGCCACGGCAAGTACCTGACCGACCGTCCGTCGGCCGCCATCACGCTGGAAGGCCACGCCGATGAGCGCGGTACCCGCGAATACAACCTTGGCCTCGGCGAGCGCCGCGGCAACGCCGTGTCGTCGGCCCTGCAGGGCAACGGCGGTTCGGCTTCGCAGCTGAACGTCGTCTCGTACGGCGAAGAGCGCCCGACCTGCTCCGACTCGTCGGAAGACTGCTGGGGCAAGAACCGTCGCGTCGAAATCGTCTACACGGCGAAGTAAGCAGCGATGATGAAGTCCGGTTCACTCTTTCGTGGACCCCTCGTGGCGGCGGCCTTGGTCGCCGCCACGTCGTTTTCGGGGTCGGTGGACGCCCAGTCGGGTCGTCTGAGTCTCGCTGAACGTGTCGCCCGTCTCGAAGCCCAGAATCAGGGCCAGGGCAGCGGCCAGTCCACGGTCGATCTGCTGAACCGGATCGATGATCTCCAGTCCGAAGTGCAGTCGCTGCGCGGGCTGGTCGAACAACAGGCCTTCGAAATCGAAGAGCTGAAGAAGCGCGGTCGCGATCAGTACGTCGATCTCGACTCGCGCATCAGCCGTCTCGAAGGCAACCCGGCGCCGATGACCTCGGCACCGCCGACCGAACCCGCGGCACCGATCGCACCGGGTCAGGTCCAGAATCTTCCGGAAGCGCCGACGGCCCCGGGTCAGTTGTCGATGGACGCGCCGATCGAGCCGGTGGCCGATCCGACGTTGCCGACGACAGCACCCGCCGCACCGACGCCGCCTCCTGTGGCCAGCGAACCTCCGGCCACACCCGCCGCGACGACGATGATTCCGCAGGCTGGCGAACAGGCCGCCTACGACACCGCGTTTGATGCCCTGCGCGAAGGCCGTTACGCCGAATCGGCGCGTCGTTTCTCGGCGTTCCTCGAACAGTTTCCGCAGGGCGAACTGGCCGACAACGCGACCTATTGGCTGGGCGAGTCGTACTACGTCACCCAGAACTACCAGATCGCGCTCGACACCTTCCGCTCGCTGCTGGCGAGCTACCCGCAAAGCGCCAAGACCCAGGACGCGATGCTCAAGGTCGGCTATTGCCTGTATGAACTCAAGCAGTGGGCCGACGCCGAAGCCGCGTTGAATGACGTGGTGACGCGTTATCCGGGCTCGACCGTCGCGCGTCTTGCGCAGGGCCGCCTGCGTGCGTTGCGCCTCGAAGGCAAGACGCCGTAAGCGATGAGCGACGCAGCCGTGGTGGCCGCGGATTCCGGGGCCACGACGGCCACGAACGAGCCGCGCCTCAAACT
Organism: Ahniellaceae bacterium; assembly: GCA_044229785.1. GTDB lineage: Bacteria > Pseudomonadota > Gammaproteobacteria > Xanthomonadales > Ahniellaceae > JADKHK01. Next base: position 4,614 of record JBGASK010000023.1, read on the forward strand.
CACCGAGATCTTCCATTCGCTGCAAGGCGAGGCGGACGCGGTCGGCTGGCCGACGGTCTTCGTGCGCCTGACCGGATGTCCGCTGCGCTGCACCTATTGCGACACCGCCTATGCGTTCTACGGCGGCGAGTGGTGGACGCTGGATTCTGTCCTTGATCAGGTTGCGAGCTTTGGCGCCCGCCATGTCTGCGTCACCGGCGGCGAACCGCTGGCGCAACGCGCCTGCATCGATCTGCTGAAAGCCCTCTGTGATGCAGGCTATTCGGTGTCGCTGGAAACCAGCGGTGCGCTCGACATCGGTGCGGTCGATGCGCGGGTGTCGCGTGTGGTCGACCTGAAAACGCCTGATTCGAACGAGTGCGAGCGCAATCGCTACGAGAACCTCGACCTGCTGAATCCGCACGACCAGCTCAAGTTCGTGCTGTGTTCGCGCGCCGACTACGAATGGGCGAAGCGCATCGTGCTCGAGCGCCAGTTGCACGAACGCTGCATGGTGCTGTTCTCGCCGAGCCATCGCCAGGTCGCACCGCGCGATTTGGCCGAATGGATCCTCGCGGACCGATTGCCGGTCCGTTTCCAGCTCCAGTTGCACAAGCAGCTCTGGGGCGACTTGCCGGGGCGCTGATGATGATCACAACCGATTTGTTCTGGCCCTGCGCTGCGCTCGTCGCGTGGACTGCCCTCGTCTGGGTTGCTCTCTACGTACAACGGATTGGCGAGATGCGCGCGAGCCGCATCGACGCGCAGCGCTTGTTCAACCGCAAAGCCCGTGTCGAATTGCTGCAGCGCACCTCGGCCGCCGACAACTTCAACAACCTGCTCGAACTGCCGATGCTGTTCTACGTCGCGATGGGCTTCGCGACCTTGCTCGCCGTGCACGATCGCTGGCTATCGACGCTCGCCTGGACCTTTGTCGGGCTGCGCGTGCTGCACAGTCTCATCCACATCACGTACAACCGCGTCATGCATCGCTTCATCGTCTACGCGCTCGGCGCGCTGACGCTGTTCGCACTGTGGGCACTGCTGATGCTGCGGGTCGCCCAGTGACGCAGCCGGCACCACGCGCCGTCGTACTCGTGTCAGGCGGCATGGATTCGGTCGCGACGCTCGCCATCGCGCGTGCGCAGGGGTTCGACTGCTACGCGCTCAGCGTCGACTACGGCCAGCGCCATCACGCCGAACTGGATGCGGCGAAGCGCAATGCGCAGGCGCTCGGCGCCGTCGCGCACAAGGTCGTGCACATCGACCTGCGCGCGCTCGGCGGTTCGGCATTGACCGACGACATCGCCGTGCCGGAGGCGCCCAGCCAAGGCATTCCGGTCACCTACGTGCCGGCGCGCAACACCATCATGCTCTCGGTCGCGCTCGGCTGGGCCGAAGTCCTGGGGGCGCGCGACCTCTTCTGCGGCGTCAACGCGGTCGACTATTCGGGTTATCCGGATTGCCGGCCGGAGTTCATCCGTGCCTTCGAACAGCTGGCGAACCTGGCGACCAAGGCGGGCGTCGAGGGTGGTCGTTTCACGGTGCATGCACCGTTGATCGCGATGAGCAAGGCCGACATCGTGCGTGCCGGCATCGCCCATGGCGTCGATTTTTCGACCACGGTGTCGTGTTACCAGGCCGACGAACACGGTCGCGCCTGCGGTCGTTGCGACGCCTGCCGTTTGCGTCAGCAGGGGTTCGTCGACGCCGGCGTGCCGGACCCGACCCGTTATCGCTGATCGACGCCGTACCGATAATTTCCTTGAGCGTTCATGCGCGCTCGCCTAAACTTCGCGCCCCTTTCGGGACCATGCCGGGTCATTAGCTCAGCCGGTAGAGCAGCGGACTTTTAATCCGTTGGTCGACAGTTCGAATCTGTCATGACCCACCATTTGATTCGGTGATTTGCAGGGTACTAATCGAGGTCGAGTTTCTCCAAGCCGGTCGACATGTGTTTCAGCTCGACGCGAGTCGGCTGGATTGGAAGTAAAAAAGAACCCCGCCGCAGCGGGGTTTTTTGTGCTTGCGTTTACCTGATTACCCGCAGGCAACGCGCGCCTCTCGTGCATCTCTGCCATCCAGCGAACGCTCTTCCTCAGGCTGTTCGCGTGCAAGTCTACGAAACTCACTCTCTGCAAATCGCGTGATGACGCGACGAATCAGCGGCTGATACCCGCCGAGCCCTTCACGCTTCGCGATGAACTTGAGGTCATCGATCAGCGCCTTAGGAAATCGGATTGAGATCAGCTGCATTGCGAGCGATTCATCAATGGCTCGCTCGTGCTCCGGGCTTGCTGCAACTGCATGCTCTTCCGACAGTCCCAACTCGCCGGATTCAAACTTGCACTCTCTCTCGATGGCGGCCTCTGCGGCGGCGACTTCGTCTTTATTTGTCATGACAACACTCCTATGTATTCCGATCAGTTCCTGCGTCTTGCGCACAGTCTCTGATAGAGGACATCCGAACCGTCTTTCGGCTCATAGGCGGTCTTGATGATGAAGTCCTGACTGCGCTGGATGTAAACAATCTTCAGTACCCGGCCAACATCCGTCTCGGAGACCAGCCAAAAGGTCGGTGGATCGGTTTGGTGGTTTGCCCTAGTGTCCTGAAAGGGTGGACCGCTTCGATTGAAGAAGCACTCGATGATTTCTTTTCGAGAGACGCCGTGCCTGTCGCGCAGCTTCTCTTCCACTTGTCGGGAAATCTTGAAGTCCAAGCATCGCTCCGATCATCCTCGGGGCAAGAAGTGTATATATGCGCGTGACGTATATACAAGGACTGGGGTCCCAAGAGCAGCCGCAAGTTCAGTTTAGTGATCAACGGCTAAGTCTCAGCATGGGTGAGACTTCAGGCAATCACCCCACGCGTTTGAGGAAATCCGGGTGGCGGGTGAAGACCTGGGCACGCCAGTCGGCCTGGGTGCGATCGATGTCGTCCACCGACAGGTTCGGCAGATAGCCACAGGCGCGGTTGCGGCCTTCCTGCTTGGCGACGTAGAGCGCGCGGTCGGCGATGCCGAGCACGAAGTCGAGTCCGAACAGGTCCGGGCGTTCGCGATAGAACGGGTAGCCGGACCAGCCCACCGACGCCGTGGGTTCGAGCAATACGCCGTCTTCGAGTTCGACACGCACCTGGGCGATTTCGCGCACGATGGTCTCGGCGAGTTCCCGGCCGTCATCGCGATGCCGCAGTGCGCCGATGTAGACGAACTCCTCGCCGCCGAAGCGGAAGATCAGGTCATTCGGCCGCTTGATCGACTGCAGGCGTGCGGCCACCGCCTTCAGGATGGCGTCGCCGGCCGCGTGGCCATGCTGGTCGTTGACGCGCTTGAAGTGGTCGAGGTCGATGCCGCAGACGATCAGGTCCACCGGATCCTGGGGCGCCGAGACGGCGGCACGCAGATGGATGTCGGCGAGTTCGCTGCGCAGCCATTGACCGAAACGGTGGCGATTCCACAGTCCGGTGAGCGGGTCGGTGTTCGCGGCCACCTGCAACGCTTCGGTCTTGATCGCGACCAAACGCTCGAGTTCGACGCCGCGGGCGCGCAGGGCGCGCAATCGCCATTGCACGCCCATCCAAACCAGCATCAGGCCGGCGACGATGAATATGGCGATCGCCCAGGTGCGGCGATACCAGGGTGCGATCACGGTGATCGGCACGGCGGCCACGCCGCCGCCGACGCCGGCCGCGTCCTGCGCTTCCACCTCGAACAACAAATCGCCAGCCGGCAGGTTGGTGAAGTCGCGGCGCGTTTCGTTGCTCCAGTTGCTCCACTCGGTCTGCGCATGGATGGGCCGGATGCGCGAGCGGAAACGATTCAATTCCGGTGCGCGGTAGCTGGGCAAGGTGTATTCGACGCGCAGGCTGGTGCCTTCATTCAGCGCCAGCGGCCCATTGCCGTCGCGCCCTTTCAACAGACTCGCATCGCCGACCGACACGTCGCGAATCAGCACCTGCTGCGGCACCGGCTTCGGCACGTCCGCCTTCGGATCGATGCGCACCACGTTCGAGTCCTGCGCCAGCCACACGATGCCGTCGGGATCGACGTGCATCGAGCGGGTTTTCTCGACACTGGCGATTTCGTCGAAGATGCTGCGCTGGTGGTGATAAACACCGGTGATGTCGCGGCGCAAAAGTCGTAGTCGACTGTTCGGGTTGCTGATCAGGAGCTGCGCTTCATCGATGCGTTTGACCTCTTGGATCGGCCCCGATTCCTCGAAGGGAATGAGCTTGCTGGGGTGAAACCGTTGCCCATCGAATTCGTAAAACTGACCCCCACGCGCCCAGAAAGTTGCTTCATCCCCGATCTGTTCCAGCGAAATCGTCGCCTTGGGCAGCCCGGCTGTCTGGTCGAACTCTTCAACTCGTGCTTCGGCCAATGCCGTGTCTTTGCCCAGTCGCAGTCTCGCTACTCGCCCGACGAGCGAGCCTAGCCAAACCGTTTCCGGCTTGGTCTGCAGGATCGAGATCACATCAAAGGAAACATTCGGGTTCCGCTGGATTTCGTGCCATCCGGCTGGACCGCGTTGCAGTCTCGATACGCCGTTGCGCAGCCCCGCCCAGATGTCGGCGGATGATTGAACAACCGGTGTTGCGGAGAACACCAGATCGTTCGGGAGCGCAACTGCTCCGTCCTGCAACGACCAGATGCCGCGGATCGTGCCGACCAGGTCTGATCCGTTGATCGATCGAATCATCAGGATCGAAGCCGGTGCTTGGTTGATCTGTTGAAGACTCCAGCGTTTTGAGTTGAATTCCTGCCGCAAGCTCACCACTGATCCGCCGTGAAAGGCGGAAATTCCCAGCTCGGTTCTGGTCAGCACCATCGATTGACCGAACAAATTTTGTGGCAACGAGAAGACGCGCGCTCTGGACGGATATTCGATTCTTGATATCGCGCTGCGCCAAGCGATCCAAAGTGCGCCTTCGCGGTCGACCATCAGGGCTTGAGCGCCAGTGCCGACGTTCAAGTCGGCAGGTTCGATGCGGTCCTGAACTGCTCCATCAATACCGAGAATCGCAACACCCCCGTTTCCTTCAGGAATAGCGATCTTGTCAGAGGCCACTAGCTGGCCGATCCCGATTGGACGCATCACGTCCGTAGCGCTGATCGTCGCCGACAGCATCGGCGTTTCGCCGTCTCGCCACCGCCATATACCGAACGGCTCCCGTGTAATTGCGGCGTAGGATTTGTCCGGAAATTCAACGAGAGAGGAAACGCCGATGTTGGCAAACACGGCACCGCCGGGAACAAGGAGTGGGCCATCCGGGGTGATTCGACTCAAGCCGACACGATGAACATGAATCAAGATGCCGTCGCTGGTTTGAAAAAGTCGACCAAACTCTTGTTCGGTGCGGAATGCCTTGAACCCTGATGATTGTCGGCATACCAGCAGCTCACCGGAACGCACACACCACATGTCGCGATCTTCCGCGAATTCCCAGAAGTCGCCGCCGCCATGGAGGCCCTCTGGGAGCATTTCTCCGACATCAAGAACCTCGTTGGCTCCGCCTGGGTCGGAAACCACCAACAATGTTTCCGCGCCACCGACGACCAATTGCCCGGATCGAGTGACGCCAAGTGCCGTCACTGCGAAGTTGATGCCGATGGGTAGTCGCCGCCAGTTCCGCCCGTCGAATTCCAGGACGCCGCGTTGGTCGCCCGAATAGATGACCCCGTCGTGAGATTGAACAAGCGCATTGAATGCGGGATCCGGATAGTCATCACCCAGCCGGATTTGCCGGATATCCCATGTTCGCGAGGGCAATGCTCCGACTTCAGCGGCACGCAGCGGCGACACCGCAAACAAGAGAATCGCGAAGAGGATGAGATGTCGCAGTGGCATGAGACGGGAAGGCGGCGAGTTCCGGCACCATAGAGAGTCGCCAATTGACGCGCAACGGTGCCAATCGTAGGCTCGAAAAGCACTGCGATATTCCGTCGCAGGCGTCGAACTGAGGGGAGTGCAATGAATTCCATAGTCAAAGCGGGGTCGGCGGTTTCTGTGCCTACGTCATTGATCGATCAATTGCAGCGCATGGCCAAGCCGGTCGATGCGTCGATCATGGCGGCTCCTCAGGTGCCGGCGCCTGCACCTCGTCCTGATCCAGGTCCGGGCCCCGCCTGAGACCGTGTGACGGGCATCTGCCCGTCCATGAAAGGCTCAAGGTGTCAATCGGCGCCCTTGCAAGGGGGCGTCGATTGACATGAAACGTCACAAACGAATAATGTCGCCGGCCTCGCGAACGCGAGAGCGCTTATCCACATAGGAAGAATTGCCATGGACACCGGTGTACCGGCCGAATCGGCCATCGTCGTGCAAGCAGAGTCGAAGATTTCCGTTCCGAGTTCGCTGATCGAACAGCTGAAGAGCCTGACCAAGCTTTCGCCTGAATTGATCGAATCCTTGATGATTCCTGCACCCTCGCCTCGCCCGACTCCGGGTCCGAGCCCGGGTCCTTAACGCTTCGAAGCGGCAGGATCATGCAACTGGAATCGCTGGGGTTGGTGCTCAATCCCTGCGCCAGTATCAGTGTTCAAGGCGGCTCCGAGCCGCCTTTGTTCTTGGTACGGGCGCCCATCAAGGGTGCGCAGCTCAGCGAACGGCTGGTCAGGCCGGACGAGTTGCCGGAGGCGCACGGCTTTCTGGCGGCGGCATTGATCCGCGGCGAAGCGGTGGATCGTGTTTCCGAGCGTGGCATCGAGGAATTGCGTGGCATCGGCTTGTTGGCGCCGGTCGATGCGCTGCCGCAACCTGTGCATTACGACTTGTCGGCCGATCGGCACGGACGTCCCGAAGCGGCGCTCGACCAGCCGCAGGCGGTCGCCAGCGCGGGTGAGCCGGTCCGCAGTCGCGGCCTGCGCCTGCCCGAGGACTGGCGCGACCTGTCGCTGCGCTACCAGTCGCATCCTCGCGGCGGCGTCTTTGCGCCGGTATTGGCGGATACGGCCCCGGCATTGCAGACGCAGAATGCAGCGGCCGCCGAGTTCGATTCGCCCGCCACCCGCGACTTCTTCGCGCGCGAAGGCTACGTCGAACTGCACGATCTGCTGCCGGCATCGCATGTCGCCGAACTCGCGCGCTACTACTGGGCGCTGGCCGGCGAAGGTTTCATGCAGCTCGACGACCATCGCGGCTGCCTGCGCCACATCGCGCACAGCCACCCGGTCGCCGACTTCTGGCACGACCAGCTGAACGCGCGCGTTTCGCAACTGGTCGGGCGCGCGACCAAACCCTCGTATTCCTTCGTCTCGCTGTATCTGGAAGGCGGCGACCTGAAGTGGCACGTCGACCGTCCGCCCTGCGAATACACGATCACGCTGCTGGTCGACTACGCGCCGCTCGATGATGCCGGCCGTTCGCCCTGGGCGCTGAAGGTGCGTGCCCGCGACGGCAGCACCCGCGAGCTGTATCAACGCGTCGGCGATGCCCTGATCTTCAAGGGGCGCGAGCTGAAGCACTGCCGCGAGGTGTTGCCTGAAGGGCATCGCTCGGCCTCGCTGCTGTTCCATTTCGTCGACGCCGACTACGACGGCGTCATGGCGTGAGCGTGGACGCAGCGGTACACCGCGTCGAGGCGTTCTTCCGGCGCCTGGGCGACGACATCGCCGCCACGCTTGGCGATTCCCGCGAAGCCGTCTACGCGAATCTGGAAGCGGTGGCCCTGGCCAAACTCGATGAACACAATCCGTCGGCGCACATCAGCCATGCCGATCTGGTCGACTATGTCCTCGGTGCGGATGAATTGTGCAAACAGGCCGACCTCGACGCGCGTTTCGCCGAACCGCCGCTGTCGCTGTACAACGGCGGCCATTTCGACATCTCGGCGCTGACTTGGCTCGACGGCACCACCAGCATCCACCAGCACGCGTTCTGCGGCGCATTCCACGTGCTGGCCGGATCGAGCATCCACAGCCGCTACCGCTTCCAGGCGTGGGCCCCGCCCGAACCGAAGCAGCGCGCCATCGCCGGCGACCTGGCCCTGATCGACATCGAAGTGCTGCGTCCGGGCGACACCCGCGTGATCCGTCGCGGCGACACCCTGATCCATTCGCTGTTCCACATGATCCGGCCGTCGGTGACCATCGTCATCCGCACCATCACCGACGAACCCGGCGCCGAAGTCCAGTACGACTACCGCTGGCCCGGGCTCGCCCACGATCCGTTCCAGAAACACGCGCCGACGACGCGCAAGCTGCAGTACCTGCGCATGTTGCGCGTGCTCGACGCCGAGGCATTCCAGGGACATCTGGCGCGCGTGTTGCCGGAGGCCGACCTGTATCTCGCCTACACGCTGGTGTCGGAACAGATCCAGGTCAGTGCCGATGTCGACGAAGCGCAGCGGCTCTCGCAGCTGTGCACGCGGCTGCCGGCGGCGGAGCGGGCGCTGGTGCACCGCGCCGCCCACAACGACCTGTTGAGCCGCACCCTGATCGACCTGCGGCGCAAGCTGCACGCGCCGCCGCACCGGTTCCTGCTGGCCCTGCTGCTGAACGTGTTCGACCGTGGCGAGTTGCTGCGGCTGGTGAGCCGCGAGACCGGCTGCACCGATGCGGTTGCGCAGGTGGTCGAGTGGGTCGCCGAGATCAGCGGCAACACCGATCGTTACCCGAACCTGATCGGCATGGACTTCAATGCGACCGCGCTCGATCTGCTCGCCTGCATGTTCGCCGGCCTCGATGCCGAAGCCAGTCTGCAGCGGCTTGCCATTCGTTATGGTGAAGACGATGTGGCCGAACATCGCGATGCGTTGCGGGCCTTGTTCCGCGCGTTGAAGCAGTGCGCCCTGTTCCACGCCGTGTTCGCCGATCTCCGGGACTGAGCGGCGATTTGCAAAGATTGGTCGTTCCTCGCGCGCTTTAGACCAATGGCGTATCGCTTTGTCCGTGTTTCCGTCCCCGCTCTGGAAGGTTCGGGCTAGAATGGGCGCATGTCTGCCGATTCGCGCACCACGCCTGCACCGATCCCCTCGCTCGATCTTGGTCAGTTGCGCCGGACCTGTCGGGCCTGCGCATTGCACGCGCTGTGCCTGCCGGCCTCGATCTCCCCGGACGAACTGAATTCGCTCGACGCCATCGTGCGCGCACGGCGTCCGCTCGATCGCGGCCAGCAGCTGTTCGCGAGCGGCGCACGCTTCCAGTCGCTGTACGTCGTGCGTTCCGGCTCGTTCAAGACGACGCTGGAAACGAACAGCGGCGAGCAGCAGGTACTCGGCTTCCACCTGCCCGGCGAAATCATCGGCTTCGATGCCTTGTCGGACGACATCCACCGCTGCAATGCCGAGGCGATGGAGCGGTCGTCGGTCTGCGAAGTGCCGTACGCGCAACTCGACGAGTTCGCGTCCAGCGTGCCCGGCCTGCGCCGGCAGCTGATGCGTATCGCCAGCCGCGAGGTGGTCAAGGACCACGAACACCTGATGATGATGGGCCGCAAGCAGGCGCAGGAGCGTCTCGCGATCTTCCTGCGCAGTCTGTCCGAGCGTTACCGCAACCTGCATCGCGCGCCGGACACGCTGGAGCTGCCGATGTCGCGCCACGAACTCGCGAACTATCTCGGCCTGGTCGTGGAGACCGTGAGCCGTCTGTTCACGCGTTTCGAGGAGCTTGGCGTGCTGGAAGTGAACCGCAAGCAGATCCGCATCGTCGATTTCGCCAAGCTCGATGAGCTCGCAGGCGAGCCCTCGCCGAGCCTCGAAAGCGAAGCCTGCTGAAGTTTCATTTCACGCAGTAGTCGTCGCCCGCGAGTGCCATCGACACCGCGAGGTCGTGCGCGTGGCCGCGATGTTGGTAAGGAATCCACAGGCTGAGCGCCGCCAGTGCCAGCGCGAATGCTGCGCCGGCACCGCGCAGCCAAGGTGACAGTTGCACTCGGTCGACACGACGTGCGCCGAGGTCGAGTGCGCCGAGCGCGAACGTCGACGCGACCCCGAATGCGGCCATGATCGCCGCGCCGCCGAGCGCGGAGCCCTGCGTGGCGGCGATCATCAGCATCGCGTAACTCAGTCCGCAGGGCATGAAGCCCCACAACGCACCGAGTGCGAAGGCGCGCGGCGGGGTCGATGCGGGCAGGAAGCTGCGCGTCAGCGGCTGCAGCCGCGTCCACAGACGCGCACCGAGGTCCGAGGCCCAGGGCAGGCGCAGGCCGGGCTTCAGCAATCGCGCCGCCAGCCACAGCCACGACAACGCGAACAGCAGTTGCAACGCGAGCCGCAGTGCACCGCTCTGGCCGATGAACAGCAGTGTCTGGCCGAGACCACCCATGGCCGCACCGGCCAACGTGTAGGCAGCGACGCGCCCCAGTTGTCGAGCGATCACGAAACCCGCTCGCGGTGGCGATGCGCGCGACAGCGTCACGCTGATCGCGCCGCACATCGCCAGGCAATGCGCGGACGCGGCCAATCCGGCCGTGAATGCGGCGATGCTGGCGACGGCAAGACTCATGCGTCGTCGTTCTTTGCCCGGGGTGGGGTGTCGTCGTCGAGTGCGCGGAAGCCCGGTGTGTCGAGATCGTCGAACTGGCCGCTGTCGACCGCCCAGAAGAAGGCCCAGACCGCCAGCCCGATCAGCAGCAGGCTGACCGGCACCAGCACCAGCAGGATGTTCATGCGCGCGCCTCCCGCATCGGGTCGTGTCGTGACGACGTGGGGGCGGGCGGCGCCTTGCGCAAGCGCAACGCATTCAACGTGACAATCAGGGAGCTCGCAGCCATGCCGACTGCAGCCAGCCATGGCGACATCACGCCGGCGACCGCGAACGGCACGATGGCAGCGTGATAGCCGATCGACCAGGCCAGATTCTGGCGTGCGATGCGGCGTGCGCGTTGCGCGGTATCGACGAGCAGGCGCACCAGACGCAGATCGTCGCGCAGCAGCAGCACGTCGGCATGGCATTGCGCGATCGCGGCGCCGCCGCCCATCGCGATGCCGAGGTCGGCCGCGGCCAGCGATTCGGCGTCGTTCAGGCCGTCGCCGATCATCATCACGTGGTGCCCGGCATCACGCAGCGCATGGATCGCCGCACGCTTCTGATCGGGTGTGAGGCGCCCGCGACCATCGATGCCCAGTGCCTCGGCGACGGCGGTGACGGCGTGCGGATGATCGCCGGACAGGACCTCGACGCGTGCGAATCCCTGCCAGTCGCGCACGGCGTCGGCGGCGTCGATGCGCAGGCGGTCGGCGATCCGGAAACGCGCGACCTTGCCCGCGTCGTTCGCGAGCACGATGGCCTCGCTGTCGTCGGCGCCGAACCAGCCGCCGCGACCCAGTCGCCATTGCGTGCCTGCGACCGTGCCGCTGACGCCGGCGCCGGCCAGTGTCTGCGCATCCGCAACGACGAGGCCGGTATCGAACTCGCGGAAGGCATGGGCGATCGGATGCCGATGGCCGCGTTCGAGTGCGGCGGCGATGGCCAGCACCTGCTGCTGCGACTGCGCCGGGTCGAGCACCACGGTGTCGGTCAGGCGCGGTCGGCCTTCGGTCAAGGTACCGGTCTTGTCGGTCACGATGCGGTCGATGCGCACCGTGCGCGCCAGCGCGTCCGGACTGGTCACGATCACGCCCTGTTTCGCCAGCATCGCGTGTGCGGCCGCCAGGCTGGCCGGCAGGGCCAGCGCGAAGGCACAGGGGCAGGCGGCGGCGAGCACGGCCAGCACCGCAGGCATCGCGCGTGATGCATCGGTCTGCAGCCAATAGATACCGGTGAACGCGGCAACCGCCAGCATCACCAGCGTGAAGCGCGCGGCGATGCGTTGTCCGAGTTCGGTGCTGCTTGCCTGCTGGTGCAAGCCGGCACCGATGCGTGCGCGCAATTGCCCCAGTCGCGTCGCCGTGCCGATGGCGACGACTTCCAGCAGCAGCGGTGCATCGAGCGCGATGCTGCCAGCGAGCACGGTGTCGCCGGTCGCGCGTTGCACCGGTTCGGCTTCACCGGTCAGCAGCGATTCGTCGACGCGTGCGTTCGCCGACAGCAGGCGTCCGTCGACCGGCACCGATTCGCCGGTCGGTACGCGGATGTGTTCGCCCTGACGCAGTTCGCTGAGTGCGATCGCGGTCGCCTGGCCGTGTTCGTCGACGCGATCGGCGTGTTGGTGCTGGGCTGCGGCGATCAGTTGCAGGCGTTCGGTGGCACGGTTTCGCGCGATCGCTTCGACATGGCGCGCGCCGCTGAGCAGGGCGACAAACATCACCGCGGCATCGAAATACACCACGGGACCGCCGCGGATCGTTTCGATCATCGACGCGAGGTAGGCGAGACCGACCGACAACGCGACCAGCACATCCATGCCCGGGCGGCGCAGCGACAGTTCGCGCCAGGCGCCACGGAAGAACGGGAAACCCGAATAGAACACGACCGGCGTGGCGACCAGCATCGCGACGATGCGGAAGAAATCACGCGTGCCGACATCGAGTTCGCCGGCGCCCCAGTACAAGGCTTCGGTGAACATCATCGCCTGCATCGCACCGAGTCCGGCGACGACGAGGCGCTTCAGCGATTGCCGGCGTTCGCGCTTGGCATCGGCCGGATCCTGCACAATGCGCGGCGCGTAGCCGATCGCGGCGAGGCGCGTGGCGATCGCGCTGAGCGGCGCGCGCGTCGGATCGAACTGCACGCGCGCATGCGTGGTTGCGGGATCGACGCTGATCGACGATACGCCCGGCATCTGCTGGCCGACGCGATCGATCAGCCAGGCGCAGGCGGCGCAGCGGATGTTGCCGATGCTGAGGTCGCACTCGGACTGGCCATCGATGTCGTGCACGTACAGACGCCGGAAGCCGGCGCTGTCCCAGTCGCTGAAATCCTGGGTCGGGTCGACCCGTCCCGTCGATTCGCTGCGCAACGCGTAGTAGTCCGCGAGGCCGCCCTGGTGCAGCCATTCGGCGGCGGCGCGGCAGCCGGTGCAGCAGAAGGCGCGCGTCGCGCCGTCGAGCGTGGCGTGGATCAGGGCATGCGTCGAGACCGCTTCGCCGCAGTGGTAGCAGCGATCGTCCGTCATGGCGTCGACCACGCCGGCGTCAACGCGACCTGTCGCTGTCCGAGTTCGCGCGCACCGACGATGCGCCAGTCGGCATCGCTCGTGCTCACCTCGAAACGGAAGCGCGCCTCCGGCAACACCGTATCGGTGCACCAGCGGCGCGCCCCGCAGGGCAACAGCTCGATGTGGCGGTCCTGGGTCGCGTCAGTGGCATGGATGAGATCCAGTTGCAGCGACGCGTCTGCCGCGATGGTTTGGCTGTGCAAGCGCAGGCCGAAGTCGCCGAGTTCGACATCGGCGTGCAATCCGAGTTCGAGCGCGCGGCGGTCCCGGGTCTCGTCGCTGGTCTGGATCTGGGCGACGCGTTTCACTTCGTCCGGCGAAGTCGCCAGCGTCCCGCGCGCGCTGCGCACGGTCCAGACGCTGGCGCCGACCACCGCCAGTGTCAGCGCGACGACCAGCCACAGCAGCGGTTGGCGCAGGGCGCCGGCCATCGCGATCTCAGAACGGCCCGAAGAAGCGCGACTTCTGCGTGCGTTGCAGGTCGCCGTCGAGCGCACGGACTTCGAACACGATTTCGCGTTGACCTTTGACACTGCCGGCCGCCGCCTGCACCGTCACCGCGACATTGGCCACACCTTCGGCATCGACCGCGACGTCGGCGGCATGCGCGGCGAGTGTCAATCCTTCGCCGCCCTCGGCGATGCGGATGGCGTAGCGATGTGCGATCTGGTCCTTGTTGACGATCTTGAACGTGTAGGCGTTCTCGATCGCGCCATCGGCGACGACGCGGTACAGCGCGTTGCGGTCGCGGAGCACATCGATGATCAGCGGCGTGCGGTTCAGCACCGCATAGGTGAAACTGCCGATCAGCGCCAGCAGGATGAAGGCGTAGACGATGATGCGCGGGCGGATGACGTGCGGCGTCTTGTGTTCCAGGCTGTTCAGCGTGGCGTACCGCACCAGTCCGCGCGGATAGCCGAGCTTGTCCATCACGCTGTCGCAGGCGTCGATACAGGCGCCGCAGGCGATGCACTCGTATTGCAGACCGTCGCGGATGTCGATGCCGGTCGGACAGACCTGCACGCAGATCGTGCAGTCGATGCAGTCGCCGAGCTTGGGTGCGCCGTCGGCGAAGGAGCCGTCGGCCAGCTTCGGCAATTCGAGCACGCTCGGCACACCCTTGCGGCGCGAGCCGCGCGGTTCACCGCGTTCGCTGTCGTAGGCGATGATCAGGGTGTCGCGATCGAACATCGCGCCCTGGAAGCGCGCGTACGGGCACATGTACTTGCACACCTGCTCGCGCAGGAAACCGGCGTTGCCCCAGGTCGCGACCGAATAGAAGATCGTCCAGAACCACTCCCATCCGCCCAGCGACAGCGTCGAGACTTCCAGCGCCAGCGTACGGATCGGCGTGAAGAAACCGACGAAGGTGAAGCCGGTCCACAACGCGAACACGATCCACAACGTGTGCTTCGCGGTCTTGCGCAGGATCTTGTCGCGGTTCCACGGACCAGCGTCGAGCTTCATCTGCTTGCCGCGGTCGCCTTCGCAGAGGCGCTCCATCGCGATGAACACCTCGGTCCACACCGTCTGCGGACAGGCGTAGCCGCACCACAGCCGACCGGCCAGGGCGGTGAAGAAGAACAGGGCGAACGCGGCGATCATCAGCAGCATCGCCAGGAACACGAAGTCCTGCGGCCAGAAGCTCAGGCCGAGGATGTAGAACTTGCGCGCCGGCAGGTCGAACAGCACGGCCTGGCGGCCGTCCCAGTTCACCCACGGCATCACGTAATAGAGGCCGAGCAGCACCCACACCGCGATCAGGCGCAGGTTCTGGAAGCGGCCGGAAATTTCGCGCGAATAGACTTTCGGCGCCGATTCGTACATGGCGCCGTCATCGACGACTTTGAGCGGGATCTGCTTGCTCATGGCGAGGTCTTGCGTTCCGTGCGCGGAGGCCGGTTGTTGAAGCGGCTGCGCGGGCGCAGCAGGATCCACGTGAACAGGCTGGACGACGCGGTGCAAGCCCAGAACATGAAGAATCCGATCGAGTATCCGACCTCGCGCGAGATGTCGAGGTCGGGGTAGGTCATGCCCGCCAGTTCGACGGGATCGACGTTCGCGAAGAACACCATGGTGGCGACACCGGCCGCGAAGAACGAAGGCCAGAGCACAGCGCCGACTCGCTGCACCAGCGGGCGCGGCGGATGGTCGAATGTGTGTGACTGCGTGTTGCGGTCGATGTCGCTGCTCATGGTTCAGTGCGCCTCGGCGTTCGGCTGGGCCTGCGATTGTGCCAGCACCCAGGCGGCAGCCAAACGCACGCGGTCTTCGCCGATGAGCGGACGGTGCGCCGGCATCTGGCCGTTGCGGCCATTGCGGATCGTCGTCGCGATGGTGTCGAAGTCGCTGCCGTAGAGCCAGATGTTGTCGGTCAGGTTCGGCGCGCCGAGCATCGGATTGCCCTTGCCCTCGGGGCCGTGACAGGCCGCGCAAATGGTCTGGAAGTGCGCTTGACCCTTGCTGGCGAGCGCGTCGTCGACACCCTGGCCCGCGAGGCTCTGCACGTAGACCGCCGTCGCTGCCACGCCTTCGTCGCCGAGCACCGCGCCCATCGCCGGCATCGCCGCCTGGCGACCATCGAGGATGGTCGTCAGCACGGTGTCGGGTTCACCGCCCCACAACCAGTCGTTGTCGGTCAGGTTCGGATAACCCTTGGCACCCTTGGCGTCGGAGCCATGGCAGGTGGCGCAGTTGTTCGCGAACACCGAGGCGCCGAGACGCTGCGCATCGGCATCGTGCACGAGGTCGGCGAGCGGCTGCGCGCGGAACTTCGCGAAGATCGGCGCGATCTTCTCCTCGGCCGCCTTGGCTTCGGCGTCGTGCTGCTCCTGCGAGGTCCACTTCTTGGTGCCGGCGAACGAGCCGAGGCCCGGGTACAGCACCAGGTAGGCGAACGAGAACACGATGGTGATGTAAAACAGGTTCAGCCACCACTTCGGCAGCGGCCGGTTCAGTTCGCGGATGTCCTCGTCCCAGACGTGGCCGGTGTCCTGGTCTTCGGCCTTGGTCGAGCGGTTCTTCGCCGTCCACCACAACAGCCACAGGCAGGCGAGGATGTTGACGATCGTGAAGATCGAAATGTAGAGCGTCCAGCCCTGGTTCATGGCTTCACCTCATTGTCTTCGAGCGGAAGGCGTGCGGCGGCATCGAACTGCGGCTTGCGCTTCGCACTCCATGCCCAGACCACACCCGCGAGGAAACTGATCAGCAGCACGGCGGTGATCACGCCGGAAACGGTACCGAAGTCCATGGCTCAGCCTCCCTTCGGCGCGTGTTTGCCGAGGCCTTGCAGATAGGCCACGAGTGCATCGAGTTCGGACTTGCCGTTCACGGCGGCGGCGGCACCGGCGATCTGCTCGTCGGTGTAGGGGTCGCCGATGGTCTGCAGTGCCTTGAGCTTCTTCTCGACCAGCGCACCATCGACAGGTGTCTCCGCCAGCCACGGGAAGCCCGGCATGTTCGACTCCGGGACTACAGCGCGCGGATCCATCAGGTGCACGCGATGCCAGTCGTCCGAGTAGCGGCCGCCAACACGGGCGAGATCGGGCCCGGTGCGCTTGCTGCCCCACTGGAACGGGCGGTCGTAGACCGATTCGCCGGCCAGCGAGTAATGGCCGTAGCGCGCGGTTTCGAAGCGCAGCGTGCGCACCATCTGCGAGTGGCAGTTGTAGCAACCTTCGCGGACGTAGATGTCGCGGCCCGCCAGTTCCAGCGGCGGGTACGGCACGACGCCTGGCAAGGGCTGCACGACCTGGGCCTGGTACATCAGCGGAATGATCTGCACGAGGCCGCCGACGGCGACCACGAGCGCGACCAGGATGCCCATCAACGAGACATTGGTTTCGACTTTTTCATGTGACATGGCTCGTCTCCTTACGCGTGCGCCGGGGCGGGAACCGCCACGTCGACATTGCCCTTGGACATCTGGAACGTCTTCACCACGTTGACCAGCATCAGCACCATGCCCGACAGGCACAACACGCCGCCGCCGAGGCGGGCGAGGTAGTACGGATAGGTGGCCTTCAGCGATTCGACGAAGGTGTAGGTCAGCGTGCCGTCGTCATTCGTGGCGCGCCACATCAGGCCCTGCATCACGCCGGCGATCCACATCGCGGCGATGTAGAAGACCACGCCGATGGTGTGGATCCAGAAGTGCTGCTCGATCATCTTGGTCGAGTACATGCCCTTGAGGCCGAGCACGCGCGGCAGCAGCGAATAGATGCAGCCGATGGTGATCATCGCGACCCAGCCGAGCGCGCCGGAATGCACGTGGCCGATGGTCCAGTCGGTGTAGTGGCTGAGCGCGTTGACGGTCTTGATCGACATCATGGGACCTTCGAACGTGCTCATGCCGTAGAACGACAGGGCGACGATCATGAACTTGATGATCGGGTCGGTGCGCAGCTTCTCCCACGCGCCCGACAGGGTCATCATGCCGTTGATCATGCCGCCCCAGCTCGGCGCCAGCAGGATCAGCGAGAACACCATGCCGAGCGACTGCGCCCAGTCCGGCAGCGCGGTGTACTGCAGGTGATGCGGGCCGGCCCACATGTAGATCGAGATCAGTGCCCAGAAGTGCACGACCGAGAGGCGGTAGGAATAGACCGGGCGGCCGGCCTGCTTGGGCACGAAGTAATACATCATGCCGAGGAAGGCGGTGGTCAGGAAGAATCCGACGGCATTGTGGCCGTACCACCACTGCACCATCGCGTCGACCGCGCCGGTGTACAGGCTGTACGACTTCCACGGCGTGACCGGCATCTCCAGGTTGTTGAAGATGTGCAGCAGCGCGATGGTGATGATGTAGGCGCCGAAGAACCAGTTGGCGACGTAGATGTGCTTGATCTTGCGCTTGGCCACCGTGCCGAAGAAGACGACGGCATAGGCGACCCAGACCACGGTGATCAGCAGGTCGATCGGCCATTCCAGTTCGGCGTATTCCTTGCCGGAGGTGATGCCGAGCGGCAACGTGATCGCGGCCAGCACGATGATCGTCTGCCAGCCCCAGAACGTGAACGATGCCAGCTTCGGCAGGAACAGCGCGGTGTGGCAGGTGCGCTGCACGATGTAGTAGCTGGTGGCGAACAGGCCGGAGCCGCCGAACGCGAAGATCACCGCATTGGTGTGCAGCGGTCGCAGTCGGCCATAGCTGAGCCACGGCAAATCGAAGTTGAGGGCAGGCCAGTACAGCTGGGCGGCGATGATGACGCCGACCAGCATGCCGACGATGCCCCAGATCACGGTCATGACGGCGAATTGCCGTACGACCTTGTCGGTATAGGTCTCGGGAACAGTGGACATGGACACTCCTAGGCAGGTTGCCCGGGCAGTGTCCCAGTCGCGAATCCGTGCGATCTTGACCCTGGTCAATTGAGGCCGGGGTCACACCTCGTCACGATGTCCGGTCTGGTTCCGCCGGGGGGTGAAGGGAGGCGAGCAGGACGCCCAGCGCATCCAGTCGCGCGGGTTTGGTCAATGGCATCACCGTGCGCAGACCCGCTGTATCCAGGCGCGCACGGGCTTCGGTCAAGGTCTGCGTGCCGCTGCCGCTGAGCAGGCAGATGGGCGCCGCGACGGCGCGTTCGACCAAGACCGCGACGCTGTCGTCGTAGGCTTGGCCCGGCATCACCAGGTCAAGCAAGATCAGGTCGACGGGGTCGTCCATCGCCGCGGCCAGTTCGTCCGGATTGCCCGCGGTGGAGACGCTGGCGCCCAGATGTTCGAGCAGGGCGCCCATCAACATGCGCATGTCGGCGTCGTCGTCGACCACCAGCACGCGCGGCGACGTCATGGTGCTGCGCCCAGGATCTGGTTCAGCACCGCGGCCAGACGATGGCCGCCTGCTTCGAGCTGGTCGTCCACGACCGGTGCGAAGCGGCGTATATAAACGTCGTCGATCTGGCCGCGCGCCGGGTAGAAGTCGGGTTGCTGCACGATGGCGCAGGAGGCTTCGGCCCAGGCGACCGGTGCGCTCAGACGCCAGCGCCATTCGCCTTCAGGACCTTCGCGGGCGAGCAGTTCGTCGGCGTGCGGCATCACCGCGAGCTTGCCGCGGTAGGCACGGATGATGTCCTGGTCCCAGAAACCGTGCAGGTTGCCGCCGTCGCGACCAAAGCGGACCTGGACGTCGTTGCCGCCCCGGTCGTGGCCGAGCCCCGCATGCAGCGGCTGGTGCACGTCGCCAACGAAGTGGATCACGAAGCGCAGCGCATTCGCGCGCTGGGTCTTGCTCGCCTTTCGATCGGAAAGGATGCGCGCCTCGCGTTCGATCGCGCCGACCACGCAATTGCCACCGCGACAGTTCTGCTTGGCGCTGTAGCTGCAGTCGCCGCGTTCGAAATTCAGATAGTGCCAGCTGCCGGTGTGGCGCCAGCGTTCCTCACCGCGGATCTCGTCGGCCCAGGTGCTGGCTTGGCGCATGGCATTGCTGGCGCGGTCGCCGAGCAGGCGTTCGATTTCAGCGCGCGCCGTCGGATTCAGCTCGCGCGCAGCGACTTCGGCCACCACCTGATGCCCGTGCGGGCCCCAGGCCGAAGCAGCGCCGGCGACCAGCAATCCCGCGACCAGAAGAAAACGTCGGGCGTTCAACCGAGCAGACTCCGCAGCATCGATGCATGTCCTCGCAAGAGGCGCTCGAATGGGTTTGACAAGGCGATGCCCGGCGTGGCTTTCGCGGCTTTCCGTTTCTTGGCTTTCATCGCGGTCTCCCGATGCGCTGCCGCTAAACTACGCGGCCCGCCGTGTCCTTGGAAGTCAGTCGTCTGGATGGATCCGATCGAGCCAGTCAATCCGGGAACGGATCTTAGCGCCTTGAAACGCCGATTGAGCGACACGCTTGGTCGCGATCGGCATCGCCTGCGCCAGCGCATCGACCAGTTGCAGGCGGCCAGGCCCGCGGCCGACCACGCACGCATCGCGGCCTTGCACGCAGCGATCGCCGACAGCGTCGCGCGCCGTGCTGCGCGCGCGGCTGCGGTGCCGGAGATCCAGCTCGACGACACCCTGCCGATCGCGCGCGAAGCCGAAGCCATCGTGAAGGCGATCCGCGACCATCAGGTCGTCGTCGTCGCGGGGGAAACCGGCTCCGGCAAGACCACCCAATTGCCGCTGCTGGCGCTCGCGGCCGGACGCGGTGTCGATGGCCTGATCGGCTGCACCCAGCCGCGCCGCATCGCCGCACGCAGTGTCGCACGCCGTGTCGCCGAAGAACTCGGCTCGCAGGTCGGGCAGCTGGTCGGGTTCCAGGTGCGTTTCACCGAACAGGTCGCCGAGACCTCGCTCATCAAGTTCATGACCGACGGCATCCTGCTCGCCGAAACGCAGCGCGACCGTTTCCTCAATCAGTACGACACGATCATTCTCGACGAGGCGCACGAACGCAGCCTCAACATCGATTTCCTGCTCGGCTACCTGAAGCAGCTGCTCGCGAAGCGGCGCGACCTGAAGCTGATCGTGACCTCGGCGACCATCGACACCACGCGCTTCTCGGAACATTTCGGCGGCGCGCCGGTGATCGGCGTCGAAGGCCGCACCTATCCGGTCGACGTGCGTTATCGCGCGCTCGCCGAGGAGCGCGACGAACGCGGCGTCAACCAGGCCATCGTCGCCGCAGCCGAGGAGGTGTTTGCGCACGATGCCATGGCCGATGTGCTGGTCTTCCTGCCCGGCGAGCGCGAGATCCGCGACGCGCATCTGGCCTTGTCGCGCAGGAATTTCCGCGAAACCGAGATCCTGCCGCTGTACGCGCGACTGTCGGCGAAGGAACAGGACCGCGTGTTTCATCCGGGGCCGAAGCGGCGCATCGTGCTGACCACGAACGTGGCCGAAACCTCGCTGACGGTGCCGCGCATCCGTGCCGTCATCGACACCGGCACGGCCCGCGTCGGTCGTTACAGCCCGCGCCACAAGGTGCAACGTCTGCACATCGAGCCGATCTCGCAGGCCAGCGCCGACCAGCGCAAGGGTCGCTGCGGCCGCATCGCGCCAGGCTTGTGCATCCGCCTGTACGACGAAGCCGATTTCATCGCCCGCCCGCGCTACACCGATCCCGAGATCCTGCGCGCCTCGCTCGCGAACGTGGTGTTGCGCATGCTCAGCCTCGGCCTCGGCGACATCGCGAAGTTCCCGTTCCTCGAACGTCCGGACGAGCGTGCGATCAACGAGGGCGTGAGCCAGCTGGTCGAGCTCGGCGCGATCGGCGAGGCGCGCCACGAACTGACGCCGCTCGGCCGCGACATGGCCAAGATTCCGATCGACGCCAAGCTCGCGCGCATGCTGATCGCGGCGCAGCAGCACGGTGCCCTGCGCGAATTGCTGGCGATCGCGTCCTTCCTGTCGATCCAGGACCCGCGCGAACGCCCGGCCGATGCGAAACAGGCCGCCGATCTCGCACACGCCGCGTTCGCCGATCCGAAGTCGGACTTCGTGGCCGTGTTGAAACTCTGGGAAGCCCACGCCGCCGCACACGAGGAACTGACGCAGTCGAAGTTGCGCGACTGGTGCGAGAGACACTTCCTCAGTTTCCTGCGCATGCGCGAATGGCGCGAGCTGCATCGGCAGCTGCTGGTGCTCGGCGACGAACTCGGCTGGCGCCTGAACAACGAAGCCGCATCGTTCGAAGCCCTGCATCGTGCGTTGCTCAGCGGCCTGCCGGCGAACCTCGCACGCAAGGACGAGAAGGGTCAGTACCAGGGCACGCGCGGCAAGCGTTACGGCATCTTCCCGGGCTCCTTCGTCGCGAAGGCGCCGCCGCTCTGGCTGCTGTCCGCGACCCTGCTCGACACGCAGAAGCTGTACGCGATCATGAATGCGCGCATCGAACCGGAATGGGCGGTGCAGGAAGCCGCGCACCTGATCAAGCGTGCCCATCATGATCCGCACTGGAACCGCGTGCGTGGCCAGGTGATGGCGTACGAGCAGATCACGCTGTTCGGGCTGACCCTGGTCGAACGCCGCCCGGTGCACTTCGGCACGATCGATCCGGCGAAGGCGCGTGCGATCTTCATCCGCGAAGCGCTGGTGCCCTGCGAGCTCGATGCCAAGGCCGCGGTGATTGCACACAACCGTCGCGTGCTCGCCCAGGCCGAGGCGGAAGAGGCGAAGCAGCGTCGCCACGGCCTGCGGCGCGACGCGGAAGAACTCGCGTTGTGGTGGGAAGGCCGATTGCCCGAAGGCGTTGCCACGACCAAGGCCTTCGACGACTGGGTCAAACGGCTTGATCCGGAACTGCGACGCGGGCTTGAATGGTCGTTGACCGATGTGCTGGAAGCCGGCGCGTCGACGGCCGAACGTTTTCCCGAGAGTTTCGTCGTCGGCAACCAGCGACTGAAGCTGAGTTATGCCTTCGACCCGAAGATCGACGACGACGGCGTCACCGTCGATTTGCCGCTGTCCTTGCTGAATGCGGTGTCGGAGTCGCGCGCGGAATGGCTGGTGCCGGGCTTGCTGGAAGCCAAGGTCGCGGAGCTGATCCGCGCGCTGCCGAAAGTCCTTCGGCGCAATTTCGTGCCGGCACCGGACTTCGCACGCGCCTTCGTGCAGGCGGAGCAGCCGGGCGAACGCGGGTTGTTGCAGGCCCTGTCGACCTGGTTGCACAAGGTCTCGGGTACCGAAGTGCCGCTGTCGATGTTGCACGAGGCGGATGCGTCGCTGCCGGCGTTCCTGCGGATGCGGTTTCGGCTGCTCGATTCGGCGAAGATGACGCTGGCGATCGGCCGCGATCTGCTCGAATTGCGCCGCGAGTTCGGCGCGCTGGCACGCGAGGCCTTCGCGGTGCAGACCAGCCGCGACCTGGCGCGCGAGGACGTGCGTGTGTTGCCGTCGCAACCGATGCCCGAGATCGTCAAGACCGATACCGGCCTGTCGGCATTCCCGGCACTCGTGGATCGCGGCCACCGCGTCGACCTGGTCGTGTTCGAACGCGCCGACGAGGCCGCCACCGCACATCGCGGCGGCATCGAACGATTGTTGCGCGTCGCTCTGGCCGAAAAATGCAGGCAGCTGCGCCGACAGTTGCCGCTGGCGCCGAAGCTGGCGCTCGCCTACACGCCGATCGCCTCGCCCGACCAGTTGCGCGAAGACGTGATCGAAGGCGCGCTCGCCGACCTGATCCACGCCGATCCGCGCACGGCGCGCAGCGAAGACAGCTTCCGGCTGTCGCTGGCCGCGATCGAGAAGCGCTTGTTCGCGGACGCCGTCGAGCGGCTCAAGGCGGTCGAAGCCGCGCTGGCCGCCCATGCCGAACTGCTGCCGAAGCTGAAGCCGCCGCTGATGGGCTTCGCCACCGCGAACTTCGAAGACTTGCGCGAGCAGCATCGGCGGCTGGTGTTTTCCGGCTTCGCCAAAGCATTCGCGCTGCCGCGCTTGAAAGACCTGTCGCGTTATCTCAAGGCCATGGCCAGACGCGCCGAGCGCCTGCAGAACGATCCGCGCAAGGACCAGGCACGCATGCTCGTCGTGCGCGACTTCGAAGCGCAACTCGACCGCCTTGTCCCGAAACTGGCCCGCGATCGCCACGAGGAACTGCGCTTCCTGCTCGAAGAACTGCGCGTGCAACTGTTCGCCCAGGAGCTCGGCACGCGTGAACCGGTCAGCGAGAAGCGGGTGCAGAAGCTGCTGGAGCAGGCTGAAGGTCGAGCGATGTGAGTTCTTGTCCCGATTTGTCGGCGCCAGATCGATTCACGGCGCCGGATTGCCCTGCCTGCCAGCGTTTCCGAATGTCGTTGGGCAGCTTCTTGAGGCGCAGTGCCGGTTGCTCCACGAGGTGCCAGGAGGCGACGGCGAGTGCAAGCGCGATCAGCAATCCGCCCAGCGCATTGACGTAATTGTGCGTGCCGCCGGCCAGCGCGGCGAGCATCTGCTGTGCCGGATAGCCCCAGAGATAGATGCCGTAGGAATAGTCGCCGAAGCGATTGAAGCCGCGCCAGCGCGTCTCGTAGGCGAACCAGAACACGAAGGCGACTTCGGCGGCGGCGAACAGGCAGGGGAAGACGGGCGTGTCCCGCCACAGCCAGGTCAGGACGGCGAGCGTCGGCAACAGGCGGCTGCCAAGTGGCATCCAGTCGCGATTGACGAAGCAGAACGCACCGGCCACGAACAAGGCTGCGAGGCGCAGATATTCGTGCGGGTTCGACATCGGCGTCCGCTCCGGATACAGCCATCCCAGCACGAGCAGACTCAGCGCGACGACGTTGAACAGCGCCCGCCACGACAACGCGCCGGCCAATCCGAGTGCCGCGACCAGCAGATACATCCGCACTTCGGCCGGCAAGGTCCAGATCGAGCCATTGACGACATCGCTCTTCGGGTTGTCCGCGAACACGCCGGGCAGTTGCCACTGCATCACCGTATCGAACTGGAGGTTGCGCACGACATAGTCGACCGTGTCCGGATGCTGGAAATAGTCGCGCAACGGCAGTTCGGTGAATGCGGCGCCGAGACCGAATGCGGACAGCAGCAGACAGACCGCGTAGGCCGGCACGATGCGGATGGCCCGGGCCCAGGCGAAGTCGGCGAGCCGCGGGTTCCGCACGAAGCTGCCGGTGACGAGAAAGCCGCTGACGATGAAGAACACATCGACGGCAATGGCGCCGGAATACGTGCCCCAGTTCAGCCGAATGAAGAGGTCGACCGGTTCGGCGTGTCCGGTGATGGCCGGCGCATGGCCGTAGATGACCATGCTCGCGGCGATGAATCTCAACAGAAGGAAATTGTCGTTCTTTCGGGCGAGTCCGTCGGCCAAGGTATTCATGTGCAATCGCCTCTGATGATCCATCATGCAGGGGGCGCGTGGCGTCAATTCGAGAGCCCGTTGATTGGTGAATGCACGGGAAGGAATCAGCGTTTCCGAAGAAGCGCCGCAGCCCGATGCAGGTCCATTGACCGCGCAATTGCGTCAGAGTTGCATCGCCTGCCGGCGCGGTTGCACTGCCGCTACCAGTGGGGTTCGATCGAGATGCCGTGCGATTTTCCGACGACTTCGATTTCGAGATACAACGCGGGCTTCAACATCGGGACGAGCCGGTACACGAGCGCCGGCAGCCAGCGCTTCGGCGACGCGTCCGGGGACGGCCAGTGCAGGTACCGGCTTTTGGCGATTCGAAAGTCGGGCGACAACAAACGGAAGTACTGCTGCAACTCCGCAAGCGAGTACTCCTTCCAGTGATGGGCATGCGTCGGCTGGTGGAGAATCCGTGTCACGGACAGTCCGCCACCGGTCCGGTCCATCGTGCGTCGCAGGCGTGCCAGGCATTCGCGCAGCGCGTAGAAGTTCGGCGTCGTGACGATGATGCGTGCGCCGGGCGCCGCCAGGCGATGGAACTGTCGCCACATGCCCACGGGGTTGAACGTGATGTGTTCGATGATCTCGGTGAACAGGATCACGTCGAAGCTGCCGTCGGGCAGTGCATCGAGCTGCGTCGGTTTCTCCAGGTCGGCGCATTCGAGCAGGCGTATCCGATGCGCTTCGGCCAGTGCCTTGACGTCCGCCAAGGCGAACGTCGAGGGCAGATCCAGTGCCGCAACATCGAAGCCCTGCATCGCGAACAGCACGCTCTGATGCAGCCAATGCGCGCCCACGTCCAGCACCCGGCGTCCACTTGCGGGAGTCGAGGTCGAGCGGAATTCTTCGAATGTGCCGACGAATCGCGGATAGTGCACGGCGAGGTAGTCCTCTGCCGTGTGGCCGCTGGAGCGCAATACGCCGAGGAACTCGCTCAACGGAGGCATGGTCGATATCTTGTTCTGCGGGCTTGGACGGGCGGGAAGCGTGATTTCCTGCGCGCCCACCGTCAAGCCGCCTGTCGTCGTTTCTGTCGGCCTCCGTTGCCGCCGCGGCTATACTGGCGCACCCGAATCAATGCATGGAAACGATCGAATGGAAACGAGGCTGGACATTGGAACGCTGTCGCGGGATGCCATCAAGTTCATGCGGCATCACGACGCGCGCAAGCGCGAGATGGCCGTTGATTTTCCCTGGTATCCCTGGCCCAGTCTGACGAATTTCCAGCATCTGGATCGCCTGCTGCGCGGCGAGAATCGCGATTTGCGCCGACTGCTCGGCGAGGGCACTGCGGTGGATATCGGCGCTGCGGACGGCGACGTGGCGTTTTTCATGGAGTCGTTGGGGGTGCCGATGCATGTCGTCGACTACCCGCCGACGAACTACAACAGTTGCCGCGGCGTTCGTGCCATGCGCGACGCGCTGTCGTCCAAGGTCGACATTCTCGAGACGGATCTGGACGACCAGTTTCGTCTGCCGCAGTCGCGCTACGAGTTCGCGTTCTTCCTCGGCATCCTCTATCACCTGAAGAATCCGTTCTTCGTGCTTGAAGCATTGGCGAAGTCGGCGCGCCATGCCGTCATCTCGACGCGGATCGCTTCGCACAACCTGCCTTCGGGCCGGAAATCCGGCGATGGCGGCTTGAATGCCGGGCGCGTCGAACTGGCGTCGGTGCCTGCGGCGTATCTCGTCGCGCCCGACGAATGCAACAACGACGCAACGAACTACTGGATCTTCAGCGAAGCCGGTTTGAAGCGCATCCTGCATCGCACCGGCTGGGATGTCCTCGATTTCATGACCGTCGGTGCGGTCGGCAAGTCCGACCCGGCCACGCCCGACGGCGACGAGCGCGCGTTCTGCCTGGTCAAGAGCAGGCATTTCTGATCCATGCGAGGGGCGTCGCCGTGAAATCCGCTCCCGCCGCGCAACGCCCGCTCGCCGACTGGCTGGCGCAACACGCGCCGGTCGCGGCCTTGCTCGGCGCGGATCGGGTGTTGCCGGAACAGATCGATGCAGCCCTGGTGCCGGCGCTGGACCTGTTGTTGCATCTGCGTGTCGACACGGAAACGCTGGCGGCGACGCTGGCTTACGAATTGCATCGGCCGATCGAGAAGCTGCCGGCCAGCCTGCATGCTCTGGTGGAAGGCCAGCGCGAGGCCGAACGGGTCTGGAAGCTGTATGCGGAGAAGGGTGCGGGCGTGGCGCCGGAAGGGTTGCGCCGCCTGCTGCTGGCGATCATCCGCGACCTGCGCGTCATCTTCATCCTGCTCGCGCGGCAACTGGTGCGGCTGCGCAATGCGTCCGGCCTGCCCGAACACGAACAGCGCGCGTTGGCGCAGCTCACCGCCGACATCCACGCGCCGCTCGCGAACCGGCTCGGCATCTGGCAGTTGAAATGGGAGCTCGAAGACCTTTCTTTCCGCTTCCTCAATCCCGAGGCCTATCGGCGCATCGCCAAGGCGCTCGACGAACGCCGTGGCGACCGCGAGGACTTCATCGAACGCGTCAAGCGCGAACTCACGGCGACGCTGCGCAAGGAAGGCATCGAGGCCGAGGTCGCCGGGCGGCCGAAACACATCTATTCGATCTGGCGCAAGATGAGCCGCAAGCATGTCGATCTCGACGGGCTTTACGACATCCGCGCGGTGCGGCTGATGGTGAAGGACGTGGCGACCTGTTACGCCGCGCTCGGCTTCGTGCATGCGTTGTGGCCGCCGGTGCCGGGCGAGTTCGACGACTACATCGCGCGCCCCAAGGGCAACAACTACCGCTCCTTGCACACGGCGGTCGTCGGCCCCGAAGGCAAGACGCTGGAGATCCAGATCCGCACGCCGGAAATGCACGAACACGCCGAACTCGGCGTCGCCGCGCACTGGCGCTACAAGGAAGGCGGCGGCGGCGACGCCGCGTTCGAGCGCAAGATTGCCGGCCTGCGCAACATGCTCGAGGCCAAGGCCGATACCGAATCCGATGCCGCACTGCTCGCCGGTCTGCAGACCGAAGTGGTCGAGGACCGCGTCTACCTGCTGACGCCGCAGGGCAAGGTCGTGGACCTTCCGAAAGGTGCGACCGTGCTCGATTTCGCCTACCACATCCACACCGATGTCGGGCATCGCTGTCGCGGCGCGAAGTTGAACGGCCGCCTGGTGCCGCTCGATCATCCGCCGGTCAGCGGCGAGACCGTCGAGATCATCACCGGCAAGGTCAGCGAGCCGAAGCGCGACTGGCTGATCGCTTCGCGCGGGTTTCTCACCTCGCCGCGAGCCCGCGAGAAGGTCCGCACCTGGTTCAAGAAGCTCGATCACGACCGCAATGTCGTCGCCGGACGCGACCTGCTCGACAAGGAATTGAAGCGGCTCGCCTTCCACGATGTGGATATCAGTTCGTTGCCGGCGCGCTTCAACCTCAAGACGATGGACGATCTGCTGGTCGCGATCGGCATCGGCGAAGTCACGCCCGGGCACATCGCGCGCGCATTGCAGGACATCGTCCAGCCCAAGGTCGAGAAGCCCGAGCTCAGTGCCGACCCGGTGCGCCTGCGTCCGCGCGACAAGGACGCCATCATCATCGAAGGCGTCGGCAATCTGCTGACGACGATGGCGCGTTGCTGCCAGCCGGTGCCGGGCGACCCGATCATCGGCTGGCTGACCAAGGGCCGCGGCGTCAGCGTGCATCGGCAGGGCTGCAAGAGTTTCAACAACCTCGTCGCGCGTGATCCAGGCCGCGTCATCCATGTCGACTGGGGCGGTCGCAGCGGCGAATACGAGGTCGACGTGCTGGTCCGCGGCTACGACCGCAAGGGCCTGCTCAAGGACGTGTCCGCCGCCATCGCCGCCGCCGACGCGCACGTGCTGGCCGCCAGCACGCGCCTCGACCGCGACCACGGCATCGCCGAGATGTTCTTCGCGGTGCGTGTTTCCGACTATGGCCAGCTGTCCAGCCTGCTGCACAAGGTCGCGGCGCTGCCGAACGTGATCGAGGCGAAGCGCAATACGTCGGCGCGGCGATAAGACATCGCCGCGTGGAGTAGAGCATCGCGGTCGGGAACGCATCGC
>JBGASK010000130.1:0-9909 GCA_044229785.1 Ahniellaceae bacterium
CCGGGCATGTGCCATCGTCCGCAAGCAGCCATCCGCAACATTCGAGGCCCATCGATCATGTTCAAACGGCCCGGTCCGCCCGCCAGCGCCTTGCGAGTGTTTGAGAACCCCGGCTACGCCGATGTCTCGGTGCGCGCCGACACCTGCTGCGACCTACTCGAAACGCGCGGCGCCGGCACCCGGCGCTATCGGCAGGCCTATCGCCGCCTCCGCGATCGAGCGACGCGCGAGGTCGAGGTGCAACTGCGCCGAGTCGCAAGGATCCGCTTGGTCGCGGTCAAGACGCGGCCGATCGCGCCGCCGACGCCCGCGGCTGGCCGGGGGCATGGCCAATGAGCGCACCGACCGATACCGCGAAACCCGGCCTGCACCTGATCGAGGGCGGGGAGGCGATGGATGCCGAGTCTCTGGCCGTCTTCGAAGCCTTCTGCCGCGACCCGTTATCGGACCGAACCGGTGCCTTGATCGACGCGCTCGTCGCGCGCCGAAAGCCGCGTGGTGTGGTGCGTGTCGTCAGGGACGAGCCTGAACGGGAATAGCGGTCACGGGCGAGGCCGCAGTTCCGCGACGGCGATCTGCGTACAGGCACGGGCGAGTTCATGGATGCGCACGGGTCCACCCTGCGCGAACTGCGACTCGGCGACCTGGATCAATTTCGGGTGCGGTGGACAAGTCAGTTCGCGCACGTGCATCCGCCATTGCGCCAGTTCGTCCGCATCGAGCGCGCGCTTCGGCGCCAGACGATGGATCAGGGAGCGATGCACCAGCAGGCGGGTGATGGTCATGCTCATCGCCAGCGCGAGCAGCGCCTGCGCCGCGCCAGCTTCGAGCAGAGGCATCAGCAGGGCCGTGCTCGCACCGAGCCCCGCCAGCCAGAGGCGCTCGCGCGGGATGCGCTGCACGCGCGGGTCGACGCCCGCGACCACGGCGAGTTCGGGGCCGAGCAGTTCGATCGTGCGCGCCATCATGCGCGCGATGAGGTCATCCATGGCGGCGCTATCCTCCTGGCGTCTCGGTGATCAAGTGACCGCTCGCCGTGCTGCGCTGGCGCAGCCGTTTCAGCTTCCTCGGCGTGCAACGCTGCCATTCCTCGCGGTGTGGCGCTGCGGTCTCGTCGGCGCCGATGAAATAGTCGAGTGCTTCGTCCGCTGCCTCGTCCTGCGGGTCCCGTGTTGGATCGTCCAAGATCGACCTCGTGTCGCGACCCGAGTCCGCGGGCCTCGATAC
Organism: Ahniellaceae bacterium; assembly: GCA_044229785.1. Taxonomy (GTDB): domain Bacteria; phylum Pseudomonadota; class Gammaproteobacteria; order Xanthomonadales; family Ahniellaceae; genus JADKHK01. The sequence goes on from JBGASK010000130.1 coordinate 1,228, forward strand.
ATCCACGCACGGGTTTCTACAGTCGGCAAGTCGCCAGCGTCGATTTCTTGCACATGACGGTACTGGCGTCCGCCATGGACGCCGGCCACCGGTACGAACAACCTCAGCGCACGGGTCGTAATCGACGATGAGGCCGTCGCGATGCTTCGAGACGTTCCAAGGATTCCCGCGCTGTGCCACCGAACGAATCGCGCAGGAAGGCCAGCAGGGACAGCGCGACCTGGCGCTCGTTCTCCTGGAAAAATGCATCCGACGATTCGAGCACACGCAACGTCGGACGTTTCGGTGGGCTTTCGGGAAGATCGGCGATCTCGGTTACTCCGCGTAGCTCGTCAATGTAGGCGACCGGCGCAGCGCGCCCAAGCACGCTGCGCCCGCAACCGGCTGGGCCGGGACCAAGCCGCGACCGCGCAGCGCCAGCATCGCCGAACCGGCGCGTTCCATTGCCTCGCGGACGGACGTCGAATCCAGACGAGCGTAGGTCGTCGTGGTCTTGAGGTCCTTGTGGCCAAGCGACTGGGAAGCCACATAGAGCGATGCGCCCGTCTTCATCTGCCAACTGGCCAGCGTGCGGCGAAGATCGTGCATGCGCAAGTCGCGCACTGCAGCCATGCCGGGGTCGAGGCCCAGCGCGCGAACTTCGTCGCGCAACTCGTTCATGACTGCGTCCGTCGCCGATTGGCGACTGCGCTTCATGGCGTGCTTGCTGCGGCTCTCGGAGACGCGCAGCCAGATTTCGTCCTTCACCGTCTCGAACGGAATGGCGCGCCGCTCGGCGATCAGTTCGGCGAGACCGATCGCCTCCGTGCGGGTGACGATGCGTTTCCAGGCATTCGGAATGCCGCGGAAATAGCCGTTGTGGTTGTCGGCACGAAGCCCGGGAAAGACCCAAGGACTCTGGCTCGTTGCGAAGCGACGGCGCAGGATCGCGACCGCCTCGGGTGCCAGCGGCACGATCTGGGCGTCGCCGCTCTTGTGCTTGCGTGCAGGGATCACCCATTCGGCTTCGTCGATGTCCAGTTCGTCCCAGCGCATGGTGACGACATTGCCCTGACGCGCGCCGGTCAGCAGTGCGACCAGCATGAGGTCGCGGGTCGTCTCGCAGCCTTCTTCGTCGAGCGCGATCAGGAAACGGCGAAGTTCGCTGCCGCGAAGCACGCGCTCGCGCGGGCGTTCACGATTGCGGCGAACACCCTTGCAAGGATTCGGTCCGGTCCAGATGTCCCACTCGTAAAGGCGACCATAGATCGACGAAGCAAGATTAAGAACGCGGTTGGCGACCGCCGGATTCGTCCTGCTGATCGCCGAATGCAGGTCGGCGATGTCGCGGCGACGGATCTCGTTGATCCGCTTGTCTGCGAGCTTCGACAGGTAGAGGCGCCACAAGGCTTCGTCGGACTTGTGAGAGCGCTTCTTGGGGCGCGAGTGGCGGGCGTAGTAGATATTGAAGGCGTCGCCGAGCGTTTCGCAGTGGCGATCGTGGCGCTGCGCTTCGGCCGGATTCTGGCCTTCGGCAATCAGCGAGTTGAGTTGCTCGGCCATTCGCCGCGCGACGTCGATACCGAGATCCGGGAAGGGACCGAGCGAGATCTTTTCCATGCGCCGGCCAATGCGGCGATTCAGATAGAACTGCTTCCGACCAGTCGGGTGCACGACCAGCATCAAGCCGCGTACTTTGCTGTCGCTGTGCCAGATGCGGCGATTTCCAGATTTCTGTTCCTCAACTGAGGTTTTGGTGAAGACAAATTTCATCCTTGATGTTCCTTCGCAAGCGTTGACCCACGGGCGTTTCCGCGATTGCGGTTGCCGTCGCAAGGCTCGTCGCGCGGTTCCTCAACTGTTCCTCAATTGAGGTAAAAAGCGCTGCTTGGCCGTGCGCAACAACGATAAGGCAGGAAGAGCCCAACTCGTTGAGGCGCAAGGAGAAATGAGGAAATATGCGCAGTCATGCGCAGAGATGAGGAAGCACGAATATCAGGCCGATTGGGACTCTGACTCCGTTTATCTAGGTTCGAATCCTAGTCTCCCAGCCAACATCAAGGGCCTCGCGAAAGCGGGGCCTTTGTCATTTCAGGCACCGAATGGCGCAGTGGCTGCCATTCTCGACGCCATGAACGGGTTCCTGGCGTATGGTCGGCGGCAGTTGGCCGACATGGCCGCACAACATCCGGAGTCGCCGGCGGCGCCGAACTGGCTAGCCGAGATGGCGCGCATCGACCGAGGCGCATCCTTGCGTCCGGCCGTGCCGGTCATCGAGCATGGGCGACGCCGACTGTCCGGTCGCGATCTCGACATCCATCTGACGACCGCCGATTGTCGGGCACACCGAGGCGCTCCGGGCTCTTTCCAAGGGCGCGAATAGGACGTTAAATCCGACGGCCGCATGTCGCGGACGACGAGGTGCCGACACGATGCCTGGCGAGCACTGGTCCGAGCCGATCGAGCGCATCGTCGCGATCGCGGCGCTGGGCCTTGCCCTGATGCTGGTGGCGTCGATGGCTCGCGCCGAGCCGGCCTATGCGCAGGCGCGGCATGTCGTGCTCGATATCGCCGATCCGGCGCCCGGACGCCTGCCCTGGGTCAGCTTCGACGAGCGCAGCGGTTTGCCGCAGCACACCGTCGTCGATCTGGTCGAGGACGATCGCGGCTTCGTCTGGGCCGCGACCCAGGACGGTGCGGCGCGCTTCAACGGCCAGGACTGGGAGTCGGTCGCGCTGCCGCCCGGCATGCATTCGAATTACCCGCGGGTCATGCTGAAGTCGGCCGACGGCTTGTGGGTCGGCAGCTTCGATGGTGGCCTGGCGCGCTGGAATGGCGAGTCCTTCATCGCGTTCGAACACAACGCCGCGTTGCCTAGCCTGCGCGTTCGCGGCCTGCTCGAAACCGGCGCGGGCGACGACGCCACCTTGTGGATCGCCACCGATCGCGGTGTCGCGCGTTGGCGCCACCGACGCCTCGACGTCTTTGGTCTGGCCGAAGGATTGCCCAGCCTCGATACCGAGGCGCTGATCGAAACTGCGCTGCTCGGCGGTGCGCCTGCCGTATTCGTCGGCACGACCGAAGGACTGGTCCGATTCGACGGGCAGCGTTTCGTTCCCGTGCCGGTGCCGCAGGCGCTGCATGGCCATCGCATCGACGACGCGATCGAAGGTCCCGGGTTGTCGTCGGATGCGCCGGCGGTATGGCTGGCCTCCTATGGCGGCGGCGTGGCGGTGTTCGAGGCCGGGACGTGGTCGGTGCTCGACATCGCCTCGGGATTGCCGAGCAATGTCGAAGTGTTCGGGGCCTCGGTGGCCGACGACGGCACGCCGGCGCTGTGGATCGGCACCGAGGGCGGCCTGTTGCGCTTCGAGCATGGCCGGTTCACGCGTTACGACGAACGCAGCGGCATGCCGATCCGGATCATCTGGAAGGTCATGGAGACGGCGTCGCCCGGCGGCCAGCGCACGTTGTGGCTGGGCACCTGGGGCGGCGGCGTGGTGCGCCTGTCGCCGAACGTCTGGCGCACCTTCGATGCCGCCAGCGGCTTGCCGAGCGGTGCCGTGACCTCGGTGCTGCTGACGCGCGACGGTGTCGGCAGGGACGTGATCTGGGCCGGCACCTCGGACGGCGAACTCGCGCGCTGGTCCGGCGACCGCTTCGTATCCGTGCCGTTGCCGGGGGCACTGCGCCACACCATCCTGTTTTCCCTGCTGGAGACACGCAATGCCGACGGCGGGCAGGTGTTGTGGGTGGCTTCGTTCGGGGGCGGCATCGGCCGCCTCGAGAACGGGCGCTGGACCTTGCTGGACACGGCCGGTCTTCCGAACCAGCGCATCTACCAGCTGGTCGAGGCGCGTGCGGAGAGCGGCGCGCCGGTGTTGTGGGCGGCAACCGAGGGCGGCCTGGCCAAGCTGGACAACGGCGTCTGGCAAACCTATCGGCCGGGACGCGAACTGCCGAGCGAAATCGTCACCCAGTTGCTCGAGACCATCGGCCGCGACGGCGTGCGCACCCTGTGGGTGGCGACGAGCAAAGGCATCGCGCGCCTGCGCGACGGCGTCTGGGACGTGCTCGACCGCGCCGACGGCTTGCCCAGCGACAACATCCTCGCGATCCACCTGGTGACCGGAACCGACGGCGTGCGCTGGCTCTGGGCCGGCACCTTGTCCGGCGGCGTGTTCCGCCTCGACATCGACGATGCTGCTGCGCAACCGCAATGGCTGACGACCACCACGACACCGGCCTTGCCGGGCGACACCGTGCAGAGCATCGCGGCCGATCACCAGGGGCGCGTCTATGTCTGCACCACTCGCGGCATCGCGCGATTGACGCCCGGCGCGTCTTCGGCGGTTGCGCCGTTCTCGGTCGAACTGGTGTCGCTCGAAGACGGCTTGCCGAGCAGCGACTGCCAGCAGGGCGCGCGACTGGTCGATGCCGACGGCCGGATCTGGTTCGGCACGGCGCGCGGCCTGGCGATGTACGACCCGCGACTCGAACGCCCCGACGACACGCCCAAACCCTTGTGGATCGATCGCGCCGAACTCGCCGACGGCAGCCTGCGCCTGTCCGGCGGCGAGGTGCTGGACCACACCCAGCGCAATCTCGGCTTCGCGGCGTCGCTGCTGGCACACCATGCCGAGTCGCGCCTGCGCTATCGCTTCCAACTCGTGGGTTTCGATCCGCAGCCAACGGTCTGGCAGGAGTCGCGGCGCAAGGACTACACCAATCTCGGCGCGGGCGACTATCGCTTTCGGGTCTGGGGGCGCGACGCCCGCGGCATCGAATCCGGGCCGGTCGAACTGGCCTTCAGCATCGCGTCCGCGCCGTGGCTGCGATGGTCGGCCTTCGCCGGATACGGCGTGATGCTCGGACTGCTCGCGCGATGGGCGGTGCGCTGGCGGGTGCGCGTCCTGGCCGAACGCAATCGCGTGCTCGAAAACGAGGTGGCCGTGCGCACGCGCGACCTCGTCGCGGCACGCGACGAACTGGCGCGCATCGCCGGCGAAGACGCGCTCACCGGCGTCGCCAATCGCCGCCAGTTCGGCATCGCTCTCGGCCGCTGCTGGCAGGACGCCGAAACCCGCCAGTACCCGCTGGGACTGGCCTTGATCGACGTCGACCATTTCAAGCGCTACAACGACCACTACGGCCATGGGGCTGGCGACGACTGCCTGCGTCGCGTCGCTCAGGCGATCGCCGGCGTCTGTCCGTCCGAAGGACTGGTGGCGCGTTACGGCGGCGAGGAGTTCGTCTGGATCGTGCCGCACGCCGACCGGGCCATGATGGTGTCCTTGCTGGCCGCAGCGCTGCATGCGGTCGACGCCCTGCAGATCGCGCACATGGCCGTGGCGCCCGACGCGTGCGTCGGCATCAGCATCGGTGCCGTCGTCTGGCGGCCGCAAGGCGGCGATCGCAGCGAAGCCGCCCTGCAGCAGGCCGATGCGCTGCTCTATGACGCCAAGGCGCAGGGGCGCGGCCAAGCCTTGCTTCGCACCGCCGACGGCACGCTCGAGCGCGTCGGGCGCTGAACGCTCCTACTTGTCGGCGGCGGCCGCTGCGGCAGCGGCCGCCTTCGCGTTCTTCGCCGACAGTTCGCGCCAGCGCAGCAGCTTGGCTTCGTACTCGTCGCGCACGCTCTGCTTCGATGCCTCGCGTTCTTTCAGCGTCTTCTGCTGCGCCTCGATCTGAGCGCGCACATGCGCGATCGAATCGGTCACGGCCTGCGGCACCGGCTTCTTGTTGCGTTCGAAATCGGCCGCATGCGCCAGCAGTTCGGAAAGATTCTTTTCCTGGCTGGCGATGGTGAGTTTGGCCGTCGCCATGTTCGCCTCGATCACGCCGAGTTCCTGCTCGCGGGCGCGAACCAGGTCGTCTTCGGACGTGTAGGACAGCGTCAACGCGCGATCGGCCTGCGCCTGCGCTTCGGCGATCTTGCGCGCTTCCTCGTCCTTCACGCGTTGCGCGGCTTCGGCGGCGAGTTCTTCCTGAGTCTTGGCGCGTGCGACTTCCTTCACGGTCACGCCGTCCTGGTTCTTTTCTTCGCGTGCCAGCTTGGCGGCTTCGGGCGGTACGCGGTCGCTGTAGTGAACGTTGCCCTTCTCGTCGACCCATTTGTAAAGCTTTCCCGCTGATGCCGGCAGGGCCACGATCAGAGCGGACACGAGGAACGACACCCAAATCGAGACACGCATGATCGACTCCGAAAGCGGCCTCAGGCCGCGACACCGTGGCGGTTACGATAGTCCAAAAGCGCAGCCTGGTGCTGAACCAGCTCGGAATTTTCGCCGGTGAATTGCAACAGCTCGGAAAGTCCGGCGATGGCCACGACCGGGATGCCGAATTCGGCGCGTACGTCCTCGACCGCCGAACGCTCGCCGTGGCCGCGTTCCTGACGGTCGAGCGCGATCAGCACGCCCGCAGGTTCGGCGCCGTGGGCGCGGATCAGGTCGATCGCTTCGCGCACGGCGGTGCCGGCGGTGATCACGTCGTCGACGATGAGCACGCGGCCTTGCAATGGTGCGCCGATCAGGGCGCCGCCTTCGCCATGCGTTTTCGCCTCCTTGCGGTTGAACGCCAGCGGCACGTTCAGATCGTGGCGGTCGGCCAGCGCGATCGCCACCGTGGTCGCCAGCGCGATGCCCTTGTAGGCCGGCCCGAACAGCATGTCGAAGCCGAGGCCGCTGTCGGTCAGGGTGGTCGCGTAGGCGCGGCCAAGCGCAGCCAAGGCCGCACCGTCGTTGAACAGTCCGGCGTTGAAGAAGTACGGGCTGACACGACCCGATTTCAGCGTGAATTGGCCGAAACGCAGCACCTGATGGCGCAGCGCCAGCGTGAAGAAGTCGCGTGCTTCGGTTATGGTGCGGGCCGTTTCAGGACAAGGCAGCCATGCGCATCGTCAGCTTCAACGCCAACGGCATTCGTTCCGCCGCCACCAAGGGATTCTTCGACTGGTTTGCGGCGCAACAGCCGGATGTGCTTTGCGTGCAGGAGATGAAGGCGCAGGCGGAACAGCTCGGCGACGCCTTGTTTGCGCCCGCCGATTACCAGCGCCATGTTCGCGATGCAACCACGAAGAAGGGCTACAGCGGCGTCGCGATCTACACGCGGCGCGCGCCCGACGACGTCCGAACCGGCCTCGGCTGGGACGCCTTCGACGAGGAAGGTCGCTACATCGAGGCGCGTTACGGCAATCTCAGCGTGGTGTCGATGTACCTGCCCTCGGGTTCTTCGGGCGAGGAGCGCCAGCAGTTCAAGTTCAAGGTCATGGACTGGATCGCGCCGATCTTCGCCGACTGGCTGGCGAGCGGCCGCGACTACGTGCTCTGCGGCGACTGGAACATCGTGCGCTCGAAGCGCGACATCAAGAATTGGACCTCGAACCAGAAGAATTCGGGCTGCCTGCCGGAAGAACGCGCGTGGCTGAACGGGTTGTGCGAGCGCGGCTGGATCGATGCCTATCGCCATCTGAAACCGGAAGGCGAGGACTATTCCTGGTGGTCGCAGCGCGGCGCGGCGCGCGCCAAGAACGTCGGCTGGCGCATCGACTACCAGATGGTCACGCCCGGCCTGCGCGATCGGCTCAGGCACTGCGTCATTCACGCCGAACCGAAGTTCTCGGACCATGCGCCGGTGGTGGTGGACTACGCCGACTGAGACGGTGCGTGGCGGGCTTCCAGCACGCGATCCACCAGGCCGTTGCGCATCATCCAGAGGAACAGCAGGATGCCGGGCACGGCGGCGACGGTAGTGAGCAGGTAGAACTGCACATAGCCGAATTGTTCGATCAGCGCGCCCGCCGTGGTGCCGGTGAGGATGCGCCCGGCGATCGATGTCGTTGCCGACAGCAGCGCGAACTGCGTTGCCGTGAACGACAGATTGCACAGCGCCGACAGGTAGGCGACCACGGCCACGCCGCCGATGCCGCTGGCGAAATTCTCGAAGCCGAGCGTGAAGGCCAGCATCGCGTTGTTGTGTCCCAACTGGGCCAGCGCCGCGAAACTGAGATTGGACACCGCCATCAGGATCAGGCTGGTCAGCACCGCGCGTTTCATGCCGAAGCGCGCGTACAGCACGCCGCCGACGAAGATGCCGAGCATCAGTGCGATGAAACCGACGCCGACGTCGAAAGTCGCGATTTCATCGTTGCTGAACCCGAGATCGTTCAGCAGCAGGCGCAAGGTCAGGTTCGCGAGCGTGTCGCCGATCTTGTGCAGCAGCACGAACAGCAGCACCAGCCAGGCGCCCTGGCGGCGAAGGAATTCGGACAGCGGCGCGACCACGGCATCGATCGCCGCCGCAAGCGATCCGGCGCCGCTGCGCACGATCTTGCGCGCCGGTTCGCCGAGCCAAAGCGATGCGATCACCGCCGGCAGCGCGAACACCGCGCACAACGAATACGCCATGCCCCATCCCGCCTTCGCCGAGACCAGCAAGGCCAGGCTCGCCGCGGCGGTCGAACCGATGCGCCAGCCGTACTGCGACATGCCCGACCCAGTGCCGAGCTGATGCGGCGCCAGCGTTTCGATGCGATAGGCGTCAATGACGATGTCGAAGGTCGCGCCGGCCACGCCGACCAGAATCGCGGCGAATGCGACGGTCGACAGATCGGCCTTCGGATCGACACCGCCAAGGAGGATGACGGCGATGGCGACGAAGGCCGCCGCGAACCACAACCAGGAACGACGCTGGCCGAAGTGCGAC
>JBGASK010000131.1:0-7977 GCA_044229785.1 Ahniellaceae bacterium
AGGACAGGGCGCGACGCATCGGCGATGCGTCAGTTCGAGCGCGGAATCGCGAAGCGGTAGCCGCGGCCGCGCACGGTTTCGATCGGCTTCAGGCTGTTTTCGGGATCGAGCTTGCGGCGCAGGCGGCCGATGAAGACTTCCAGCACGTTCGAGTCGCGGTCGAAATCCTGCTGGTAGATGTGCTCGGTCAGGTCGGCCTTCGAAACCAGTTCGCCGGCATGCAGCATCAGGTATTCGAGCACCTTGTACTCGTAGGTCGTCAGTTCGACGCCGGTGCCGGCCACGGTGACCGTCTGCGCCGTGGTGTCGAGCACGACCGGGCCGCATTCCAGCTGCGGCTTGCTCCAGCCGGTGGCCCGGCGCATCAGGGCATTGATGCGGGCCAGCAGTTCCTCGACGTGGAAGGGCTTGACCAGGTAGTCGTCGGCGCCGGTCTTCAGGCCTTCGACCTTGTCCTGCCAGCTCGAACGTGCGGTGAGGATCAGGATCGGATACTTCTGGCCGAGGCCGCGCAGCTTCTGGATCAGCTCCAGGCCGCTCATCTTCGGCAGGCCGAGGTCGATGATCGCGACATCGAACGGCACTTCCTTGCCAAGGAACATGGCCTCTTCGCCGTCGCTGGCGGTGTCGACCGCATAACCTTCGCGCTTCAGGCGTGCGGCCAGCGTTTCGCGCAGCGGCGCTTCATCTTCAACCAGCAGGATCCGCATTCATTGTTCTCCTTGTTGTTCGCGCGGCTCGGGCGCGGGCGATGACTCGGGTTTCTGCAACTGCACGATGCGCACGCGGCCGCCCGGCGTCAGCAGCTTCACGCGGTACACGTCGCGGCCGTCGCTGTGCATGCGGTCGGCGGACAGTACCTTGCCGCCGTGCGCGCGTTGCGCCTGTTCGATCGCGGCGTGCATGTCCTGGCTCATTTCGCGCGGCATCGGATAGCGGTTGCGCAGCGATTCGATGCGTTGCTCGCGGGCGTCATAGCGGCGCGGCGTCATGCTGCGTGCGTTGTCGCCGGGCGACGGCGAATAGCCTTCGCGGCCGTAGCGACCCGGCAGGGCCGGAGCGTCCGGACTCACCAGCGATGGCGCGTTCGGCGAGGCCTCGTCCTTGAACCGCGGCGATTGCTCGGATTCCGCGCGCACGACCGCCGCCGCAAACGCGGCCAGGCAGGCGGGCAGGAGCAATCGGGCAAGGGTCATGGTCGGATCATAGCCCCGGCCATCGCGCCGGGAAACGCGGGCACGATGGGGGAGCGGCATTGAATCTCGGCTGAAGCGGCTCAGCCGTGGCGCAGTGCGGTTGCGAGGGCTTCAGCCTGGGCCGGCAGCGGTTCCGCGCGGGCCGGCGTGTCGAGCCAGCGCGACAGGGTCGCCGGCACTGCGACGACACGCCCGATCAGCGGCTCGACCACGGTTTCGAACTTGGCCGGGTGCGCGGTCGCGGCGATGGCCCAGTCGCGGGTGTCGCCTTCGGCCCGGCGGCGTGCGACGAATTCCGCAGCGGTCGCGGTATGCGGGCAGATGATCGTGTCGAAATCGGCCAGGAAGGCCGGCACGCTGCGGCGAATGGTGGCGTCGTCGACCGAGAGCGTGTGCAAGCCGCCGGTCTCGGCAAAGCCGGCGCGCAGGCGTTCGAGATTGCTCGGCGCACCCACGTCCATGGCGTTGGCGATCGTCGGCATGGAGGGACGCGGCCGGTATTCGCCGGTTTCGAAGAAGTCGGCCAGCACGCGGTTCGCGTTGGTGACGATGGCGATGTCGCCGAGCGGCAGGCCCATGGCGCGCACCCAGATCGCGGCCAGGGCATTGCCGAGATTGCCGCTCGGAATCGCGAAGTTCAGCGCTGCGCCGCCACGCCGGGCATGGCGCAACGCGGCCTGCGCGTAATAGGCCATCTGCGGCAGCAGGCGGCCGATGCTGATGCTGTTGGCGCTGGTCAGCGGCACCGCGGCCTGCAGTCCGGCGTTCGCGAACGCGGCCTTGACCATGGCCTGGCAGTCGTCGAAGCTGCCGTCGACCGCGAAGCTGCGCACGTTGTCGCCGAAGCAGGACAGCAGATGTTTCTGGCGCGGCGACACGCCGCGCTCCGGAAACAGCACGGCAACCTTGAAGCCCGGACGGCGATGGAACGCGCCGGCCACGGCCGAACCGGTGTCGCCGCTGGTCGCGACCAGCACGGTCAGGTCGGGCGCATCGGCGGCGCGCAGTCGCGACAGGCAGGCCGCCAGCACGCGGGCGCCGACATCCTTGAACGCGCCGGTCGGGCCGTGGAAGAGTTCCAGCAGGTGCGTGCGGCCATCCTTCAACGCGACCAGCGGCGTGTCGAAGTCGAGCGACTCGGCGCAGATCGCATCGACCTGATCGGCCAGCGGCGAATCGGCCAGGAACGGTCGCAGCAGGACCGCGGCGATCTCGGCCAGCGCATCGCGGCCGGCGAAGTCGTCGATGGAAAAGCGCAGCCAGTGTTCGGGCACATACAGGCCGCCATCGCGGGCGAGGCCGCGTTGCAGGGCGTCGACGACGGAACAGCGGTCGCCGCCGCGGGTGGAGGTCACGTTCATGCTTCGATCCTTGCGCCGGCAGCGGCGACGGGAGACACGTAGGCGCGTGCGTCGAGCCCCGCATCGGCGAAGGCGCGCACGGCATCGGCTTGCGCGGCTTCTGCAGCTGCACGCGACGCGAACCAGCCGAATACGCTCGGGCCGGCACCGGAGATGCTGGCGCCGAACGCGTCATGGTCGAGCATGGCCTGTTTCACTGCAGCGAATCCGGGGATCAGGTCGGCGCGGCGGGGTTCGACCAGCACGTCCTTGAGCCCGGCGCGGATCAGCGCCTGATCGTTCGTGTACAGACCGGCGAGGAACAGCGCCAAGGCTTCCGACTGCGGGACGAAATCGCCGATGGCGTAGGGCGCGCGCAGGCGCTCGCGGGCGACGCGGGTCTCGACGACGAGGTCGGGATGCACGAGCAGCGCGTGCAGGCCCTGCGGCACCGGCAGGCGCACGAGGCGATCATGCGCGGCCAGCACCAGGCCGCCCAGCAAGCTCGGCGCGACGTTGTCGCCATGGCGACCGCCGCTGGCCGCGAACTCGCCTTCCAGCGCATGCGGATACAGCGATTCGAGCGGCAGCGGCGCATCGAGCAGCGCATTCGCCGCGACCAGGGCGGCCACCGCGGATGCGGCCGAGCCGCCCATGCCGGAACCGAGGGCGATGCCTTTTTCGATCTCGAGTGCGATGCCGAAGTTCGCATCGACCGCCGTCAGCAACGACGCGACCGCACGTGCGGCGGTGTTCTTGTCGACCTCGCGCGGCAGTTCGATCGGCAGGCCGCGGATGGCATCGACGCGCACGCCGCGCTCGCCCGTCCGTGTGGCCACGACGCGATCGCCCGGACCTTCGAGCGCATGGCCGATCAGGTCGAAGCCGACCGCGCAGTTGCCGACGCTGGCCGGCGCGAACGCCACGGCACGCTCGCGGCTCATACGCGCGCTCCAAGGTAGGCGGCGACACGCAGCAGGTCGGCGAAGACGCCGGCCGCGGTCACTTCCGGTCCGGCGCCCGGACCTTGCACGACCAGCGGGTTGCGGTTGTAGCGCGCGGTCGTGAACTGCACGAAGTTGTCGGTGAGCTTGCCGTTCGCGAAGGCATGCGCCGTCGGCAACGCGCGCAGGCCGACGCGTGCCTTGCCGCTCGCATCCAGCGAGGCGACGAAGCGCAGCACTTCGCCGTTCGCGCGAGCGGCTTCGAGCTTGGCCTGCATCGCCGCGTCGAGTTCCGGAAGGCGCGCCATGAACTCGTCGACGGAACCGGCGGCGAGTTCGGCCGGCACCAGGCTGTCGACCGCGACGTCGGACAATTCGGTCGGCAGGCCGAGTTCGCGCGCAAGGATCACGAGCTTGCGCGCCACGTCCTTGCCGTCGAGGTCGTCGCGCGGGTCGGGTTCGGTGTAGCCGAGTCGCTTGGCTTCGCGCACCAGTTCCGAGAACGGCTGGGTGCCGTCGAAACGGTTGAACAGGAAGGCCAGCGTGCCCGAGAACATGCCTTCGATGCGCTCGATGCGGTCGCCGGTGTCGATCAGATCGCGCAACGTCGAGATGATCGGCAGTCCCGCGCCGACCGTGGCTTCGTAACGGAAGCGCGCGCCGGATTCGCGGGCGTTGGTCTGGATCTCGCGATACCGCGCGATCGGCCCGCTGCCCGCCTGCTTGTTCGGCGTCACGATATGGATGCCCTGCGCCAGCCATTTCGGATATTGCGCGGCCACCAGCGGCGACGCCGAGCAATCGGCGATCAACGCATGCGGCAGATGCGAGGCATGCACCTGTTTCGCGAAGGCGTCGAGATCGCCATCGCCGGCCTGTGCGTAGGCGTCGCGCCAGTGGGCGAGGTCGATGCCGGAGTCCGACACCGCGATCTTGCGGCTGTCGGCGATGGCGCGTACGCGCAGGTCGATGCCGAACTGTTCGCGCAGGCGCGGTGCGGCTTCGCGCAATTGTTCGATCAGCACCGCACCGACATTGTCCGGACCGATCACGCCGACGGAAATCGTCTGCGCCGACAGGTAGAAGCCGGCGTGCACGGCGCGCAATGCCCGTGCGGCGTCGGCCGAATCGATGGCGACCGAGATGTTGCGTTCGCTCGCGCCCTGGGCGATGGCGCGCACGTTGATGCGGCCGCGACCGAGTTGGTCGAACAGGCGCGCGGCCGTGCCCGGATGGCCGGCCATGCCGTCGCCGACGACGGCGAGCACGCTGATTGCGCGGGTGATGGCGATGCGTTCGATCAGGCCGCGATCGAGTTCGCGGCGGAAGGCGTCGTCGAGCAGGCGTTCGGCGCGATCGACTTCGGCTTCGCGCACCACGCAGCAGATCGAGTGTTCGCTCGATCCCTGCGAAATCATCACCACCGAGATGCCGCCGTGGCGCAGCGCGCCGAACACGCGTTCGGCAGTGCCGGGAACGCCGATCATGCCGGCGCCTTCGACGTTGAGGATGGCCAGGCCGCCGAACGCGCTGACGCCTTTCACCGGCGGTTCCAGCGACCGTTCGGCGCTGATCCGCGAGCCGCGATGGGCCGGGTTGAAGGTGTTGCGGATGTAGATCGGGATCTGCCGTTCGATCGCCGGCGCCATCGTCTGCGGATGGATGACCTTGGCGCCGAAGTAGGCGAGTTCGCAGGCCTCGTGATAACTCAGTTCCGGGATCAGCACCGCTTCCGGCACGGCGCGCGGGTCGGCGCTGTAGACGCCGTCGACATCGGTCCAGATGTGGACTTCGGCGGCGTCGGCGAGGGCGCCGAAGATGGCGCCCGAATAGTCCGAGCCGTTGCGGCCCAGGGTCGTGGCGCGACCATCGCCCTCGCGCGCGACGAATCCCGTGACGACGTAACGCGCGGACGGATGACGATCGCGGAAGGTATCGAAGTGCGCCTGCGATGCCGGCCAGTCGACCATCACGCCGAGTTCTTCGGCGCGCACCCGCAACACCTCGCGCGCATCGCACCAGACGGCGGCGTCGCCGCGCACCTTGAAATGTTCGGACAGCAGGCGCGACGACCACACTTCGCCGAGGCCTTGCACCAGGTCCAGCGCTTCGCGCGAGGGCGTGCCGAGCAGGGCGAGTGCGTGCAGCACGTCGGCGAGATCGGCGAATTCGCGTTCCAGCCATTCGACCGTGGGTTCGGCCCGGGCGCCGAGCAGGGCGAGGGCGGCGGTGAGGTGGCGTTCGCGCAATTGCGAAAGTGCGTCGCGCCATAGCTCGCTGCGCGCGGCGGCGCCGTTCGCGAGCGCGATCAGCGCATCGGTGACGCCCTGCATGGCCGAGACGACGACGACCTGCGGCTCGCCTTCGCGCGCGGCGAGAATGGCGGCGACCTGGGCGATGCGTTCGGCATCGCGCATCGAGGAACCGCCGAACTTGTGGGCGACGAACGGAACGGAAGCAGTCATCAGAAGATCTCCGCGACGCAGCAGCGCAAGCTGCCGCCGGCTTTTTCGATTTCGGAAAGGTCGACGCTGCGCACCGTGAAACCGGCGTTGCGCAGGATGGTTCGGTTCGATTCGCCCAGTGCAGCGTCGGCGCGCGCGCTCATGAACACGGTGTCGTTCGCGAGCGCGATGCAGTTGCCGACGAAGGCCGCTTTCTCGTCGTCGCTCAGCCAGACGACGTTCGGCGCATACCGTGCGGCGATGGTCGCGGGCACGCGCGCGTCGGCGAACGATCCCGCGTGCAGCACGACGGCACGTCCGGCGAGCACGCTCATCACGACATTGGTGTGGTATTCGCCCGGTGCGAGGTCGAACATCAGGCTGATGCGGAAACCGAAGGCGCGATGCATGGCTTCGGCGCCGGCGCGATTCAGGCGTTCGGTCAGGCCGAAATACCCGATGCCGGCGGCGCGGTCCGGCACGAGCGCACCGGTCAGTTCGGCCACCACGTCCGGCGCGATCAGCGATTCCACGGTGTAGCCGTGTTGCGTGCGAAACCAGTCCGGGATGTCGTCGCGGTCGGCTTCGCGCTGCCGCACCGGATGGCGCATCGCCCCGATCATCAGCTTGCCCGGCACGGTCGCGAACACGTTGTTCGGGAACACCGCGTCGGGTGCGGCGGGCAGTCCCGGGAAAACCCGGGTCGGAATCACGCGGCGGACCGCATCGACCAGCGCATCATGCTGGCGAAGCGCAAGCTCGCGATCGACCCCGCCGCTCGCCATGTAGCGATTGTCGCTCGCCGATTCCGCGGCCAGCGCGAAATGGTCCGGTCGCACGAAAAACGCGCCGCGCGCTGTGGCGGGCCGATCCAGCGTCGGCGCGAGCCGATGCAACGCCGCCGCGAAGGCGACAGGGTCGGCGTACAGGCCGTTCGTCGCGGCCTGATCGGGCGTGGAGGCAAACATGAGATCAACCCGGCCGCGGGGAGGGAAGCGGCCTTCGCCCGATAGTGCATGAAGGTGGCCGAGTCGCCAAGTCTCAGGCCGCAGCCCGAATTCCCGCGACTTCCGCGATCGCCCGTTCGATCAGTTCGAAGCTGGCGCCCGGGCGGTGTGCGTTTTCGCTGAGCACGCGGCGGAAGCGGCGGGCGCCGGGCAGGCTCTGGTAGAGGCCGAGCAGGTGGCGGGTGAAATGCGCGATCGATTCGCCGCGGGCGAGGCGGGCGTCGATGTGCGGGCGCAGGCCGCGCAGCACGTCGGCGCGGTCGGGCAGGGCGTAGGTCGGGTCGAACAGGTCGCGTTCGAGTTCGGCGAGCAGGTAGGGCTCGTGATACGCGGCACGGCCGATCATCACGCCGTCGAAGTCGTCGATCACGCCCGCGACCGCGGCACGTGACGCGAGACCGCCATTCAGTACCAGCGCGAGTTGCGGGAATTCGCTGCGCAGGCGCCGCACGCGCTGGTAGTTCAGCGGCGGGATCTCGCGGTTTTCCTTGGGGCTCAGACCTTTCAGCCAGGCCTTGCGCGCGTGCACGACGAACACCTCGCAGCCGGCGCGGTGCACGGTCTCGACGAAGCGGAACAGATCGGCGTCCTCGTCCTGCTCGTCGACGCCGATGCGGCATTTCACCGTGACCGGAACGCCCACCGCCGCACGCATGGCCGCGACGCAGTCGCCGACCAGGTTCGGTTCGCGCATCAGGCAGGCGCCGAAGGCGCCGGACTGCACGCGTTCGCTCGGGCAGCCGCAGTTGAGGTTGATCTCGTCGTAGCCGAAGTCTTCGCCGATGCGCGCGGCTTGGGCCAGGAGCTCCGGTTCGGAGCCGCCGAGCTGCAGCGCGACCGGGTGTTCCATCGCCTCGAAGCCGAGCAGGCGGGCGCGATCGCCATGGATGGCCGCGTTCGCGTGCACCATCTCGGTGTACAGGCGGGCATGCGGCGACAGCAGGCGATGGAAGATGCGGCAGGGACTCGTGGTCCATTCCATCATCGGGGCGACGCAGAGGCGCCAGGGGGAAACGTCGGTCATCACGGCAAAAAGAAACGCCCGG
>JBGASK010000132.1:0-12189 GCA_044229785.1 Ahniellaceae bacterium
ACCCGCGCACGAGCGCATCCGGGGACCACACGGCAGCGATGCGCGCCGACAACGACGCCGGTGCGACGCCATCGCCGTGCAGCCACAGGCTGTTGATCTCGGGCTGGCCGCGATCGCAACGGGCACGATTCAACGGATGGCCATGCAAGGCCATCTGCAGTTCGTTGAGCCAGAGCCGGGTGGCGCGACCGGCCTCACCCTGCGGCAGCGCGGTATCGATGTAGGCCCCGAGCACATGCTCGGGGGCGTCGCCACCGACGGCCGGATGCGCGACCTCGGGTTGCGCATACCAGCGTTGTGCGTGCGCGGCTTCGAAGCCCCAGCCGGCGGCGTCGAACAACGGCTGCACGACCGCGGCGAATCCGCTCGCCTCGTCCGCCGTCAGCGACAGATCGGCGCAGGCCAACATGCGCACGCCGGCGATTTCGACCCGCAGGTGACAGGGATCGACGCGCAACCAGCGCCCGTCGTGGTTTTCCGGCGCATCGAAGCGTCGGGTCAATGCTGCGGTCGGCAACGGCGACGGCAGGCCGGGAAACGCATCGGCCAACAACGGGAACGAACCCGGCGCCCGATCAGGCAGTCGCGTCGCGGTCGACAACCGGCGACGCAGCGCCGGCACCTGCGCGACGAACGCCCCGAGATGGCGGCGCGCCGGCAACCACAACAGGCCCGACATCGGCCTATTCGTAACGCACCGCGATGATTTCGTATTCGCGGCTGCCGTTGGCCGCGACCACCTCGACGGTATCGCCCTCGCTCTTGCCGACCAGCATGCGCGCGATCGGCGAGGTCACCGAGATCAGTCCCTGCTTGATGTCGGCCTCCAGCTCGCCGACGATCTGATAGGTGACTTCGTTGTTGTTGTGCAGCTCGAGCAGATCGACGGTCGCGCCGAAGACGATGCGCGTGCCGGCGTTGAGCTGGCTCACGTCGATCACCTCCGCAAACGACAGCGCCGCTTCCAGTTCGTTGATGCGGCCTTCGACGAAGCCCTGCTGTTCGCGTGCCGCATGGTACTCGGCGTTTTCCTTGAGGTCGCCGTGCGCGCGCGCTTCGGCGATCGCCTGGATGATGCGCGGACGCTCGACCGACTTGAGCCGATCCAGTTCATCGCGCAGCCGTTCGACGCCGCGCTTGGTCAGGGGAGGTCTTCTCATGCCTGCAGTTCCCGATGAAGTTCCTGGAGCGCGCTGACGCGCTCGGAGTTGCGGTAGTCCAGCGAATGCAGCAAGGCGCGTGCGCCGGCCACCGTCGTCGAATAGGTGACGCGGTGCTGCAACGCATCGCGGCGGATCGAGAACGAATCCGCGATCGCCTGCTTGCCTTCGGTGGTGTTGATGATGAACACGATCTCGCCGTTCTTGATGGCATCGCCGATGTGCGGCCGACCCTCGAGCACCTTGTTGATGCGTTCGCAGGGGAATCCGCGACCGCGCAGATAGTCGCAGGTGCCGGCGGTTGCGACCATCGAATAGCCGCGACGCAACAGTTCCTCGGCCACCGATTCGACGCGCGGCTTGTCGGCATCACGCACGCTGACGAAAACCTTTCCGAGCGGCGGCGCCTTGATGTTCGCGGCCTCGTGCGCCTTCGCGAAGGCTTCGCCGAAGTTGCGGCCCACGCCCATCACTTCGCCGGTCGAACGCATCTCGGGGCCAAGGATCGGATCGACGCCCTGGAACTTCGCGAACGGGAAGATCGCTTCCTTGACCGAGTAGTAGCCCGGCACGATCTCGCGCGTGGCGCCCTGCTCCGCCAAGGTGCGACCGGCCATGCAACGCGCCGCCACCTTGGCCAGCGGCAGACCCGTCACCTTGGACACGAAGGGCACGGTGCGCGAAGCGCGCGGGTTCACTTCCAGCACGAAAATGGTTTCGCCCTGGATCGCGAATTGCGTATTCATCAGGCCGATGACCTTGAGCGCCTTCGCCATCGCGCGCACCTGCTCGCGCAGCCGATCCTGGATCGATGCCGACAGCGAATACGGCGGCAGCGAACACGAACTGTCGCCGGAATGCACCCCGGCTTCCTCGATGTGCTCCATGATGCCGCCGATCAGCACATTGCCCTCGCTGTCCGCGATGACATCGACGTCGACTTCGACGGCATTGTCGAGGAAGCGGTCGAGCAGCACCGGCGATTCGTTCGACACGCGCACGGCGTCGGTGATGTAACGCTTCAGATCGGCGTCGGAATAGACCACTTCCATCGCGCGACCGCCGAGCACGTAACTCGGGCGCACGACCAGCGGATAACCGATGCCGCGCGCCAGCGCGAGCGCCTCGTCCGGATTGCGCGCAGTGCGGTTCGGCGGCTGCAGCAGGCCGAGTTGGTCGACGAGCTTCTGGAAGCGTTCGCGGTCTTCGGCCAGGTCGATCGAATCCGGCGAGGTGCCGATCACCGGCACGCCGTTGGCCTCGAGTGCGCGCGCGAGCTTCAGCGGCGTCTGTCCGCCGTACTGAACAATGACGCCCTTGGGCTTTTCCTTGTCGACGATCTCGAGCACGTCCTCGAGCGTCAGCGGCTCGAAGTACAGGCGGTCTGAAGTGTCGTAATCGGTCGAGACGGTCTCCGGATTGCAGTTGACCATGATGGTCTCGAAACCATCCTCGCGCAGCGCCAGGGCGGCATGGACGCAACAGTAGTCGAACTCGATGCCTTGGCCGATGCGGTTCGGGCCGCCGCCGAGCACGATGATCTTGTCGCGGTTCGTCGGCTCCGCTTCGCATTCTTCCTCGTAGGTCGAATACATGTAGGCGGTGCTGGTCGCGAACTCGGCAGCGCAGGAATCGACGCGCTTGTAGACCGGGCGCACGTTCAGCGCGCGACGCAGATGGCGGATCGCGTCTTCGTTGGTGCCGACCAGTTGCGCCAGGCGCGCGTCGGAAAAGCCGGCGCGTTTCAGCTCGAGCAAGCGCTTCGCATCCAGCGCGGCCAATCCTTGCTGCGCAACCACCTGCTCCATCTGCACCAGCGCTTCGATCTCGCGCAGGAACCAGTGATCGATGAAGCTGAGCTCGTAGACCTGCGCACGCGTCAAGCCGGCGCGGAAGGCGTCGGCGACGTGGAAGATGCGTTCCGGGCCCGGTTCGCGCAACTGGCGCTTGAGTTCGATCAGCACGTCGTCGCTCGCGAAATCCGCGCGCATCGGGTCGAGACCGATCTTGCCGGTTTCCAGACCACGCAAGGCCTTCTGCAGCGATTCCTGGAAGGTGCGGCCCATGGCCATGACTTCGCCGACCGACTTCATCTGCGTGGTCAGGCGCGAATCCGCGGCCGGGAACTTTTCGAACGCGAAGCGCGGGATCTTGGTGACGACGTAGTCGATCGCCGGTTCGAACGAGGCCGGCGTGAGACCGCCGGTGATGTCGTTGCGCAGTTCGTCCAGCGTGTAACCCACGGCGAGCTTGGCCGCGATCTTGGCGATCGGAAATCCCGTGGCCTTCGAGGCCAATGCGGACGAGCGCGACACCCGCGGATTCATCTCGATGACGACGACGCGGCCGTTCTCGCTGTTCACGCCGAACTGCACGTTGGAGCCGCCGGTGTCGACGCCGATCTTGCGCAGCACCGCGATGCTGGCGTCGCGCAGGCGCTGATATTCCTTGTCGGTGAGTGTTTGCGCCGGCGCGACGGTGATCGAGTCGCCGGTGTGCACGCCCATCGGGTCGAAGTTCTCGATCGAGCAGACGATGATGCAGTTGTCCGCCTTGTCGCGGACCACTTCCATCTCGAATTCCTTCCAGCCCAGCACCGATTCCTCGACCAGGACTTCGCTGGTCGGCGAGAGTTCGAGACCGCGATTGACGATCTCGACGAATTCCTCGCGGTTGTAGGCGATGCCGCCGCCGGAACCGCCGAGCGTGAAGCTCGGGCGGATGATGGTCGGGTAACCGACGCGGGTCTGGATGTCGAGCGCCTGGTCGAGGGTACGCGCCACTTCGGCCTTCGGGCATTCGAGACCGATGTCGAGCATGGCGCGGCGGAACAGTTCGCGGTCCTCGGCCATGCGGATGGCGTCGCGCGAAGCGCCGATCATCTCCACGCCGTACTTTTCCAGCACGCCGTGGTCGGCGAGATCGAGCGCGGTGTTCAGCGCGGTCTGTCCGCCCATGGTCGGCAGCACCGCATCCGGGCGTTCCTTGGCGATGATGCGTTCGATCGTGCGCCAGTTGATCGGTTCGATGTAGACCGCGTCCGCCATCTCGGGGTCGGTCATGATGGTCGCCGGATTCGAGTTCACCAGCACGACCCGGTAGCCCTCGGCCTTCAGCGCCTTGCAGGCCTGGGCGCCGGAATAATCGAACTCGCAGGCCTGGCCGATGACGATGGGACCGGCACCGATGATCAGGATGGTCTTCAGATCGGAACGCTTGGGCATAAGCACCTCGGCCCCGCGCTCGCGCGCAGGACGGTTCGATGGATGTGGATGCCGCGGATTCTACCCGGATGAGGTTCCGGTTTCGCGGCAGAGCGCCGAATGCCGCCAGATCGCCCGAAAGCCGCGGTATCAGTCGAGCAGGGTGACTTCGACGACGGTCGGGCGCGGGATCTCGACGTCCATCGCGAAACCGCGGCTGCGGTCCTCGATGATCAGCACGGCGCGGTTGTAGCGCTTCAAGATGCCGGTTCGCTGGGTGCGCAGATTGGTCCTGATGCGGATCTGCTTGCCGACCTGCGCTTCCAGTTCGTCATAGGCGACGACGCGCGGGACGCTCGGAACGACAGGTGCGGCCAGCGGTTTGGCGACGGGGGCGGGCTTGACGGCCGCCGGAGCGGCAACGGGTGCCGCGGCGGGCACGGGCCCCGGTGCCGGCTCAGGCTCGGGCGTCACCACCATGGTTTCGACGGGGGCGGCCGCCTTGCCCGCAGCGTGTTCCGTGCGCTGCGGCTCGACGACCGCCGTTTCCGGCGGATTCAGCGGATCGAACACGGGTTTCTGCTGTGCGATCGCGGCGATCGGCACGGCACAGAATCCCAGGCACAGCCACCGGCCCAGCATCGTCGCAACCTCGTTCAAGCGGAGACTGTGGCGATCGATGCATGTTTCGCGCCACGGCGCGCATGCATTTCGCGCACGAACGGATCGAACACACGCGCCACGTCGTGCGGTCCGGGGCTGGCTTCCGGATGCCCCTGGAAGCTGTAGGCCGGCACGTCGGTCAACGCGATGCCCTGCAGGGAACCGTCGAACAACGACCGATGCGTGGCACGCACGTTCGCCGGCAGCGTGGCTTCATCGACGGCGAAGCCATGATTCTGCGAGGAAATCATCACGCGACCGCTGTCCAGATCGATCACCGGGTGGTTGGCCCCATGATGACCGAACTTCATCTTCAGCGTCTTCGCGCCGGCCGCGAGGCCGAGCAACTGATGGCCGAGGCAGATGCCGAAGGTCGGCACGCGTTCGGCGATGAAGGTCCTGATCGCGGCGATGGCGTAGTCGCAGGGCTCCGGATCGCCGGGCCCGTTGGACAGGAACACGCCGTCCGGCTTCAACGCCAGCACCACGGCCGCGGGGGTCTGTGCCGGCACCACGGTGACGCGGCAACCGCGATCGACCAGCATGCGCAGGATGTTGTGCTTGATGCCGAAATCGTAGGCGACGACATGCAGCTCGCCGGTTTCGCGCGGCGCGCTGCCGCGGTCGATGTCGAAGCTGCCTGCGTCCCAGGCGTAGGGCTTCGGGGTGGTGACCACCTTGGCCAGATCCATGCCTTTCAGGCCCGGGAAGGCCCGCGCCGCAGCGAGTGCGGCTTCGACATCGGCTGCGGCCGCACCGGCGACGATGCAGCCGTTCTGCGCACCCTTCTCGCGCAGGACGCGCGTCAGGCGGCGGGTGTCGATCTCGGCGATGCCGACGATGCCGTGCTTGTGCAGGTAGTCCGGCAGCGACATCGTGGCGCGCCATTGGTCGCTGTGTCGGGTGGCGCTGCGCACGATCAGCCCGGCGGCATGCACGGCGGTCGATTCGACGTCGTCGTCGTTGCAGCCGGTGTTGCCGATGTGCGGATAGGTCAGGGTGACGATCTGGCGGCTGTAGGACGGATCGGTGAGGATTTCCTGATAGCCGGTCATCGCCGTGTTGAACACGACTTCGCCGGTGGTGATGCCATCGGCGCCGATCGAGACGCCATGAAACAGGCTGCCGTCCGCAAGGGCCAGCAGGGCAGGAAGGGTCGGCATGGAACGCTCCGGAGGTCGGTGCGGCAGACGCCGCGAGCGGGCGCGGATTCTACTGCAGCGCACCACGTCCGCGCGATGCGTTTTTGCCGGCGTCAGGTGGCTTCGACCGCCTGATCCAATGTGTAACGACCGGCCGAACGGCCGGCGATCCAGCGCGCAGCCACCAAGGCGCCGCGCGCGAACACGGCACGGGTGCTGGCCCGATGGGTGAATTCGAGGCGTTCGCCGTCGCCGGCGAACAGTACGGTGTGGTCGCCCACCACGTCGCCGCCGCGAACGGTGGCGAAACCGATTTCGCCACGGGCGCGTTCGTCCATGTGGCCGTGGCGCGCAAAGACGCCGACCTCTTCGATGGTGCGGCCACGCGCTTCCGCGACCGCCCGCCCCAGGGTCAGCGCCGTGCCCGAGGGCGCATCGCGCTTGTGGCGATGATGGGCTTCGATGATCTCGACGTCGAATTCCTCGCCGAGCACGCGCGCCGCGTCCGCGGCCATGCGCCGCAGCAAGGCCACGCCGAGGCTGAAGTTCGCCGACCACAGGACCGGGATGCGTGCCGCCGCCTGCTCCAGCGACTCGCGCTGCAGGTCGCTCAGTCCGGTGGTGCCGCTGACAAAGGCCATTTCCCGATCGACCGCCAGCGCCAGCGCGGCGTCGAAACTGGCGGCATTGGAGAAATCGACCAGCACGTCGGCCTGGCGCTCCGGTTCCAGCACCGTCTCGTAGGCCAGCGCATCCGCGCGCTCCGGCCAGACCGGCTCGCCGACCTGGCGTGCGCCCGGCCGGATCAGCGCGGCCACGATCTCGACGTCCATTCGGTCCGGGGCCAGCCGGAGCATCTCCTGGCCCATGCGGCCGGACGCGCCGAACAGAATGACGGGAGTGGCGACGCGGTTCATCCGGCGATCCTAATCGCTGGGCGCCTGGACGAAAAGCCGCAGACTCGACGCGTGACGCAATTCGCATTACCTTGCGCACTCGCGCCGCCAGCCCGGTCGGTGGGGTTCACCGCCCGCCCTGGCGCGTTGTCTTGGGGAAGACTTGATGAAACCGCGTATTCGCAGTGTCGGATGCTGGTCCGTGCTGTTCGCCGTGCTGTCGACGTCGGCACTGGCCGATGTCCAGATCATGAGCATCGATCCGGCGGCCATGCCTGCCGAAATCAAGGGAGAAGTGGCGGCACGCCCAAGCGCGCCCTATGCCCTGCCGAATGGCTTGCGCTACACGAAAGCCGTGCTCGGACAGGGCTACGGCGCGGAAGTCGAGCCGAACGGCACAACCGCCACCGCCACGCCGATCGCGAGCGGAAACATCGTGGTGCGGGCGCCGCTGTTCCCCAACGGCGACGTCGACTTCTACAGCTTCACCGCCAACGCCGGCGACCGCATCTACGCCGCCACCATGACTTCGTTCTCGGCCGGCAACAGCACCGACAGCCAACTCACCTTGCTGGCCTCGGACGGCACGACCGTGATCGAGTTCGACGACGACAACGGCAGCTTTGCCGGGCTGTCTTCCTCGATCGCCGGCGCCGTGATCCCGACCACGGGCACGTATTTCCTCAAGGTCAACGACTTCACCGCCGGCACCACGTCGGAGCGGTCGTACGAACTGCACTTCCGCATCCAGAGCGGCGCGCCGACGCCCGAAGTGGAAGCGAACGACACGCCGGCCACGGCCAATCCGCTGCCGGCAAACGGCTGGGTCAGCGGCACGCGCAATCCGGCGGTAGCGACCGAACAAGACTGGTACAGCCTGACGCTGAACGCGGGCGTGGTCGACGACGCCGGCACCGGCGACGTGGCACCCAATCCGAACCGCCCGTCCGAAGCCCTGTTCATGACCGTGAAGACGGCCGGCACCTACTTCGCCTTCGTCGATTCGGCGTCGGCGGCGACCGGCGGCCCGACCTCGACCTACCACCTCAGCGTCAGCGTGCACCCCGCCGCGACCGAGGGCGTGAACTGCACCACCTACACCAGCACCAATGTGCCGCAGACCATCGGCCCCGGCACTGGTCTGGTGTCGTCGACCATCACCGTGCCCGGCAATCCGCGCATCGCCGACCTCGACGTCGAGATCCTGCTCAACCATGCGGTGATGAACCAGATCGACGCACACCTGCGCTCGCCGGCCGGCAACGACATCGGCCTGTTCACCGACATCGGTGCCGCCGCCACGGGTGGGCAGACGCAGATGGATACCGTGTTCGACGACGAAGCAGGCATGGTTCCGGCCTTCACGGCGTTGAAGGGGCTTCAGGTCAAACCCGAAAACAACTCGACCGCCGGCACCGCCAGCACTTCGGGGGCATATCGGCTGAATCTGGTCGACGGTGAAAACGCCGGTGGTACCTGGACGCTGGACTTGCGCGACGACGTTGCCGATGCCAATGGCGGCACACTGACCAGCTGGTCATTGCGCGTCTGCGAAGCGCCGCCGCCGCCGACCTGCCCGCCGGGCTTTGCGACCCAGACCGTGTATTCGACGGACTTCGAAAGCGGTGCCGCCGGATTCACCCATAGCGGCACCCAGGACGAGTGGGCTCTCGGTCTGCCTGCGACCGTTGCAACCACCACGGCCAATCCGGTCGCTGGATTCAGCACCTGCAACAGCGGCGTGAACTGCTGGAAAACGGACCTCACCGGCACCTACAACGCCAGCAGCAATCAGGACCTGCTGTCGCCGAACATCAACCTGGCAGGCCTCTCCGCGCCGGTCGTCGTGACCTGGGCACAACGCCACCAGGTCGAGACCGCGAACTTCGACCACATGTTCGTCGACTTCCAGCAAGTCGGCGGCGCCACCCCGGTGCGTCTGTACGAGTGGCTGGACCCGACCCCGATCAGTGCCAGCGCCGGTACCGGCAATCCGCAGGTCAACATCGGCGGCAGCGCCGGCTGGGGCGTGTTCAGCGTCCGTGCCGACACGCTGGCCGGCCTCAACTCCGAAGTCCGTTTCCATCTGGACAGCGACACGTCCGTCAACTTCGGCGGCCTCGCCGTGGACGACGTGACCGTGACCGCCTGCCGCGCGTTGTCGGCCGATCTGTCGATCACCAAGACCGACGGCGTGACGACGGCCGTGCCGGGCGCTTCGGTGACCTACACGATCACCGCCAGCAATGCCGGGCCCGATGCGGTGACCGGTGCGACCGTGGCCGACACTTTCCCGGCCACCCTGACGTGTTCGACGACCTGCAGCGGCGCCGGTGGCGGCACCTGCGGTGCGGCCGGTCCGTTCGCCGGCAACATCAACGACAGCGGCGTGAACCTGCCGTCCGGTGGCAGCGTGACTTACACCTCGAGCTGCGCGATCTCCGCTTCGGCGACGGGTTCGCTGTCGAATACCGCCACGGTGTCGAGCGCGATCACCGACCCGACGCCGGGCAACAACAGCGCCACCGATACCGACACGCTGACGCCGCAGGCCGACCTCGCCATCACCAAGACCGACGGCGTGACGACCGCAACTCCGGGCGGCACGGCGATCTACGTCATCACCAGCAGCAATGCCGGGCCCAGCAATGCTCCGGGCAGCACCGTGGCCGACACCTTCCCGGCGTCGCTGACCTGCTCGACCACCTGTGTCGGCGCTGGCGGCGGTACCTGCACCGCCGGTCCGTTCGCGGGCAACATCAACGACACGGCCAATCTGCCGGCGGGCGGCAGCGTCACCTACACATCGACCTGCAGCATTTCGGCCGCCGCGACGGGCACGCTGTCGAACACGGCCACCGTGACCGCCGCGGGCGGCATCACCGACCCGACGCCGGGCAACAACAGCGCCACCGACACCGACACGCTGGCACCCAGTGCCGACCTGTCCATCACCAAGACCGACGGCGTCACCTCGGTTCTGGCAGGCGGCTCGCTGACCTACACCATCGTCGCCAGCAACCCGGGGCCAAGCGATGCGCCGGGCAGCACGGTGACCGACACCTTCCCGGCCGGCCTGACCTGCACCTGGACCTGCGTCGGCGCCGGTGGCGGGACCTGCACCGCTTCCGGCAGCGGCAACATCGGCGATACGGCGAACCTGCCGTCCGGTGCCAGCGTGACCTACACCGCGACCTGCGCGGTATCGGGCAGCGCCGTGGGCGTCCTGTCGAATACCGCCACGGTGGCGACGGGCGCCGGCGCCGGCGATCCGGATCCGGCCAACAACAGCGCCACCGACACCACTACGGTGTTGTCGCCGGCCGATGTCAGTGGCACCAAGACGGTCAGCGGCAGCTTCCTCGCCACCACGCCGGTGACCTACACGGTGACCTTGACCAATGCCGGCCTCGGCGCCCAACAGGACAATCCGGGCGACGAATTCACCGACGTGCTGCCCGCAGGTCTGACGCTGGTCAGCGCCACGGCCAGTTCGGGCACGGCGCTCGCCACCGTCGGCACCAACACAGTGACCTGGAACGGCACGATCGCGGCGGCCGGCTCGGTGACCATCACCATCACCGCGACCATCAACCCGACCGCGAGCGGCGTGATCGCGAATCAGGGCACGATCAGCTATGACAGCGACGGCGATGGCACCAATGACGCCACGCGGACCACGGATGATCCGGCCACCGCCGCCAACGGCGATCCGACCGGCTTTGCCGTGCTGACCCCGGGCGTGCCGGTGCCGACCCTGAACTGGATTGCCCTGACCTTGCTGTCGCTGCTGGTCGCGGCCTTCGCCCTGCGTCAGCAACGCGCCGACTGACCTCGACGCCATCCGCAGAAACGAGAACGGCCCGAGCAATCGGGCCGTTTTTTTATGCGTATCGAACGCCCTTCGACCAGCGCAGGACGAACGCGGCGCGAACCTATCCGATATCCGTGGACTTCACGGCGCGGTCGATCGCCATCAGCGTTTCCAGCAGCGCCCGCATCTTGCCGAGCGGCCAGGCATTCGGACCGTCCGACAAGGCCTTGTCCGGGTCCGGATGGGTTTCCATGAACAGGCCGGCGACACCCACCGCGACCGCGGCACGCGACAAGGCCGGCACGAATTCGCGCTGACCGCCGCTGGACGCGCCCTGCCCGCCCGGCAACTGCACCGAATGGGTGGCGTCGAACACCACCGGACACCGGGTTTCGCGCATCACCACGAGCGAGCGCATGTCGGAAACCAGGTTGTTGTAGCCGAAGCTGGCGCCGCGCTCGCAGACCATGATCTGTTCGTTGCCGACCGCGCGTGCCTTTTCGACCACGTGTTTCATGTCCCAAGGCGCGAGGAACTGGCCCTTCTTGATGTTCACCGGCTTCATCGTGCGCGCCACCGCCTGGATGAAATCGGTCTGGCGGCACAGGAAGGCCGGCGTCTGCAACACGTCCACCACCGCCGCGACGTCATCGAAGGGCGTGTATTCGTGCACGTCGGTCAGCAGCGGCACGCCGAGCTGACGCTTCACTTCGGACAGGATGCGCAGGCCTTCGGCCATGCCCGGCCCGCGGAAACTCTTGTCGGAGGAACGGTTGGCCTTGTCGAAGCTGGACTTGAAAATGAAAGGAATGCCGAGCTCGCCGGCGATTTCCTTGAGCGTGCCGGCAGTGTCGATCTGCAACTGTTCGCTTTCGACGACGCAGGGTCCGGCGATCAGGAAGAACGGACGATCGAGGCCGATCTCGAAGTCGAGCAGCTTCATGCCGCGACCTCGCGCGGCTGCCGGTTGCGCTGGTGCGCCAGGGCAGCCGTGACGAAACCGACGAAGAGCGGATGACCCTTCAGCGGGGTCGACAGGAACTCCGGATGCGCCTGGCAAGCCAGGAACCAGGGGTGGTCGCGGTACTCGATCATCTCGACCAGACTGTCGTCCATCGACTTGCCCGAGAACACCATGCCGAGTTCGGCGAAGCGATCGAGATAGCGGTTGTTGAATTCGTAACGATGGCGATGGCGCTCGCTGATCACGTCCTTGCCGTACAGCTGGTAGGCCAGGGTGCCGAGCTGGACGCGGCATTCCTGCGCACCGAGACGCATGGTGCCGCCGAGATCCGAGGCTTCGCTGCGCTG
>JBGASK010000133.1:0-7892 GCA_044229785.1 Ahniellaceae bacterium
GGCGCTTGCCGTCCTTGCCGACGACGAGGCGCTGCGACACCACCGCCTTCAGGTTCAGCGACAGGTTCATCAGGATGTTCTTGTGCGCCGTTTCCGGGAAGAAGTTCAGGATGCGCTCGATGGTCTGGTCGGCGTTGTTCGAGTGCAGCGTCGCCAGGCACAGATGGCCGGTCTCCGAGAACGCGATCGCCGCTTCCATCGTTTCCTGGTCGCGGATTTCGCCGATCAGGATCACGTCCGGGGCCTCGCGCATCGCGTTCTTCAGGGCCTCGTGGTAGCTCTTGGTGTCGAGCCCGACCTCGCGCTGGTTGACGATGGACTTCTTGTGCCGGTGCAGGAATTCGATCGGGTCTTCGATGGTGAGGATGTGGCCGCTGGTGCCGGTGTTGCGGTGGTCGATCATCGCCGCCAGCGTCGTCGATTTGCCCGAACCCGTCGCGCCGACCACCAGGATCAGGCCGCGAGGCTCCATGATCAGATCGGCCAGCACTCTCGGCAGCTTCAGCGATTCGAAGTTCGGGATCTCGCTCTTGATCGCACGGATCACCATGCCGACCTCGCCGCGCTGCTTGAACACGTTGACGCGAAAGCGACCGGCTTCCTTCACCGCAATGGCGACATTCAATTCCAGGTCGCGTTCGAACTGCGGCACCTGGCCTTCGTCCATCAACGAATAGGCGATCTTCTTGACCATGCCGCCGGGCAGTCCGGTGTTGCCGAGCGGGTAGAGTTTGCCCTCGACCTTGATGTTCACCGGCGCGCCGGTGGTCAGGAACATGTCCGACGCACCCTTTTCCGCCATCAGTTTGAGGAAGTAGCCGATGTCCATGCGGGCCTCGCGTGATCTGGGATTCGTCGTTGCAAACGCGGCGTCGGCTTTCCACAATAGCCCACGACCAGAGTGCGTGCGACTTATGACATTTTCGCGGTTGAAAATCCATCTTGCCGGTCCGGTTTTGAGCCTGTGCCTGGTCGCTTGCGCGTCCACGCCGATGCCGACCGGGGACGTCGATCGTTCGTCGATGCTGGTTCAGGGCGCGTTGGCCGCCGAGGCCGAAATCTATGCGCCGGTCGAACTCCAGTTCGCGCAGGATCGCGTGGCGCAGGCGCGCGAAGCCTTGGCCGCGGGGAACAACAAACTGGCGGCGCGACTCGCGGCCCAGGCCGAAGCCGACGCGGAACTGGCGATGGCGCGGGCGCGCGTGGCGCGGCTGCGCTCGGCTGCCGACGCCCAGGCCGCCGAGAATGCAAAATTGCGTGCCGAGCTGCTGGGGGAGACGCCATGAAGTCCGTGCTGCGTCTGTTTCCGCTGGCACTGCTGGTCTGCACCGCGCCCCTGCTCGCGGCCAAGCGCGACCTCGAGTACGAGCGCATCGAACAGCAGTTGCATGCGTTCGAGAACGACCCCGAGATCGGCGGTCTCGCGCCGGCCGAGACGGCGCGCGTGCGTGAAACGCTGGCCTTGATGAAGGCGGGCGCGCGCGGCGACGAGCGTGCGCATCTGGTCTATCTGGCCGAACGTCGCCTCGACGGTGCGATTGCGACCGCCAATGCGGTGCGCGAAGAACGTCGCTTGACGCAGCTGCAGCGCGAACGCGACCAGATCCTGCTCGAAACCAGCCGGCGCGACGCCGAGATGTCGCGACTCGAAGCCGAAAAGCTGCGCCTGCAGTCGCTGGCGCGCGCCGAAGAAGTCGAGCGTGCGCGCAGCGATGCCGAGGCCGCACGCGCCGAATCGGCCGAAAACGCCGCTCAGGCGGAGGCTGCGCGGGCCGAGGCCGATCAGGCCCGACGCGTCGCCGAAGCCCAATCGGCGGAAGCCGAACTGGCCAAGCGCGAGGCCGAACTCGCGGTCGCCGCCGCCGACAGCCTGCGCCTGCAGATGCAGTCGCTGACCGCGCACGAAGAGGCCCGCGGCAGCGTGATGACGCTGGGCGAGGCGGTGTTCTCGCCGGGGCGCTCGCAACTGCAGCCGGACGCGATCGCGAACCTCGACAGCGTCATCGAATTCGTCAACCGCGACACCACGCGCAAGGTCCGCATCGAGGGCCATACCGACGCCAGCGGCAGCAACAATGCCAATCAGGTGCTGTCGCAGCAGCGCGCCGAGGCGGTCATGGCGGCGCTTGCGGCGCGTGGTGTCGACGCCGCGCGCATGACTGCGATCGGTCGTGGCGAGGACGTGCCGGTGGCCCCGAACGACAGTGCCGAAGGCAAGGCCCGCAACCGTCGCGTCGAGATCATCCTGCTCGGCAAATAACACGTTCTTAACGCGCAAATGACTGAATCTGCAGGCTGAAATTTTCGGCTTGCCGGGCTTTCGGGATCGGAGTAGGTTCAGGCCACATGCCGCTCCGTTCCGATCGCGGCATGGCAGGAAGGTCCGACGATGCAAGCGTGCTGCTGTCTCGAGGAATCCGCCGCCGACCACCACCGTGTGGCCCGCGCGCGAATGCACGCGAACTTCCGCCATCCGGGCCTGAGTCCCAACCACGCGCACCCCCACGCCGTCGACGTTCCGGTCGCGCGGCGCGCCGTGGCGCCTTTGCATGCAGAGGAGGTCAGCTGATGTTCGAAGCACAACAGCGTGAGGTCGAGGCGATGATGAGCCAGAGCCCGGAATTCCGGAGCCTGTTCCTCAAGCACCGCGAGCTCGACAAGCAGGTCCGTGACGCCGAACTGGGCGTGTTGCCCATCGACGACGTCACCTTGGGTCGGTTGAAGAAAGAGAAGTTGTGGGCCAAGGACAAGCTCACCCACATCTGGGAGCACAGGGTTTGACGCGTCGCCGCACACGAAGTGCGGCAGGAATCGTGCAGGGCAGGACCCTGCGGCAGGAGCACCCGTAACGGATTGCGCAAGCAGACGGTGCTCCTCGGCGGCGGCCGGCGGCGTATGCCCCGGCCGTCCGTTTTTTCGGTCGTCGCATGTGCGGCGCGGCGGCTATCATCGCGCGCTCAATCATTGCGGATGCCGGCCATGCCCCACTTCAACAGCGTGCTCGAACTGATCGGCAAGACGCCGATGGTCAAGGTGCAGAACCTCGACACCGGTCTCTGCGAGCTGTATCTGAAACTCGAGAGCGCGAACCCGGGCGGCTCGATCAAGGACCGCATCGGCCTGTCGATGATCGAGGCCGCCGAGCGCGCAGGGCACATCCGGCCGGGCGCAACCCTGGTCGAAGGCACGGCCGGCAATACCGGCATCGGGCTGGCGCTGGTGGCGCAGCAGAAGGGCTACAAGCTCGTGCTCGTGGTGCCGGACAAGATGAGCCGCGAGAAGATCTTCAATCTCAAGGCCATGGGCGCGGAGGTCGTGCTGACGCGCTCCGATGTCGCCAAGGGCCATCCCGCCTACTACCAGGATCTGGCCGCGCAGATCGCCAAGGACACGCCCGGCGCCTACTTCATCAACCAGTTCGGCAATCCGAACAACCCGAAGGCGCACGAGGAAGTCACCGGCCCCGAGATCCATGCCGACATGGATCGGAACATGGACGCCATCGTTTTCGGCGTCGGCTCCAGCGGCACGATGACCGGGCTGTCGCGCTACTTCGCGCGCGAGGCGCCGAACGTCGAGCTGGTGATCGCCGATCCGGTCGGCTCCATCCTCGAGGAATACATCAACCGCGGCACGCTCAGCGAGAAGTCGGCGAGCTGGATGGTCGAAGGCATCGGCGAGGACTTCCTGCCGCCGATCAGCGACTTCACCCGCGTGAAGAAGGCCTACGCGATCAGCGACAAGGAAAGTTTCCTGGCCGGGCGCGAACTGTTGTCGAAGGAAGGCATCCTCGGCGGCTCGTCGAGCGGCACCATCCTCGCCGCGGCGCTGAAATACTGCCGCGAGCAGACCACGAAGAAGCGCGTGGTCGCCTTCGTCTGCGACACCGGCAACAAGTATTTGTCGAAGATGTACAACGACTACTGGATGCTCGACAACGGCTTCCTCGAACGCACCGTGCACAACGACCTGCGCGACCTGATCAACCGCCCGTATTCGCAGCGCGACACCGTCGTCATCGGTCCGAACGATCTGCTCACCGTCGCCTACCAGCGCATGAAGCTGTACGACGTCTCGCAGTTGCCGGTGATGGACGGCGAGCAGCTGGTCGGCATCGTCGACGAAAGCGACGTGCTGATGCACGTGTACGGCGACGAGGCCAAGTTCCGCGACAAGGTGTCCACTGCGATGGTCACCAAGCTCGACAAGCTCGACGTGAAGTCGCCCATCGAAGCCTTGCTGCCGGTCTTCGACAAGGGCCACGTCGCCATCGTCACCGAAGCCGACA
Organism: Ahniellaceae bacterium; assembly: GCA_044229785.1. Classification (GTDB taxonomy): domain Bacteria; phylum Pseudomonadota; class Gammaproteobacteria; order Xanthomonadales; family Ahniellaceae; genus JADKHK01. Next base: position 4,289 of record JBGASK010000133.1, read on the forward strand.
GGTTCCTCGGCCTCATCACCCGCATCGACCTGCTGAACTATTTGCGGCGACGGGTGCAGTGAGCCTCACCGCCTTTCCCCGAACAGCGATCCGAAGCTGAGGTAGACGGAGTCTTCGCCGCCTTCGGCCTGGCCGTAGCCGAGGAAGATGGGGCCGAGCGGGGAGTCGATGCCGACGAAGACGGAGCCGGCGTAGATCAGCGAGTCGACGCTGACGGCTTCGCGGCTGTCCCAGACGTTGCCGGCTTCGACGCTGGCGCCGATGTAGGCGGGCAGGGCGAACAGTCGCGACATGTCGCCGAAGCGGCGGTAGTAGATGGCGCGGGCCAGTGCGCTGTGTTCGCCGCTGAGGTCGCGTTCGCCGAAGCCCGACAGGCGCGTGAAGCCGCCGAGCGTCGCGAGGGCGCTGAAGGCTTCCGGTTCGCCCCAGGCGGTCTGCGCTTCGGCGCCGACGAGCAGGCGGTGGCGATCGAACGAGAAGGCGCGATACCAGTCGGCGCGCAAGACTTCGCCGTTGGCGTCCGAGCCGAGGCCGGGGCGCGTGATCGTCAGTTCCGCGGCGCCGCGGCGTCCGCGCGTCGGGAAACCGAGATCGTCGAGGCTGTCGTGGTCGAGCGCGAGCACGAAACTGCTGGCGTCCGAGGTGATGCCGGTGACGCCCGGCACGGGCAGCTGGCCGGTCTGGATCTGGGCACGGTTGTGGCTGTACTCGTATCCGCCTTCGATGCGCCAGCTGCGGCCGATGTTGGCGCCGATGCGCGCGCCGACCAGGGCCCGGCGCAAGCGTGCGTCCAGTTGCCCGCTATCGCCGGCGAAGGTCTGGTTGCGCGCATCGAAGCGGATCTCGGGGTTCCAGTAGTACTGACCGCGATCGCCCCAGGGCTGGTACCACTCGCCGCCGAGCGCGGCGACGCGGCCGAGGTCGGCGCGTACGCGCGCTTCGGCGCCATGCTCGGACAGTCCGGTGAAGGTCGCTTCGGCCGCCAGCTGATAGTCGCTGCGGCCGTTGAAGTCGTCCGACAGCTGCAGGCCGAAGCCGACGAAGTTCGGGCCCCAGCCCTTGTCGACCGGCGTGATCAGCAGGCCGGTGGAATCGCCGCGTCGCGCCAGCTTGTACAGGATGCGTTCGTAGTGGCCGGTGCCGTAGGCGTCGGCGACGCGCCGCTCGACATCGGCGTCGTCCAGCGGCTTGCCGACCAGGCCGCGCATCGCCGTGTGCACGAACAGCGGCGCGCGCGTGCGCTTGGCGCTGACTTCGACGAAATCGATCGGCGGCACCTCGAATTCGATGCGGCGCTGCGTCGAACGCACCGCGGCGTAGGCGTCGGCCGGCAGCGCCAGCGGACGCAACTTGGCGACCACGGCATCGGCCGCCTGCTCGCCCAGTGCGACCGTCGAGATCGCGCGATCGAACGCGGCGCTGCTCATCGCGCCGAGGTCGGGGCGGATCAGCACGTCCTCGGGACTCATGCCCGCCAGCGCCTGGTCGGTCCGCTGCTTCATCAGCAGCGTGATCATCTGCATCGTGATCGACAGCGGCGAGCCCAGGGTCTCCTCTTCCGCCAGCGGTTCGCCGACATCGACGACGATGACGCGATCCACGCCCATCGCCTTGACGATGTCGACCGGCACGTTGTTGACGATGCCGCCGTCGACCATCAGCCGGCCGTCGACGCGGATCGGCGCGAACGCGCCGGGCACCGACATGCTGGCGCGGATGGCGAGCGACAAATCGCCGTCCTTGAACACCACCTGTTCGCCGCGGCCGATGTCGGTGCCGATGGCGCGGAACGGAATCGGCAACGCATCGAAATTCTTCAGGCGCCAGTACGGCATCAGCATGCGCCGCAACAGGTTCAGGAACTTCTGTCCCTGGAGCACGCCGCGCGGCGCGATCAGCTTGCCGTCGCGCAGGCCGAGCTTGAAGTCGAGCAGGTCGCGATAGTCCTCGTCCTTGCGCCGCATCGGCAGGTCGGCGCGTGCCGGGTCGTCGCTGAAGAAGTCCTTCCAGTCGATCGACGCGATCAGCGCCTCGATCTCTTCCGGCGTGTAGCCGGCCGCGTACAGGCCGCCGACGATCGAGCCCATCGAGGTGCCGGCAATGGCGTGCACCGGAATGTGTTCGCGCTCCAGCACCTTGAGCACGCCGATGTGGGCCGCGCCGCGGGCGCCGCCGCCGCCGAGCACGAGGCCGATCTTCGGTGCGCTTGGCAGCGCGCGCGCATAGTCCTCGGGCGTCACGTCGGGCACGCTGGTTGGTGCCGCGGCCATGGCCACGGCGCTACTGCAGGTCAGGAGGAACAACAGGACGAGACGACGCATGGCGGACCTTCGCGGATGGATGCGGCCATGTTAGCCGCCGCGCTACGCTACGCGCCCATTTCGAGGTGAATCATGGCCCAGTCGAAACTCGTGCGCGGCCTCGGCACGCGCGCCATCCACGCCGGACAGAAACCCGACCCGAGCACCGGCGCGGTGATGACGCCGATCTACGCCACCAGCACCTATGTGCAGCGCAGTCCGGGCGATCACCAGGGCTTCGAATACTCGCGCTCGCACAACCCGACCCGCTTCGCCTACGAAGACTGCGTCGCCGCGCTCGAAGGCGGCCGCAAGGGCTACGCCTTCGCATCGGGTCTGGCCGCGACCGCGACCGTGCTCGACGCGCTCGATTCCGGCAGCCACGTCATCGCGATGGACGACATGTACGGCGGCACCTATCGCCTGTTCGAACGCGTGCGCCGCCGTTCCGCCGGGCTCGATTTCAGCTATGTCGACCTGAACGACCTCGCGGCGCTGAAGGCCGCGCTGCGTCCGAACACGCGCATGATCTGGGCCGAAACGCCGACCAATCCGCTGCTGAAGCTGGTCGATCTCGCGAAGGTGGCCGCGTTCGCGAAGAAGCACCGGCTGATCTTCGCGGTCGACAACACCTTCAGTTCGCCGATGCTGCAGCGCCCGATCGAATTCGGCGCCGACCTGGTCATGCATTCGGCGACCAAATATCTCAACGGCCATTCCGACATCGTCGGCGGCATGCTGGTGGTCGGCGAGAACAAGGATCTCGAGGAGCGCATCACCTTCCTGCAGAACGCCGTCGGCGGCGTGCAGGGGCCGTTCGATTCGTTCCTGGCCCTGCGCGGCCTGAAGACCTTGCATCTGCGCATGCGGGCGCATTGCGCGAATGCCGGCGAGTTGGCGAAGTGGCTGGAGCAACACCCGAAGGTCGAACGCGTGATCTATCCGGGCCTGAAGTCGCACGCGCAGCACGCGCTCGCGAAGAAGCAGATGGACGGTTTCGGCGGCATGATCTCGATCGTCGTGAAGGGCGGACTCAAGGCGGCGCGCAGGATGATGGAGCGCTGCCAGATCTTTGGTCTGGCCGAATCGCTCGGCGGCGTCGAAAGCCTGGTCAACCATCCGGCGATCATGACCCATGCGTCGGTGCCGCCGGAGAAACGCAAGGCCCTCGGGATCAGCGACGCGCTGGTGCGCCTGTCGGTCGGCGTCGAAGACGTGGCCGACTTGCGCGCGGATCTGGAGCAGGCGCTGGGTTGAGCAAGCGTCGCGGGGCGGAGCCCGCTCCCACAAGAGCGATCGAAGCC
>JBGASK010000024.1:0-47774 GCA_044229785.1 Ahniellaceae bacterium
AGCCCGGCATCAGCGAAGCGCAACCGCGTGACGCCCTCGCGGAGCATGCGCTCGCGACCGGCCGGCGTCGTCAGCACCCGCATGCCTTGCACGAAGCTGCCCGGCCGCGCCGCGCACACGTGGTCCTCGACGAAACGCGGATGCAGGACCATGTCGCCGTCGATCAGCAGCACGTAGTCGCCATCGCTCGCGGCGACCGCCAGGTTGCGCACGCGTGCAACGCGAAAGCCCAGATCCTCCTGCCAGACGTGCCGTAGCGGACAAGGGAAATCGACCTGCTCGCGCGCGATCAAGGCAGCGGTGTCGGCGCCGGAGCCGTCATCGGCGACGATCACCTCGTCCGGCAGCCGCGACTGCCCACGCACGCTGGCCAGAATCAGGGCCAGGGCTTCGGGCCAGTTGTAGGTGGTGACGACCAGAGCGACGCGCATGCGGCGATTGTGCCCGCCGCATCTGAAGCCTCGCTGTGCGGCCTCAGGCCTTGGGTGCGTCCGCCTGCTTTTCGGGCCTTGCCAGATCGAAGGCCGGCAAGCTAAGGCAGCGGTCGTTGATGCGGCGGATGGTCGGGTACGGCGTCAGGTCGACCTCGAAGCGCCTGGCGTTGTAGACCTGCGGCACGAGGCAGCAATCGGCGATCGAAGGCAGGTCGCCCTCGCAGAAGTCGCCGGTCGACGGATTGTCCGCCAGCATCTCCTCGAACGCCGCGAAACCGCGCTCGATCCACGTGCGGACCCAGCGCTCGCGTTCGATCTGCGGCATGCCGTCTTCCTGCTCCAGATACTGCAGCACGCTGAGGTTGCCGAGCGGCGAGATGTCGGTCGCGATCAGGTGCGCGAGCCCGCGCGCACGCGCGCGTTCGCGCGCCGTGCCGGGCAACAGATGATTGCCGTCGTAGACTTCTTCGAGGTACTCGATGATGGCGAGCGACTGGCGGATCACGCGGCCGCCGTCGATCAGCACCGGCACGCGCTCCTGCGGATTCAGCTGGTGGAAGTCGGCGAGGTGGTGCTCGCCGCCCTCCTTCACCAGGTTGACCGGCACGACCTCGTGCTTGAGCTGCTTCAGGTTCAGCGCGATGCGCACCCGGTAGGACGCGCTGGAGCGCCAGTAGCTGTAAAGCCGGATCGTGCTGTCCACGCTGCGTTCCTCCCTCGCCCTGACGCGAATCTAGCTCAGGGCCGATACCGCAACAACTGACTCCGGATCAACGGACCAGCGGCGCCATGCGCTGTTCGATGGCGCCGAAGATGCTGTGACCCGCCGCATCGAACATCTCGATGCGCACCACGTCGCCGAACTTCATGAAGGGCGTGCTCGGCTTGCCATCGCGCAGGGTTTCGACGGTGCGCTGCTCGGCGAAGCAGGAGGCGCCGAGGCGGGTGTCCTCGTTCGCGACCGTGCCGGAACCGACGATGGTGCCGGCCGACAGCGGCCGCGTCTTCGCCGCGTGCGCCACCAGCTGCGCGAAGTTGAACTGCATGTCGACGCCCGCCTCCGGCGCGCCGAACCATTGGCCGTTGACATGGGTCACGAGCGGCCGGTGCAGCTTGCTGTCGATCCAGGCCTCGCCGAGCTCGTCCGGGGTAACGAACACCGGGCTCAGGCCCGAACGCGGCTTGGACTGCAGGAAGCCGAAGCCCTTGGCCAGCTCGTCCGGAATCAGGTGGCGCAGGCTGACATCGTTGATCAGGCCGATCAGCTGAATGTGGCCTGCCGCGTCGTCGGGCGTGACCGCCATCGGCACGTCGTCGGTGACGACCACGACTTCGGCTTCGAGATCGATGCCATAGGCCTCGCTCGGCACCACGACCGCGTCGCGCGGGCCGAGGAAGCCGGCGCTGGTGGCCTGGTACATCAGCGGATCGGAATAGAAACTCGCCGGCACCTCGGCGCCGCGCGCCTTGCGTACACGCGCCACGTGCGGCAGGTAGGCGCTGCCATCGACGAACTCGAAGGCGCGGGGCAACGGCGCCGCGAGCGCGTTCACGTCAAGGTCGAAGGCGTTCGCGGCGCGACCCGCGTTCAGCTCTTCCGACAACGCATTCAGACGCGGCGCGGTGTTGTGCCAGTCTTCCAGCGCCTGCTGCAGCGTGCGTGCGATGCCGTCGGCGACGACCGCCCGGGTCAGGTCGCGGCTGACCACGATCAACGTGCCGTCACGACCGCCGTGCTTGAGGGATGCGAGTTTCATTCGGACTCCGGATGCGGCGCGCTCAGACCGGCGCGACGAAATGCTTCTTCAGGCCAGCCCAGCATTGCGCGTAGTCGCGTTGCAGGTTGGATGCGGCCAGCGCCTGGGCGGTGGGCTGGATGACCAGACTGGTTTCGAACATGAAGGCCATGGTGCCATCGATGTAGTCCGGCTTCGACAGGTCCGCGCCGCTCGCCTTCTCGAAGGTGGCGGCATCGGGGCCATGACCGGTCATGCAGGTGTGCAGCGAGGCGCCGCCGGGCGCGAAGCCGTCGGCCTTGGCGTCGTACACGCCCTGGATCAGGCCCATGAACTCGCTGGCGATGTTGCGGTGGAACCACGGCGGACGAAAGGTGTCCTGCATCGCCAGGATGCGCGGCGGGAAAATCACGAAATCCATGTTTGCGGTGCCGGGTACGGCGCTCGGGCTCGTCAGCACGGTGAAGATCGACGGGTCCGGATGGTCGAAACTGATCGACCCGATGGTGTTGAAATGGCGCAGGTCGAACTTGTACGGCGCGTAGTTGCCGTGCCAGCCGACCACATCGCAGGGCGAATGGCCGATCTTCGCGCGCCACAGCCGTCCCTGGAACTTGTTGACCAGTTCGAAATCGCCTTCGCGGTCCTCGTACGCCGCAACCGGCGCCAGGAAGTCGCGCGGATTCGCCAGTCCGTTCGAGCCGATCGGACCGAGGTCGGGAATCCGGAACGCCTGGCCGAAATTCTCGGCGATGTAGCCGCGCGCATTGGCATCGAGCAGTTCGACCCGGAAGCGGATGCCGCGCGGAATCACCACGATCTCGAGCGGACTGGCCTCGATCATGCCCATTTCGGTGACGAAGCGCAGGCGCCCCTGCTGCGGCACGATCAGCATCTCGCCGTCGGCGTTGACGAAGAAGCGCTCCGTCATCGACGCATTCGCGGCATAGACATGCATGCCGACACCGCCCATCGCGGCCGGCGAGCCGTTGCCGGCCACCGTGTACAGGCCGTCGACGAAATCGGTGCGTGCCGCGGGCAGCGGAAACGGCGACCAGCGCAACTGGTTCGGGTCGGCCGGCACCTCGTTGAAGCGGTTGTGGAAGGCGCCTTCCGGCATCGGTTCGAAGCGCTGGTGCATCGAACCCGGGCGGATGCGATACAGCCACGAGCGCAGGTTGGCGTGTCGCGGCATCGTGAACGCGGTGCCGGAGATCTGCTCGGCATACAGGCCATGCGCGACGCGCTGCGGCGAATTGCGCCCGACCGGCAAGGTGCCGGGCATCGCCTCGGTCGCGAATTCGTTGCCGAAGCCCGACTGGTAACGCAGGCTCATCACAGCACTCCGCGGCGCATCTGGTCGCGCTCGATCGATTCGAACAGGGCCTGGAAGTTGCCTTCGCCGAAACCTTCATTGCCCTTGCGCTGGATGATCTCGAAGAAGATCGGGCCGATCGCGTTCTGGGTGAAGATCTGCAGCAGCTTGCGCTGTTTGGTTTCCGGGTCGGCGTCGATCAGGATCTTGTTCGCGCGCAGGCGCGGCAGGTCTTCGCCGTGGTTCGGGATGCGCTGGTCGACCACGTCGAAATAGGTGTCCGGCGTGTCCAGGAAACGCACCCCGACCGCAGCCATTTTTTCCACGGTGCCGTAGATGTCGTCGGTGAAGCAGGCGATGTGCTGGATGCCTTCGCCGTGATACTGGTTCAGGTATTCGTTGATCTGCGACTTCGGATCGGAGGACTCGTTGAGCGGGATGCGCACCATGCCGTCCGGCGCCGTCATCGCCTTCGACAGCAGGCCGGTCTTGGCGCCCTTGATGTCGAAATAACGAATCTCGCGGAAATTGAACAGGCGCTCGTAGTACTCCGCCCACTTCTCCATGTTGCCGGCGTAGAGGTTGTGCGTGAGGTGGTCGATGAAGGTCAGGCCGAAACCCTTCGGCATCATGTCGACGCCCGGCAGCCAGACCCAGTCCGGGTCGTGGATCGTGCCCTTGGCGTCGTAACGATCGACGATGTAGAGCATGCAGCCGCCGATGCCCTTGATCACCGGCGCGGCCACGGCCTTGGTCAGTTCGTCGGCGGCGTCGAAGGACTCGGCGCCGTTCTTCAGCGCCTGCACGCGCGCCCATTCCGCGAGCTTGTTGACGCGAATCGCGAAACCGCAGGCGCTGGGGCCGTGCTTGGCGGCGAAACGCGCGGCGAACGAATCCGGGTCCTCGTTGATCAGGAAGGTGCAGTCGCCCTGGCGATAGTTGGTGATCTTGCGCGTCTTGTGACGTGCCACCGGCGTGAAGCCGAGCATGCGGAAGTAGTCGTGCAGGGCCTGGGCCTGGCCATCCGGCGCCGCGAATTCGACGAACTCGAAACCGTCGATGCCCATCGGATTTTCGAACGTGGTGACCTGCATGCCTTGCTGGATCTGGGCGCTCATCGCATTGCTCCGATTCGTGCAGCGGGACGTCCCCGCGGGTGGCGGGCACTTTAGTTTCATGTGAAACTAGTTTCAAGGACCATTACACCGTACGCGCACGCATGGCCAAGACGCCCCACGACACCACGCCGCTCGATCTCGAACGCTTCCTGCCGTACCGGCTGTCGGTGCTGTCGAACACGATCAGCGCCGCCATCGCCCGCGACTACGGGGAACGCTTCGGCCTGGCGGTGACGGAATGGCGCGTGCTGGCCGTGCTCGGCCGCTACGACGGGCTCAGCGCCGTCGAAGTGGCGGAGCGCACGGCGATGGACAAGGTGGCGGTCAGCCGTGCCGTGAATTCGCTGCTGAAGTCGGGCCGCATCAAGCGCGGCACCCATGCCGACGACAAGCGCCGCTCGGTGCTGGCGCTGTCGGCGAAGGGAAGACGGGTCTATGACGAAGTCGCGCCGACCGCCTTGCGCTACGAACGCGAACTGCTGGCCGTGCTGGATGGCGAAGAACGCGCATGGCTGGAACGCATCCTCGGCAAGCTCATCGGCGAAGGCCACGACGCGCTCGAACGCGCCGCCTCGACCCACCGCTGAAACGACGACGGCGGCCGAAGCCGCCGTCCTCGTCCCCTGTTCCTCGCGACGCGTTACTTCACGCCGTGCATCAGTTTCTGGATCAGCGGCGCGAGCAGGAACAACAACACGCCGCCGATCATCAGGATCCAGAATCCCTGGGTATACGCCGCCTGCGCGGAGGCAACGGTCATGCCGCCTTCGCCGCTGGCATGGCTCGCGAACAACCCGGACAGGTTGTTGCCGATGCCGGTCGACAGGAACCAGCCGCCCATGCCGAAGCCGACCAAGCGCATCGGCGCCAGCTTGGTCACCATCGACAAGCCGATCGGCGACAGACACAACTCGCCGATCGACTGGATCCAGTAGACCGCGAACAGCGTCCAGAACGGGATCTTCAGCGTGGCCGGGTCGACGAGACTCGACAACGCGAACATCAGCAACAGAAAGGCCAGACCGTTGAACAGGATGCCGAGGCCGAACTTGCGCGGGATCGACGGATTCCACGCGCCCATCTTGATCCAGGCCCAGGCGATGATCGGCGCGAGCACGATGATCGCCACCGAGTTCACGCTCTGGAACCAGGCGGTCGGGAAGGTCATGAATCCGAGGTCGCGATTGACGATCTGATCGGCGAGGAACGTGAACGAACTGCCCGCCTGTTCGAAGAACATCCAGAACAGGATGTTGAACGCGAAGATGATCAGCATCGCGATCACCTTGTCGCGCGCCACCGCGCCGTTCTTCACGCCTTCGACGACCAGCATCACCGCCAGCAGCACGAACATGACGGTCAGGACGACCTGCAGCTTTTCCGCACCGATCGCGAGCAGGAAGTAGACGACCGGAATGGCGGCAGCGGCGCCCAGGAACACGGCCACGACACGACCCAGCCCATCGGCGCCTTCGGGGGCTTCACCCACGCCCTTCAGCTGGCCACGGCCGAGCCAGAACCAGACCAGCGAGATCAGCATGCCGACGCCTGCGGCAATGAAGACGACCTTGTAGGCCGGCATGCTGTCGTCGCCAAAGATCTTCTGCGCCAGGATCTGGGTCAGCAGCGGCGAAATCATCGCGCCGAGGTTGATGCCCATGTAGAAGATCGTGAAGCCGGAATCACGACGCTCGTCGCCGACCGCGTAGATCTTGCCGACGAGGGTCGAGATGATCGGCTTGAACAAGCCATTGCCCACGACGATCGTGGCGAGGCCAAGCTTGAAGATGTCCTCGTTCGGCACCGAGATCATGAACAGGCCGGCGGCCATGATCACCGCACCGACCAGAATCGAACGCTGGTAACCGAGGAACTTGTCGGCGACCAGGCCGCCGAAAATCGCGCCGGCATAGACCAGTGCAAGGTAGGAACCATAGATCAGCCCGGCCGGCTGCTGGCCCGAGGGATCCCCCCCGTGGAACTGCGCGACGATGTACAGCACCAGCGCCCAACGAATGCCGTAGAACGCGAAGCGCTCCCAGAACTCCGCCATGAACAACATCCACAGCGGTCGCGGATGGCCCATCAACTGGGCGAACTCCGGCGGTGCCGGCTGATTGGGCAAGGTAGCTCCACTCATCGAACTGTCTCCTGAAACTGGACCGACACGACGGACGCCGTGCATGAAAACCCGAAATCCGTCGGGCAAAAGTGGCGCAGGTTTAGCGGCCGCGCCGCCACCCGTCAAACGTTCACGTTGCTGCAACGCACCAATCGAACGGCCGTTGGCTCAGGCGCCCAGCACCGTGCGCACTTCGAACAGCTCCGGGAAGAAGGTCAGCTCCAGCGCCTTCTTCAGGAAACCGACGCCGGACGAGCCGCCGGTGCCGCGCTTGTAGCCGATCACGCGCTCGACCGTCTTCATGTGGCGGAAGCGCCAGTTCTGGAACTGCACCTCGACATCGACCAGCAGCTCGCAGAGGTGATAGGCCTCCCAGTGCGTGTCGGTGTCCTCGTAGATGCGCTTGAACACGGCGACCAGATCCGGGTTGCGCTGGTACGGCTCGGACCAGTCGCGCTCGGTGCAGGTCTTCGGCACCGCATGGCCGCGGCGCGCGAGGTGGCGCAGGAATTCGTCGTACAGGCTCGGCGCATCGAGCACCGCGCGCAGACCGCGTGCTGCGGCTTCGTCGTGGGAAAACACCTTGACCATGTCGGCGTTCTTGTTGCCGAGCAGGAATTCGATGGTGCGGTACTGCAGCGACTGGAAGCCCGACGCCGGCCCGAGCACGTGGCGGAATTCCATGTATTCGCTCGGCGTCAGCGTCTCCAGCACCGACCACATCTCGATCAGCTGCTTCTGGATCGCCTTCACCCGCGCCAGGACCTTCTGCACCGGGTCGAGGTTGTCCATGGCCAGGCAGGCCGCGGCCGCACGCAGCTCGTGGATCATCAGCTTCATCCACAACTCGGCGACCTGGTGCTGGACGATGAACAGCATCTCGTCGTGGTGCGGCGGATTCGACAACGGCGTCTGCGCCGACAGCAGGGTGTCGAGCTGCAGGTAGCCGCCGTAACTCAAGCGGTCGCGCAGGTCGGTGGTGATGCCCGCTTCCAGCGCGCGCTTGTTGGTGTCCATCGCGAATTCCCCGAAGAAAGGCCGCGCAGTCTAGCGGCGACGGAAACCGTCACGACAAGTCGCTAGACTGTGCAGCTCGACTGTCCACCCTTTGGAGCCAGGTCAATGCGCCCGAGCCAATTCGCCAAAGCCGGGATGCTCGCCATCTTGGCAGCAATCGCCCCAGCCACGTTCGCTCAGGTGTCGCTCACGACATTGGGCGCCGCCCACACCGAGAGTTTCGACACACTGCCCGCGAGCGGCTCGGCGACTTGGACGAACAACAGCACGATCCCCGGGTGGTTCCACGCGCGCACCGGAACGGGCACGACCGTAGTCGCCAACAATGGCGCCAGCAATGGCGGCAACCTCTACAGCTATGGCACCGGCGCGGCGACCGATCGCGCACTGGGTTCGCTCGGCTCGGGCAACGCCGCCGTCGGCAACATGTTCTGGGGCATTCGCCTGCAAAACAACACGGGGGCGACGATCACTTCGCTGGACGTGTCCTACATTGGCGAGCAGTGGCGCAACAGTGCTGCGGCCGCGCAAACCATCGCGTTCTCGTACCTGGTCGGTTCGCCGACCGTCACCGGGTCGCTCGCCGAGTTCCAGAGCGCAGGCACCGCTGTCGGCAGCCTGGACTTCACCAGTCCGATCACCGGCGGCACGGCGGGCGCCCTGGACGGCAACATCGCCGCCAACCAGGTCGCACGCACATTTTCGATCACCGGACTCAGCATTCCGAACGGCACGGAAATCATGCTTCGCTGGTCGGATCCGGACCACACCGGCGCCGACCACGGCCTGTCGATCGACAGTTTCTCGGTGACCCCGCAGGGCGGCGCGCCCGCACCGAACCTGTCGATCAACGACGTCTCGCTGAATGAAGCCAATGCCGGCGGCACGACGTTCACCTTCACGGTCAGCCTGAGCGCGCCGGCCGGCCCGGGCGGCGCGACCTTCGACATCGCGACCGCCGACGGCACCGCCCAGGACGACAATCCGACCACCGAGGACGCCGACTACATCCCGCGCAGCCTGACCGGCCAGACCATCCCGGCCGGCAGCTCGACCTACAGCTTCGCGGTCGACGTGAACGGCGACACCGCGGTCGAAAGCAACGAAACCTTCTTCGTCAACATCACCAACATCACCGGCGCGACCCCCGCCGACAGCCAGGGTCAGGGCACGATCGTGAACGACGACATCGCACCCAACCTGACCATCGACGACGTCACTCTGGCCGAAGGCAACGGCGGTTCGACGACCTTCCTCTTCACCGTCAGCCTGAGCGCACCGGCGCCGGCGGGCGGCGTCGGCTTCGACATCGGCACGGCCGACGGCACGGCCGCGGCGGGCAGCGACTACACTGCGTTGACGGTGACGGGTCAGTCCATCCTCGCCGGCAGCACGACCTACAGCTTCCCGGTCTCCGTCAGCGGCGATGCCGTGTTCGAACTGGACGAGGATTTCGTCGTCAACCTGACCAATGTCGTCAATGCGAACGTCGTCGACGGCCAGGGCCGCGGCACGATCCAGAACGACGAAGTCGAACCGACCCTGAGCGCGACGCCGGCGAACGCGGGCAATGTCGGCGAAGGCAATGCCGGCCCGACGCCCGTCAGCATCGTCTACTCGCTCAGCGGCCCGGCGCAGGACGACCTGACGATCGACCTGCACACGGCCGACGGCAGCGCCGACAGCGCCGACTACAGCGGCTTCGCGATGGGCGACACGGTCATCATTCCGGGCGGCAGCCTCAGCACCACCTACACCGACATCACCGTGACCGGCGACACCACGGTGGAACCGGACGAAACCTTCTCGGTGATCGTCGACAACGCCTTCTTCGGCCCGGGCCGGCGTGCCCCCGTCGGCGTGGTCCTGCCGACCTCGACCCTCACCATCGTCAACGACGATGCGCTGCCGATGGAATTCTCGATCGACAACGTGTCGGTCACCGAAGGCAATGCCGGCCTCACCAATGCGACCTTCACGGTGACGCTGGCGACCACGATGCCGCCGCGTGGCGGCAGTCTCGCCTCGGTGAACTTCACGACCGTCGCCGGCAGCGCCGGCGGCCTGTCCGATTTCCTGATGACCAGCGGCACCTTGTCGTTCAACGGCACGGGCACTCAGACCATCAATGTACCGATTGTCGGCGACCTGAGCGACGAGATCGACGAGACCTTCACCGTGGTGCTGTCGAACCCCTCGGGCGCGACGATTTCCGCCACGGCCGGCACCGGCGCCGGCACCATCCTCGACGACGATGCGGCGCCCAGCCTGTCGATCGACAGCGTCGGCATCGCCGAGGGCAACGCCGGCACGACCAACTTGTCGTTCACGGTTGCGCTTGATGTCGCCTCCGGCCAGGTCGTCACGGTCGCTTATGCCACCGCGGACGGCACGGCGACCACCGGCAACAACGACTATGTCTCCACCTCCGGCACGCTCACCTTCAACCCGGGCGCGACCTTCCAGACGGTTCTGGTGCCGATCAACGGCGATACTGCCGTGGAGTCCAACGAGTCCTTCGTCGTGAACCTCGGCGCGCCCACCAATGCGACCATCGCGGCGGGCCAAGGCACCGGGACCATCACCAACGACGACGCATCGGCGGATCTGTCGATCACGGTGACCGACAGCCCCGACCCGGTCACGGCCGGCCAGAACCTGACCTACGTGGTTACCCTGACCAATGCCGGCCCGAGCAATGCCGATGGCGCCGCCTTCAGTCTGCCGTTGCCCTCGGGCACGACCTTCGTGTCGCTCGCCGCGCCCGGCGGCTGGAACTGCACGACGCCTGCCGTCGGCGCCAACGGCACGGTGACCTGCAACGACGGCACGTCGATGCGTCCGACCAGCGCCAGCGCCGCGAAAATGGCGGTCGGCACGGCCCAGTTCACGATCCTCGCGAACGTCGACGGCGGCGTCGCCGCAGGCACCGTGCTGACGACCAGCCTGACGTCGTCGGCAACGACCAGCGATCCGAACGGCGCGAACAACACCTCGACCGCGACGACCACGGTGGTTGCGGCCCTGGTGCCATCGACGCCCGTGCCGACGCTCGACCGCCGCATGCTCGCCGTGCTGGCGCTGATGATGCTGGGCCTGGCCGCGACGGCGCTGCGCCGCAGCCACTGAACCGCACCTGCAATCGGTTGAACCGGAGGGCGCCCGCGGGCGCCCTCCGCGTTTCTAGGACTCGTCCCAGGCGCCCTGCTCTGCGGCGCGTTCGCGCAGGTACAGCGCGAAATCGCGATAGCCGCGCCGGGTGCTGGTGTTGAGGATGGCGGCACCCGCGGATTCGAGCTTCGGGCACCACAACAGCGCCGGCCACGGCAAATGCTCGGCGAGGCCCGCTTCCAGCGGCGGGCTCAGGCGCCGACAGTCCAGCAGGTGCTCGACGGAAAGGCGCAGGTCGACCGCATCGTTCCCGTCGGCATCGACAACGGCGAACGGCGACTCCAGCGCCGCGGCGGCGAGGTCGGCATGGCGCGGCGCCGAGACCGGCGCGATCTCGGCAACCGCGCCGAGTTGCAGCAGCGGAAAGCCGTCATGGAGCGCATAGAAATCGCGCAGTTCGTCTGGCAAGCGCGCGTCGATGCGACGTTCCGCCTCGGCGAGTGCCTCGTCGCGCGCGGGCGCCGGCCAATCCGGCGCCTGGAAGAACCAGCGCAACCACCAGGCCGGGCGATCGAAACGCGCGACCAGGGCCTCGACGTCGGCCTGTGCGAGTTCCAGCATCGCCCGCTGCCGATGCGACTGGAACGCCTGCATCTGGGTCGCCGTCATCTGCGCGGCCACCCAAGCCGCGCGCAGGTCCTCGACATCGCCGCCCTCATCGGTCCAGGCATCGCCGAGTTCGTCGCGCAGCGCCGTGACGGTCATCGCGGCGGCCCGCTGTTCCAGTGCGACATAGGCCGCACCTTGCGTCTCGGCACGGGCGATCACGTCGTCGGTCGCCGCGCCGAGTCCCAGTCCGACGAAGGCGACGAGCGCCGCCAGCGGCACCGCGAGCAACGCGGCATAGGTGCCGCCCGTGAGCACACGCGACCCCAGCGACATCGGCACCACATCGAGGCTGCGCACGATGTCCTCGGCCTGCGCGATACGTGCCTGTGCCCGGGCTGTCGGGCCGGCCACCTGTTGCAGCGCATCGAACGCCAGCCGCAGCTTGCGTGCCGGCAAGGCGCCGACCGACACGCCGCCCTGCGCCAGCAGTTGCCGGATGGCCTTGCGGTTCTGCAGCAGCGGCGCGACCTGCCCCAGTTGCAGCAGCACGATCACCGCCAGCCCGACCATCCCGAACCCGAACGCGGCCGCCGCACCGGCGGCGCAGGCCAGCACCAGGAAACCGATGCGCAGGCCATACCAGCGTGCCGGCAGCATCGCCTGCACGATATGGCCGCCATCGAGCGGCGGCACCGGCACCACGTTGAGATAGTTGATCGCGAGGAACACCCAGGCGGCGTGCAGCATCCAGCCGTCGTCGCGCTGCATCATCGCCACGACGAGCAGGGCCCAGCCGATGACGATGCCGGGCAGCGGCCCCATCAGCGACATCCATGCGCGATGGGTGGCGCGCGGATGCGCTTCGTGCCCGACGGTGACGCCGCCCACCAGCGGCAGCGCCAGCATCTGCACGTTGCGATACCCGAAGGCGCGCATCGCGAGGTAATGCCCGGCTTCGTGAATCGCGATGACGACCAGCAGGATCCACGCGAACTGCAGGCCGAAGACGATGCCGCCGACCGCCATGAACAGCACCACGCTGAACACGAACAGCAGCATCTGCATCGACGCCGTCGGTGCCCGCTCGCGGATGCGCGCGCTGCTCATCGCGATCTGCGTCAGCCGTGCGGGCGGAATGACTTCCGCATTCGGCGGCCACTTCGGTCGCGACCAGAACGCACGCAGGGCGCGGATCGCGAAACCGAGGCGCGGGCGCGCCACGCCCTGCGCATCCTCGACCAGATCGCCGCGCGCGATCAGGCGCTCGCGACGGCGATTCATCCAGTCGCCGGCGATGTCGACCGCGGTCGCGTCGCCAGCGGCAGCTTCCGCCGCCACGCCATGCTGCGCCACGAAACCGCGATGCGCGGCGAGCAGGTCCGCCATCGCGGCCGGCGGCAACAACTGCGCCGGTTCCTCGGCGGTCGCGGTGATGGCGAAATACGGATCGCTCGGCTGGCTCACCAGCGTGCGGCCATCCTGCAGCCGCGTCGCGAAATAGGTGATGCAGCGATTCGGCGTTTCCGCGAAGAAGGTCGGCACCTGGAAGGCCAGCGTCCCATCGTCGTGGCGCCAGAACGCCATCGCGCGCACGTTCGCCAATGCCGCCGGCTGCGGCGTGATCGACAGCCATTGCGGCCCCTGGAAGCCGAGCGGCGCAAGTTCCTGCGCCACGCGCGGGATCACGTCTTCGGCCGCGACCAGCGGCGCCCAGTCTCCCGGCACGCGTCGCGCCGACTGTCTGAGGAACTGCATCGCCAACATCGCGCGCAGTTGCAGCACGAGCAGGACGAAGACGAGGGCGGCGACAATCGCGATCAGGTCGAACATGCGGCGGTTCCGTCGAGGATGTCCCCGATTAACCGAATGGCAACGCGCATGCAAGTACGAAGGCCGTTCGCGAAATCAAACGCCGCGGCTTGCGCAACGCGTACGGCGCTTGCTATCAAGCCGCCCTGCCTCGGGAGGGTGGAATGAAAACGGTTGCCAGTTTCACGATCGGGTATCGGCAGGTGCTCGATCAGGATGGTCGCGTCGTCGATGCCTTGCCGGCGTTCGCCGCCGATCCGAACGTGTTGGTCGACCTGTATCGACGCATGAGTTTCACCCGCGTGTTCGATGGCAAGGCAGTGGCGCTGCAGCGCACCGGCAAGCTCGGCACCTATGCCTCCTGCCTCGGCCACGAGGCCGCACACATCGCCATCGGCGTGGCCATGCAGCCCGAGGACGTGTTCTGCCCGATGTATCGCGAATACGGCGCGCAGTTCGTGCGCGGCGTGAAGCCGCGGCACGTGCTGATGTACTGGGGCGGCGACGAACGCGGCAACGATTTCACCGGCCCGAAGCATGACCTGCCCTGGTGCGTGCCGATCGCGACGCAATGCCTGCACGCGGCCGGCGCCGCGCTGGCGTTCAAGCTGCGCCACGAGCCGCGGGTCGCGGTCAGCGTCGTCGGCGACGGCGGCACCTCGAAGACCGACTTCTACGCGGCGGTGAATTGCGCCGGCGCCTATACGCTGCCGTACATCGGCGTGATCGTGAACAACCAGTGGGCGATCTCGGTGCCGCGCAGCGCCCAGACCGGCGCCGAGACGCTGGCGCAGAAAGGCCTGGCCGGCGGTCTGCACAGCGTGCAGGTCGACGGCAACGACGTGATCGCGATGCTGGCGGTGATGCAGGAAGCGGTCGCGCGTGCGCGTCGCGGCGGAGGCGGCACCGTGGTCGAGGCGGTGACCTATCGATTGTCCGACCACACCACCGCCGACGATGCCCGCCGTTATCGCCCGGACGACGAAGTGAAGCAGGCCTGGGAACGCGAACCGCTGAAGCGCCTGCGCAAGTATCTGGAGGCGCTCGGCCACTGGGACGAAGCCAGGGAACAGGCCTGGAAGGAACAGTGCGGGCGCGAGGTCGACCTGGAAGTGAACGCCTATCTCGAGACCAAGTCGCAGCCGATCGAAGCCATCTTCGATTACCTGTACGCCGAACTGCCGCACGACCTGCGCGAACAACGCGCGCAGGCGATGGCGCTGGAGGGCCGCGCCCATGGCTGAGATCACCCTGATCGAAGCGGTGACGCAGGCACTGGCCTACGAGATCGCACACGACCCGAGCGTGGTCGTGCTGGGCGAGGACGTCGGCGTCAACGGCGGCGTGTTCCGCGCCACCGCCGGTCTGCATGCACGCTTCGGTTCCGAACGCGTCATCGACACGCCGCTGGATGAAACCTCGATCGCCGGGCTCGCGGTCGGCATGGCCTTCCAGGGCATGAAGCCGGTGGCCGAAGCGCAGTTCGACGGCTTCATCTATCCGATGATGGACCACATCGTCTGCCACGCCGCGCGCATGCGCACCCGCACCCGCGGCCGCCTGCATTGCCCGATGGTGTTGCGCGCGCCCTGGGGCGGCGGCATTCGCGCGCCCGAACATCATTCGGAAGCGCCGGAAGCGCTGTTCGCGCACATTCCCGGCCTGCGCGTGGTGATTCCGTCCAGCCCGGCGCGCGCCTACGGCCTGCTGCTCGCCGCGATCCGCGACCCCGATCCGGTGATCTTCTTCGAACCCAAGCGCATCTATCGCCAGTACAAGGAAGAAGTGCCGGACGACGGCGAAGCCCTGCCGCTCGACGTCTGCTTCGTGCTGCGCGACGGCGCCGACGTCACCCTCGTGACCTGGGGCGCACACGTCAAGGAAACCTTGGAAGCCGCCGACGCCTTGGCACAGGAAGGCATCGGCGCCGAAGTCATCGACGTCGCGACCGTGAAGCCGCTCGATTTCGACACCATCCGCGAATCGGTGAAAAAGACCGGCCGCTGCGTCATCGTGCACGAAGCCGCCCGCACCGGCGGCATCGGCGCCGAAATCGCCGCACAGCTCGCCGAGAAGGCGATGTTCGACCTGGTCGCGCCGGTCGAACGCGTCACTGGCTACGACACCCCGATGCCGCTGTTCCGCCTCGAGATGAAGTACCTGCCAAGCCGCGACCGCATCGTCGCGGCGGCGAAGAAGACGCTGGCCTACCGCTGAGATGATCGCCCGCGTGCTCCGCGACTACCGCACGCAGTATCCCGATCCGATCGCGATCGCGGTCGGCGAGACGGTCGTGCTCGGTGCGCGCGACAGCGAATGGCCCGAGTTCATCTGGGGCACGGATCCGCGCGGACGCAGCGGCTGGGTGCCGGCGCGGGTGCTCGATCGCGACCAAGGCGAGGCCTGCTGCGTCGCCGACTATTCGGCGCGCGAACTCGATGCCGACATCGGCGAAATCCTGAACCTGATCCACGAAACCGGCGGCTGGTGGTGGTGCGAGAATGCCCGCCAGCAGCAAGGCTGGCTGCCGGCCACCCACCTCGACCTCGACGACGCGACTGCCGCCCGCAGCGCAGACGGAGACACGCGATGAGCACGATGAAGGATTTTCTGCTGCCCGACCTCGGCGAAGGCCTGCCCGATGCCGAGATCGTCGAATGGCTGGTCAAGGAAGGCGACACGGTGATGCTGGACCAGCCGCTGGTGTCGATGGAGACCGCCAAGGCCGTGGTCGAGGTGCCGTCGCCGTTCTCCGGCACCGTCGTCAAGCTGCATGGCCAGGCCGGCGACGTGATCGACACCGGTGCGGCGCTCGCCACCTTCGCGATCGATCCGAACCTGCCGCAGCGCGCCGACGCCGAGGACACCGGGCATCATCATGCGCCGAAGCCGAAGAGCCCCTCACCCCCGGCCCCTCTCCCGCAAGCGGGCGAGGGGAGCAAGCCGGCACCGCCCACGGTCGCCACCAACGCACCGCCCGATCGCGCCGATGCCGGCACCGTGGTCGGCGCGATGCAGGCCAGCAACGAGGTCAAGCACGAAGCGGTGATCGCCATCGGCGGCATCAAGGCGATGCCGGCGGTGCGCGCCGCGGCGAAGAAACTCGGCGTCGACCTGACGCGCGTGCGCCCCAGCGGCCCCGACGGCGTCATCACGATGCAGGACGTGAAACACGCCGCCGCGAATCCGTCAGCGCTTGCGACCACCACATCCACTCCGTCGACACACACATTCTCTGCTCCGGCCGCAGCCCTGACTTCTCCCTCGCCCCGCGCCAGCGAGCAGCGGGCCGGGGCGAGGGGCAACGACCCCTACACCGCCGACCCCCGCTCCCTCGCCGGCAAGCCGGTGCGCACCACGCCGCCGACCGTGCAGGCGTCCGGCCAACCCGAACCCGTACGCGGCGTGCGCCGCAACATGGCGCGCATCATGGCCGAGGCGCATGCCCAGGTCGTGCCGACCACGCTCTGCGACGACGCCGACCTGCACGCCTGGACCCCGGGCAACGACATCACCGCGCGCCTGATCCGCGCCATCGTCGTCGCCTGCAAGGCCGAGCCGGCGTTGAACGCCTGGTTCGACATGGCCAACAGCACCCGCACACTGCATTCGCGCGTCGACGTCGGCATCGCCGTCGACACGCCCGAGGGCCTGTTCGTGCCGGCGCTGCGCAATGCCGACATGCTCGACGCACGCATGATCCGCGAAGGCGTGAACCGCCTGCGCGCACAGGTCGAGGACCGTTCGATCGCCGCCGACGAACTCAAGGGCTACACGATCTCGCTGTCCAACTTCGGCATGTACGCCGGCCGCTACGCCACGCCCGTGATCGTGCCGCCCTGCGTCGCCATCGTCGCCGCCGGCAAGGGCCGCCATCAGCTCGTGCCGGTCATGGGCGGCATCGAAACCCACAAGGTGTTGCCGCTGTCGCTGACCTTCGACCACCGCGCCTGTACCGGCGGCGAGGCCGCGCGTTTCCTCAGGGCGATGCTCGACGATCTGGCGCGGGCGAACTAGGGCAAACGCCGCTTCGACTTTGGCGGCGCAGCCCTTTTCTCTTCCTTGGGCTTCATCGCATCGCGGTGCATCAGCACGGCGACGACCAGGGTCAGGACCTCGACCAGCAGGATGAAGAAGTACAGCGCCCAAGTCAGCGGGCGGCCGACGCCGAACACGCCGGCTTCGAACCAGGGCGCAATCCATTCGCCGGCAAACACCAGCACGAAGACGCCGAAGAACGCGACCAGAAACGCGACGCCCAATCGGAAACCGGCGGTCATGATCGAGGCCCAGACGAAGACGCCGCGTTCCTGCTTCCAGCGCATCACTTCGAGCGCGGTCGAACCGATCAGCGCTGCGGCCATCGCCAGCAGCGCCCAGTGCAGATCGGTACGCAGGATCCACTGCCCTGCCTCGTGCACGGCCATCGCCATCGATTCGGGTTTGGACGTGCCGCCTGGATTGAAAACGATGGCCGCCAGCATCGCGCCACCGAAGATCAGCGACGCCATCACGACGCGCACGATGCCACCCGCGCTTTTCGCGAACGCCTTGCACGACACCACGAAGGTCGACAGGCACCAGCCGACCCAGAAGATCAGCAGGAACTCGACCACGAACGGCAATACGAGCAGCCACGGCGGCGGATCGTGGGCGCGTATGGCGCGCGCCAGCAGGCCGTAGACGATCAGCAACGTCGCCACGCGCGTCGCGATGCTGGCCCAGTCGGAGCGATGCGAACGCGCGAATTCGCGGTCGAACTCGGCCTCGGTGTAACCACCGAGTTCGCGGCGCTGTTCGGCTTCGGAGCGAGGGGTGCGGCCCATGGCCGGATGCTACTGCGAACGCGGGCCCTGGCGTGGGCGCAACCACGCCGCAATGGCGAGCACGCCGAGGAAGGCGCCGTAGGCATACAGCGTCGCCACGACCTGGGCCCAGATCGGGTGGTAGCCGGCCGTGTCGGTCTGCATGCCAAGCACCATGCCCACGGCGCTGAGCGCCACCGCGACGATCAGCGCGATCACGTCGATGCGATTGCGCGCGGCCGAACGCGGCGATTCCTTCGGCAGGAACCAGTAGGCACCACCGACGATGATGAACCAGGGCAGGAACAGGATCAGGGCGAGCACGCTCATGCTTGCACCTGCTTTCTCGCCTGCGCGTCCGCTTCGATTCGCACCAAGGCATCGAGGGCGGTGCTTGCATCCGCAGGGTCGACCACGTCCGGGACGTAAGCCACGGCAGCGCCATCAAGCACGAGTTCGCCGTTCGCGATCGCGCCCTCGCCACGCTTGATGCGTGCGATCGCGGCGCCGGCATCCTTGCCGTTCGCGAAGCCGATGCTCTGCGCCAGCACGCCGGCCGATTTCTCGGCCAGCTTGAAGTAGAACCGGCCATCGCTTTCGCGGTACTGCTTCAGCTCGGGCTGCAACGCGTCATTCGACTGCTCCGCCTTCGCCGCAGCTGCAGCGACCTTCGCGACCGAGCGCAATCCCACCGCTTCGCGCAAGGTCGCGATGAATGGCCGCGATTCTTCGCGCGCACGTTCCGCGCCGCGCAACAGCAGTGCTTCGACGTCGTGCGGATTCGTCATGTAGTGGCGATACCGATCGCGCGCCGGCGCGAGGTCGCGGTCGATCCGTTCGAACAGCGCCTGCTTGGCATCGCCCCAGCCGATGCCGTCCCGATACGCCTTGCGCATCGCGGCCGTTTCCGCGGGCGTGGCGAAGGCCTGGTAGATCGAGAACACGTGCGAAGCGTCCGCATCCTTCGGTTCGCCGGGCGCCTGCGAATTGGTGACGATGCTCATGACGAGCTTGCGCATCGTGGCCGGCTCGTCCCAGAGCGGAATCGTGTTGTCGTAACTCTTCGACATCTTGCGCCCGTCGAGGCCGGCCAGCGTCGCGGTGTTGTCGTCGACCTGCGCTTCCGGCAATACGAAGTACTCGCTGCCGTAGATGTGGTTGAAGCGCTGGCCGAGGTCGCGCGCGATCTCGATGTGCTGCACCTGGTCCTTGCCCACCGGCACCGCGTGCGCGTTGAACATCAGGATGTCCGCCGCCATCAGCACCGGATACATGTACAGCCCGGCGCTGATGCCGGCATCGACGTCGACGCCCTCGGCCGCATTCGCGTCCACCGCGGCCTTGTAGGCATGGGCGCGATTC
Organism: Ahniellaceae bacterium; assembly: GCA_044229785.1. Classification (GTDB taxonomy): domain Bacteria; phylum Pseudomonadota; class Gammaproteobacteria; order Xanthomonadales; family Ahniellaceae; genus JADKHK01. The sequence continues at coordinate 19,439 of JBGASK010000024.1, forward strand.
AGCAGACCCTTGCCGGTAACGCAGGTCAGCAGCCAGGTCAGTTCCGGAATCTCGGGAATGTCGGACTGGCGATAGAACATCACCCGCTCCGGGTCGAGCCCGAGCGCCAGCCAGGTCGCGGCGATCTCCAGCGTCGAACGCTGCACGCGCAGCGGATCGCTGCACGAAATCAGCGCGTGGTAATCGGCAAGGAAGAAGAACGAATCGACGTTTGCATCGCGACTCGCTTCGATCGCCGGCTTGATCGCGCCGACGTAGTTGCCGAGATGCGGGGAACCGGTCGGCTTGATGCCGGTAAGGACACGACGTTTGGACATGAGGATCAGATTCCGCTGAAAAGTAGATCGAGCGCAGCAACGATGCGCGTGTGTTCTTGCCCGAGATTCGCGACCCGCTTGCTCAGCACGTGGATCGGGACCGAGGCGATTTGCTGGGTCAGCATGATGACGACTTCGCCATCGATCTCGAACTCGGGATTCAATCGCGTCAGCGTCTTGCTGGCGAGCGCCGACGGCCTCACCAGGGGTGCGACCACCCGGGTATCGATGCCATCGAGCAATTCCGATTGGAGGACCAGCAGGTAAGGCACGGTGCTCGCGTCGCGCTTGCCCGGATTGCGAACGACATCGAACCGACCGATCACCACGGTCGATACTCTTCGCCGAAGACACCGTGCTCCTCGACATACCGGTTATACGCCGCGATCGCCTCGCGATTTTCCGCAAGCCACTGTTCGGCGCGCTTGCGTTTGACGATCTCGGCCAGCGCCTTGTTCAGCTCGGCCGACAGGTTCAGGTCCAGCGCCTTGGCTTCGGCCAGCAGATCGGCCTGCAGGCTCAGATTGGTCGGCTTCTTGATGACGGCATTCATCGCGGCACACCTCGGAACATGCGCATAGGTTATGCGCATGATGTCTGCGCCGCAAACAGCGTGGTACGGGTCACAGCCCTGCTGCTGGGCGCAGCGTTACAGTTCGTCACGCCGTCGCATCCGGGGGAGACGATGAATCGCTGGCTTCGCACTGGGCTCGGCGTCTGGGCGCTGCTGCTGTCCTGTGCCGCAACGTCCGTGGAACCATTCTTCGCCGCGCCGTTGCCGACGGGTTCGATCGCGGTCGACCTGCACGCCACCGAGGTCGTGACCGCGAACACGCCGGTCGTGGCCAGTTTCGGCGTGCCGTTTCCGCGCGGGTCGATCACGACGGCGCAGCTGTCGACTCTGCGGGTGCTCGACAACGGTGCCGAGATGCCCGCCTACGTGCAGTCGCTGACGCCCTGGCGACACCGCAGCGATGCCGGCATCGACGGACAGTCGGTGCGCGTCGCCCTGGTGCAGGTCGAGGTCGCGTTCGCGAATCCGGGACTGCCGAAGCGCATCGTCGTCGAATGGGGCGGCCCGGCACGGACCTTGAATCGACCGACGCGCGCGCTGCGTGCGACCACCTGGCATCCGGTCGCCAGCGGCAGTTTCGTCGCCGCCGACAACGTCCTCGAACCCGATGTCTATGCAAGCTTGCCGGCCGCGTGGCTGAGCCGCGGCGCATTGCGCACCAGCCAGGCGCTGCCGTTTGCCGCGAATCATCCGGCGACGCGCGACGACCCCGCGACGAACGATGCCATCGCCACCTGGCCCGGTTTCACCGAAGCCGATCACGCGCTGAAGAACGGCCTCTACACCGTCGTCAACGAGGACGACCCGCTGGTGACGGCCGGCAACCAGTGTCCGTACAAGACCGCGTTCGAACCCTGGTTGTACGACCGCGCCGCAACCATGTTCACCCTGCACTTCCGCAGCGGCTTTCTGAAGCCATTGCGCGAAGCCGTGCGCCACGCCGAGTTTTATCGTGCCCGCGTCAACGGCAGCGGCTTCTTCAGCCTGAATGCCGGCGACAACAAGTATTCGTTCAACGAATCGCTGGCCTATGCCTACTGGATGACCGGCGACGACACCTTTCTGCCGGCGATCACGAACACCGCGAACGCGCACAACGGCAGCCCGCATGCCTGGACCGCGGCGCTCGGCTTCTGGACCGAACGCATGGTCGCGTTCAAGCTGATGGCCCATGCCATCGACTACGAGATCACCGGCAACGCGACGCGCCGCGACAGCGTGAACGCCATCGTGACCGCATTGGCCGCACACCAGAACGGCGCGTTGGCGGGCATTCCCGCGAACCGCATCGACGGCGGCTGGTATCACACCGGCGACCAGCACGGCGATTGGGACGGCGCGGCGTACGGCGCTTCGACGTGGATGACCGCGCTGCTGAGCGATGCCCTGCGTCGCGCCTACGTCACCGACGAGCATCCGGCCATCGCCGACATGATCCGGCGCAGCGGACTGTTCCTGCGCACCGCGCTGCGCACCGAAGCCGGCGACTACGGCATCGTGCTGGCGCCGCGTTACGTGATCGAACACGACGGCACCGACTTCGCCGTCGAAGCACCGATCCACGACGCCGAACACGCGCTCGACGTCGTCGCGGCCATCGCCTGGGCCGACTATTTCGGCGCGCTGACAGGTCCGCGCGACCCCTTGCTGGCGCCCACCGTCGATGCGCTCTACGACACCTACGATCTCGGCGTGAATTTCTGGATTCGTCCGGCCGGACCGGCCTCGGGTTTGCCGGCATTCCGCGTGAATCCGTGGCGCAAATGGGGCTGGGAACACCGCACCAGCGATGGCCTGGCCTGGGCCGTCCAGGCCGCCGCAGCTGAATCGCCGCTGTTCGCCAACGGCTTCGAATAGGAACCGCAACCCCGGAACACGCATCCCATCGTTGCAGCCATCACCCACGACGGAGGCGACGATGAAAGCGATGTTCGGACTGATCCTGGCCCTGGCCGCCACCACGACCCGGGCCCATGTGCACAACCTGGTCGACCTGCAGGTGATCGACCGCGACACGGGGCGCATCATCGAGGTGCATCACAAGGGCGGTCGCGCCTATGTTGCCGGCGAGCCGGGCCATCGCTACGCGGTGATGATGCAGAACCGCACCGGCGAACGCGTGATGGCCGTGCTCAGCGTCGACGGCGTGAATGCCGTGACCGGCGAAACCGCCGATCCGTACCAGGGCGGCTACGTGCTCGGGCCGTACGAACGCGCCGAGATCAACGGCTGGCGCAAGTCGATGAGCGAAGTCGCGCAATTCGTGTTCAGCGCGCCGGAATGGAGTTATGCCGCGCGTACCGGTCGCCCGCAGAATGTCGGCGTGATCGGCGTCGCGGTGTTCCGCGAACGCGCGCCGGTATACCTGCCGCCTCCGTCGCCGCCGATCTACCGCGACGACGACTGGCGCCGCAAGAACGCGCAGGCGCCATCGGCCGCGAATGAAGCCGAAGCGATGGCGCAACGCGGCCAGGCCGCGCCGGCCACGGGTGCCGCTGCCGATGCCGCCGCGCCGCGTGCGAAGCGCGAACGCAGCGAAGACTTCGCCTCCGAACTCGGCACGGCGCACGGCCGGCGCGAGTGGTCACAGGTCAACACGACGCAGTTCGAACGCCGTTCCGCGCGCCCGGACGAAGTCGTCGAAGTCCAGTACGACACCTTCGAGCATCTGGTCGAGCGCGGCGTGATCCGCCAGCCGCGCTGGGGTCGCGACGAACCCCGCGCCTTCGCCGGCAGCTTCGTGCCGGATCCGTGAGACTCAGGCCGGCTGGCGCGTGATCCGCCACGCGCCGAGTCCGCCGCAGAGGACGCCGGTCGCCAGCAGGATGGCGACCGGCGTCGCCATTTCCGCGAAGGAGAACCCGCGCCAGATGGCGCCCTCGATGCCGAGCACGGCCCATTTCACCGGGCTCAGGTTCGAGAGCTGCAGCATCCACGGCGGCATGACGAACAACGGGATCATGGCGCCGCCGATCATGGCCAGCGGCATCATCACCGCCCAGGCCGCACCACTCGCACTCTGCACGGTTCGACCCAGACTGGCGAGCAGCATCATCAACCCGGTGAACGCGGCGGCCGCAGCGACGAAGGCCAGCAACAGTTTCGGCAGCGAGTGCGGGACCACGCCGAACATAAGCGCACCGACCAGGCTCATCAGCGACAGCGACGCCAGCATCACCACGAAACAAGCCAGCGCCTTGCCGAACAGGATCGCACCCGCGGTCAGCGGCGCGCTGCGCAAGCGATTCCACGTGCCCTGCATGCGTTCCAGCACCAGCGAGGTGACGAAACTCATCAGCGCGCCCATCAAGGCCCAGAACATGCCCTGGGTGAAGCTGATCGCGAAGCCGTTGCTCGGGCCGCGTTTCGCCACCGTGATTTCACGCGAACTCACCGCGAGCGGCGTGAACGCGGGGCCGCCGGCGATCGCACCTTCGGCTGCCGGCGCGGACGCTTGCGGTGTCGCCATCATCGCGTCGAGCGCGTCATAGAAATCGCTGAACTGCTGGCGCGAGGCCGGATCGACGCGATCGAGATCGGCGCGCGACGCCGCCAGCCATCGCCGGCGCGCTTCAGGGTCGCTGATGCTCGCGAACATCGCTTCGCCGCCGAGCTTCATCAGCATGCCTTCGATCATCGCGCGCTCGGCCTTGCGGCTCGGGTCCAGCCACAGTTCGATCTGCGGCGGATCGCCGCTGAAGGTCCGTGCACTGCGCTCGCCGAAACCTTCCGGCAGCACGATCGCCGCGCTGCGCTTGCCTTGTCGCACCAGTTGTTCGGCGGTCGCGGCGTCGACGCGCTCGACCTCCAGCGTGTCGAGCTTCAGCACCGACTGCGCGAAGCGTTCGGTTGCCGCGTGTTGCTCCTGCACGACCAGCGCGATCTTGGGGCGACTGCTGCCGCTGCCACCGCCGAAGATCAGGCCGAAGAAAATCGCGACCAGCAGGGGCCAGCCGACGGTGAAGAACAGCGCACCGCGATTGCGCAACAACAGGCGGATGTCCTTCGCGGCCAATGCAAACCAGGCGTGCATGTCAGTCCCTCAGGCTGCGGCCGGTGAGATGCAGGAAAACCTGCTCCAGACGCGGGCGTTCGACGTGGAAGGCGGCGATCGGCCCTGCAGCGGCGATGCGGTTCAGTTCGGCGAGCGGATCGACGGTCTCGATGCGTTCGCTGGATCCATCGCGCTCGACGACCAGCACCGGCGTGCCGCCATGGCTGCGCAGCAGACCGGCCACGGTGTCGACGGCCAGCACGCGGCCGCGGTCGACGATGGCGACACGATCGCAAAGCCGTTCGACTTCTTCCATGTAGTGCGTGGTGTAGACGATGGTGCGACCGCCGGCCTTCAACGCCAGCACATTTTCGAACAGCGCGTTGCGCGACTGCGGATCGACGCCGGCGGTGGGCTCGTCGAGCAGCACGAGTTCGGGGTCGTGCACGATCGCCGCAGCGAGATTCAGACGGCGCTGCATGCCGCCCGAATACCCGCCGGCGTGGTCGCGCTGGCGATCGGAAAGTTGCACGACATCGAGCACGGCATCGACGCGCTGCTTCAGGCGTTCGCCGCGCAAGCCGAACATGCGCGCGAAGAATTCCAGATTCTCGCGGCCGCTCAGGTGCTCGTACAACGCCAGCGACTGCGGCGCGAGGCCGATGCGTGCGCGCAACGATGCGTCGCGCGGATCGCCGCCGAGCACGGACACGCTGCCGGCGTCGGGTGCCTGCAACCCGGTGAGCAAGGCCATGGTCGTGGACTTGCCCGCCCCGTTCGGCCCGAGCAGGCCGAAGATTTCGCCCGGGCGCACGTCGAGCGACAGACCGTCGAGCGCGACGGTGGAACCGAATTGCTTGTGGACGGAATCGATGCGGATCATGTCGGCAAGCTTCGCTGCCTGTACGGCATCACGCAAATGACGGCTGTCAGCAGCGCGCGATGAAGTGCGCTCAGGCGCGCATCAAGGTCGACTTTCCGAACAGGCTTTCGACCAGATCGACGGCGAGCTTGGCGGTGCGGTTGTGATCGTCGAAGGCCGGATTCAGTTCGACGATGTCGAGCGAGGCCATCCGGCCGGTGTCGGCGATCATCTCCATGACCAGCTGCGCCTCGCGGTAGTTCGGACCGCCGGGCACGGTGGTACCGACACCCGGCGCGATTTCGGGATCGAGGAAGTCGACGTCGAAGCTGACGTGCAGGTGCGTGTTCGCGTCGATGTCGGACAAGGCCTCTTCCATCGCGCGCTTGATGCCGATCTCGTCGATGTAGCGCATGTCGTAGATGTCGAGGCCTTGCTCGTGCACCAGCTTCTTCTCGCCGGCATCGACGCTGCGGATGCCGATCTGGCGGATCTGGTCCGGACGCAAGGCCGGCGCGTCGCCGCCGAGGTGGGTCAACTCACGCGGACCGATGCCGCACAGGCAGGCCACCGGCATGCCGTGCACGTTGCCGCTCGGCGTGATCTCGGAGGTGTTGAAGTCGGCGTGTGCATCGAGCCACAGCACCAGCAGCTTCTTGCCCTGCTCGCGACAGTAACGCGCCACCGCAGTGATCGAACCGAGACCGAGGCAATGGTCGCCGCCAAGCAGCACCGGCAGGCGGCCGTCGACGAGCGCGGCATGCACGGCGTGATAGACGCTGCGATTCCACTGCACCACTTCGGGCAGATGCCGATAGCCATTCACCGGCGGCGCCCAGGGGTTGGTCGGCCCGGTGAGATTGCCGCGGTCCTCGACCTCCAGCCCGCGCTCGCGCAAGGCCTCGGTGATGTGCGCGACACGCAAGGCTTCCGGCCCCATCGAGGCACCACGATGTCCGGCACCGATGTCGGTCGGCGCACCGATCAGGGTCACGATGGGCATGGTCGCAGCTCGTTCGTTCGGGGCGCGGAGGATACCCGGGCGCGGAAAACGAGGCGAGCGCCGTCCGCGAATTGGCCGCGACCAGGCCTTCCCGGGCGACTCGACGCCGTTATGGTTGCCGACATTGCTCGGAGCACGCCATGCGTTGGCTTTGCAACCTCCTCGTCGCCCTGTCGATTCCAGCCATCGGCGTCGCCGGAACGTCGTTCCAGGTTGCCATCGACGGCGAGCCGCTCGCCAAGGCCGACGTGTATCTGTATGCGAATCCGGACCAGCGCACCTGGATTGCCGCGGTGGCGGACGGCGTCGCCGATCTGCCGGACGATGCCGTCGGCAACGCGCTGCAAGGCGCGAGCGGCGACTGGCGATGGGTGATCACGACCGCAGACGAACTGGTCTACGCCAGCCCGTTGCAGACCGCAGGGCAGCGGGACTGGCGCGCCGCCCTGGCCACCATGGGCGGGCCGTCCTCGAACAAGGACCTGATCGACCTTCCCGCGCCGATCGAACTGTCGGTCGGGATCGCACGCGCCGATGGCCGCGCGGCCGGCCACGCTTACGGATCGATCGCACGCGTGTTTGATGAAGGCGGCCCCTGCGGACAGACGAGAACACTCGCGCCGCAACCACCAGGGGCGAGCGCCGACGATGTCGGGCGGATCGGCTGGCGGCTCGCGCCCGGACGGTATCTGCTGCAGTCCGAGGGAGAAACGCGCGTCATCGAGGTCGACGATCGGAAAGACGCCAATCGACTGGTATCGATCCGATTTGCGTTGACAGAACACCGCACGATTCGCCTCCACGCGCTTGCGGCCGATGGACGCGATGCGTCCGGCGTGTTGCTCGGCCGTTTCATCGGCGATTGCATGGTCGAGAACTTCGCGACCAGCGACGCCGATGGCCGGGTATCCGCCGTGGTCGGAGAAAACGAACTCGCGGGCTTGCGATTGAGCGGCTCGAATCCGGATGGCACTCAGCGAAGACAGTCGCTCGAAGCGAGCGCCGCCGAAGCCTGGCGCAGCGGCACAGTGCAGTCCGTGACGTGGTACGGACACGCACCGACCGTCGTCGCGCTGCCCACCCCGACACTCGCGGTCGAGGCCGCCCTGCCCAATCTCCTCGTCGTGCGCTTCGATCCCGCCCGCTGCACGACCGGCGATGATGCGATCGCCTGTCGTTACGAATTCTGCCGTGCTGGTGCGAGCGCAACCTGCCTGCCGTTGATCGGCCCCGACACCAAGGGACGCCGCTGGGTGCGCATGCCAACCGCCACCGACATGATCTGGACAGCGCGGTCGGTTCCGGACGGCGATCCAAGGCGCTGGCGTGCCTCGCCCTGGACGCCACCGGTCGAACTGCGGCTGCCCATTGCATCGGCGCGACCGCCGCACGCTCCCGATTCATGTCGAGCCGAAGCCATGTCTCCGTACGCGTTGTCGATGCATTGGCACGACCGATCCGACGACGAATACGGATTCGAACTGACGGCCTGCCTCGCGGACGAACCGTCGACCTGCCGGCGCATGGCCTTGGCCGATCGCGATGAAACGCTGTTGTCGTTGCACGGAATGCCATCCGCGACGACGCTGAACTTGCACGTGCGCGCATTCAACGCGGCCGGCAGCTCGCCGGAGTGTTCGACCACCGTGTCGATGCCGGCAGACGCCGAACTGCAGTCGGACATTGCCGCATGGACTGCGCGTTACGGCAATCAGCCGAGTGCGGCAACCGACGAGGTCGATGACGTCGAAACGCTGAGCACCGATTCGAACGTTGCGGATGCGTTGCCGTTCACGACGGAATGCACCCATCGCGCGGCCTTGCTCAGCGCCATCTATCCGCGCTACCTCCCGCAGGGACAACGGCAGATCGATGGCCAGCAGGTCGAGCTCTTCAGCATCGACGACACCGACGCGTTCTGCCCGCGCGGAGCTTGCGGCATCCAGGCCTTCGGAAGCACGAGCGACCGCCCGGACTGTTATCGCTGGCTGGGCGAAGTCGTGCAGATTGCGCCGCCGGCTTCCACGCCGCCGCGGCCTGCGATCGGCATTGATCTCAGCGAAGCCCGCGAACGCGTGCGATGGTTTCGAAACGACAATGGCGCCGAAGTCGACCGACTGGACTTGTGCGGCAACGATGGCGATCTCCCGGCCAGCGATCTGGCGCCGCCCTACCAACTCGACCGCTACGGGCGCCCGATCGCCTGCCAGTTGCGTCCGTGGCAATGGCCGGACGACATGGAACCGTGATCGCGCGCGTTCAGTCCTGCAGCGCCTCGGCGACCGCAACAACCGCTGCGTGGATCGGTGCGATCTGCGCTTCCGTCAAGGCTTCGCCGCCGTGCGCATGCGGCTGCAACAGACGATCTGCAATACGCGCGATGTCGGTCAGCGCATCGAAGCCATAGGCGCCGGCGGAACCGGCGAGCTTGTGCACGCGCAAGTACACGGCGGCGATGGTGTCCGGCGATGTGGGCTGCGTGCGCCAGGCGACGAGGGCGGCCAGCAATTCGGCACGCTTCTCGGGAAAGCTGGCGCGGTAACGCGCATGCAGCGCACTGATCGGATCGGACATCGAGGACTCGCGGGACGCGATGGGGACATGCCGGCGAAGGGAGTCGAACCCCCGACCTACCGCTTACAAGGCGGTTGCTCTACCAACTGAGCTACGCCGGCACCGTGAACGGGGCGCGAGTCTAGCGCAAGTCGCCGCAGGGCAGATCGCGCGCGGTCAGCTCCAGTCGATCCGGCACGCGGTCGCGCCAGTCGAAGCGCTGGCCCGACAGCACGGCGTAATCGAGCCAGTATTCCGGCGTGTCCTCGGTGCGTTCGTTGAGTTGTACGTCGAGACCGAACGCCTTGATCTCGTCGCGCCGACGCACGGCGTTTTCGCCATCGCGGAACAGACCGAGCGAGATCGTGTTTTCCTGATCGCCGGCGGTCACGACGTAGTAGTCGCGCACGCCCTTCGACGACAGTTGGCGAGCGGCGGCGAGCGCGGCCTCGCGCGACGCGAAGGCAGGCAGATACACCCACCAGCCGCGCGACCGCAGCGTGCGCGACTCGCGGAACTGGAGGCGTTCGGTCAGCGGCGTCAGCACCGTCATCGCTCGCCGCAGATCGGACTGGGTCGGAAACGGCCCGAGCGTGGTGCAACGCAAGTCCTTGATGGCGGCCAGCGGCATGGGCGGCGCGGTGACTTCGGCTGCATCGGCGACGGCATCGTCGCGCTCGTTCAACAGCACCAGCGGTGCGACGCCGGCATCGGTCGGCGGCAATTGTGCGACGGCGACGGGCGGCGCCAGCGCCAGCCAGGCACCGAAGCCCAGGTTCGCGGCCAACAGCAGCAGGAACACCACGCGCGCAAACATCAGGAACCTCGATTCGATCCGGCGCGGGATTGTGCCATGCCGGCATCGAGATACGCCGCCAGGCCGCGCATCACCAGCAACGCATCGCGCTGTGCAGGCTGGCCGAGTTGCGCCGACAACATGGGCGCATCGCCGCCATGCAGGATCAGCCATGGTGCGGCCGATTCGCGCATCGCAAGACGCGACGCACCGCGTTCCACCGCGCCGGCGAGCGCGCCCCAGATGCCCGATTCCAGCGCCGATGCGGTATCGGTCGCGAAGTCGGTGCACTGCGCGCCTTCGTGCCAGTCGACGTTCGGTGCCGCCGTCGTCATCGCCGCACGCATCAGGCGCACGCCCGGCAGGATCTGTCCGCCGAGGTGGCGCCCATCCGCGGCGAGCGCATCGATCGTCAACGCGGTGCCGACCCCCACCAGCATCTGCAACTGCGCACGCTGCGAGGCCGCGAGCAAGGCCAGGAATCGATCGACGCCGAGTTTTTCCGGCTGCGCATAGGCGACACGCAAACGACCGCATTGCGCCAGCGTGTGCGCGACCGCAATCGGCACCTCGCCGAAGCGCGCAGCGAGCAAGGCCTGCAAGGCATCGAGCCGATGCGCGCGCGTCACGTTCGCGATGGCGACGCGTTCCGGCGCCGCCAGATCCAGCGCATGCCACTGCATGAGGAAATCCGGCGCATCCCAGGCCAGCGCCGCGATCGAACGCACGCCCGCCGCATCGCGAACGGCGATCTTCAAACGCGTGTTGCCCAGGTCGAACAGCAGGTCCATCACGCCAGTCTAATACTGACCTCACCCGCGTCGACACAACGCAAGCGGCCGTCGACCTCGACCTGCAGCCGGCCACGGTCGTCGATGCCACGGGCGATGCCGGACCATGCGCCCTGTGCTTCGTGCACGGTCACGGCGGCACCGGCCAGCGCATCGACGTCCTCCCAGCGTGCGACGAAGCCGCCGAAACCGGATCGTTCGAATTCAGCCAAGGCCGCGAACAACGCGTCGATGCAGACGGCGACGGCCGAGTTGCGCGACATCGGTGCCGCGATGTGTGCAGTCAGGTCCGTCACCGGCTGATCGAGCGTGTCGCGCAGCGAGGCCGGCAGCGCGATGTTCAGCCCCAGGCCGACGACGACATGGCTCGGACCATGGAATTCGCCGCCGGCTTCGATCAGGAGGCCCGCCAGTTTGCGTCCATCGACCCAGAGGTCGTTCGGCCACTTCACGCGCACGTCGAGCCCGTGCGCGCGCCAGGCTTCGGCCAAGGCAATGCCGACGGCGAGGCTGAGGCCGCCGAGATCGGCGAGCCCGCGTTCGAAACGCCAGAACAGCGAACCCAGGAACCCGGCCGCGAACGGCGAGGCCCAGGCGCGACCACGACGGCCGCGCCCGGCCGTCTGCGCTTCGGCCAGCAACAGGCTGCCCGAGGCGAGATGCGCGGCCTCGGCGCGCAGGGCGGCATTGGTCGAGTCGAGCACCGGCACGATGCGCAGTTCGCGCAGTGCTGCCCGCGTCGTCGCCGACAAGGCATCACGCAGACGCGCCGCATCCAGCCGCTCGACCGGGCGCGCCAGCGCATAACCGCTGCCGGCACGACCCTCGATGTCCATTCCCAATTCACGCAACGCTTCGATCTTCTTCCACACCGCCGCACGCGAGATGCCAAGCGCCTGCGCCAGCGTTTCGCCGCGGTGCGCATCGCCGGTCGCCAGCAGATCGAGCAGTGCATCCAGCGATTGCGGATTCATCGGCCGAACAGCCGCGCCAGCACGCGCACCTTCTCGAAGCGGTTTTCGGTCCCGGCGCACAAGCGTTGCACGTTGGCGCGATGCGTATAGAGCACGAACGACGCGAACACCACGGCGGTGACGATCCATTCGCGCGGCGGCTGCGTCGAGAACAACCACAGCGACGGCAGCATCGCCGCGGTCGCGAGGATGGAACCGAGACCGACATAACCCGTCGTCGTCAGCACCAGCGCGAACACCGCGATCAGCGGCAACAGCAGCAGCGGCCACAGCACCAGCAGCAGGCCGATCAGCGTCGCCACGCCCTTGCCGCCACGAAACCCGTGGAAGATCGGCCAGACATGACCGAGCACCGCCGCGAATCCGCAACCGAGCGCGGCACGCAATGCCAGCGCTGCGTCAGGTTCGCCCTGCAGGCCGATCCAGGCGGCGAGTGCGCCCTTGCTCACGTCGATCAACATCACGCCGGCGGCGAACCGGATGCCCAGCGTGCGCAAGGCATTGGTGCCGCCCGCGTTGCCGCTGCCGTGCTGGCGGATGTCGATGCCGCGCAGGCGACCCAGCCACAGACTGCCCGAGATCGACCCGATCAGATATGCCGCCAGCAACTTGCCGACCAGCAACATCACGGCTGCGGCGGCTCGTAGTCCTGCACGCCGATCACCAGCGAGCCCGGCCCCGCATGCGCGCCGATGGCGACGCCGACTTCCATGATCCAGGCGCGATCGATGTTGCGTACCTCGCGCAGCAGCGCCGCATGCACCCGCTCGGCATCCTCGACGCAATCGCAATGCCCGATGATCAGCCGCCATTGCCGCGTGGGATCAAGCCGACTGGCGATGTTGCGCGCAAACTTTTCCGGCAGGTCTTCGCGTCCCCAGACCGCACCGGCCAGACCGAGCCGACCGTCGGCCTTGCTCTTCACGACCGGCGAGAAACGCAGGATGCGCGTCAGCGGCCCGGCCAGTTTCGGCGCGCGGCCGCCGCGGATGCCGTAACGGATGTCGCGCACCACCGCATACAAGATGCTGCGCGGCCGCATGCGCGCCAATCCTTCGACGATGCGTTCCGACGACCAGCCGGCCGCGGCCGCTTCCGCGGCCCAGATCGCGAGCCTGCAAGGTACCGGACAGGCCGCGCGCCAGCGACACGTCGACGACGCGTTCGTGATGCGACAGCAGGAACTCGAACAATCGGCGGAAATCGCCGGGCGGCGGCTGCGACGTGCGCGGCGGCACCGGGCTGGTGCGCAATTCGTTGTAGAACTCGCGCGGCGAGATCGACACACGATCGAGGAAATCGCGCCCGCCGATCGACAGCCGCACCGGCACCAAATGGATGTTCAGGCGATCCATCGCTTCAGCCGGAATGTCGGCACCGGAATCGGCCACGATGGCGACCTGTTCGCGCCGCGTGTGCGCCGACTTCGACTGCGCGCGCATGTCGTCGGCCTTCTCGCGCGACACCGCACCGAACAGCGAAGCGGTTTCGAACAGCCGCGTCGGTTCGTCCAGATGCGCGTGGATGCGCACCTTCTCGCGCGTGCCGGCGATGACCAGGCTGGAAATCGGCATCGCCAGCAAGGCTGCCTTGAGCGCGCCACGATCGACCGCTTCGCCGCTGACCACGCATTCGGTGCAATACCGGTGGCCTTCGGTGTATTCGTCGCCGCGCGCGGTGTCGACACCCGCTGCGGCGAGTTCGTCCGGCAACTCGCTCATCGGCGCGCAATGCCCGGTTTCGATGAATTCGTCGATGCCTTCGAGCAGGTCGACGAAGCCGGCTGCACCGGCGTCGACCACGCCGGCCGCACGCAAGGCCGCGAGCTGGTCCGGCGTGTGCCGCAGCGCTTCGCGGGCCACGGTGAGCGCGTTGCGGAAGCCGGTGCGGAAATCGCGGCCGCAGTCGGCCTGTTCCTTCAGCGAAATAGCGAACGCCTGGATCACGCTGAGAATGGTGCCCTCGCGCGGTTCGGCCATGGCCTCGCGCGCCAACGACGACCCGCGCGACACGGCACGCGCCAGAGCCTCGGGTGTCAGCCGCTTGCTCGGACCCAAGGCCTCGGACACACCCTGGAAAAACTGCGCGATGATGGCGCCGGAATTGCCGCGAGCGCCGTCGATGGCCTCGGCAGCCGCGCGGCGCAACACTTCGCCGGCGCTCGCCAGCCGCGGCGCACGCACGCCTGCCGCCACGGCGCTCAGCGTGAACGCGAGATTGGTGCCGGTGTCGCCGTCCGGCACCGGAAAGACATTGATCCGATTGATCTCGTCGCGACGCGCGATGACGCGCTGGATACCCGCCATCAAGGCCCGGCGCAGGCCGTAGCCGGACAGGCGTTGCACGCTGATCTGTGCAGCCACGCGTAACTCCCCTGGGAACCGAGCAGCGAGTGTAGGCAGCGCCACCGGATTCGGCTTGCTGCGCTGCGTCAACAACGGATGCAACCTTCCCGTGCCGCCGTGAATCCCAGCACTTGCGCTTTGAAAAACCCGGGGTCAGGATGCCGCCAAGCGCACGGCAACCGGCCCGTTCGCGATCTGGTCCGTTCCTGATGGGGAGACGCCGATGTTCCGACCCGCACTGTCGTTCCTGATCGCGCTGTCCGCGCTGCTCGTGTCGGCCACGGTCACCGCCAAGACCTCGGTTTCCAGCCTGCAACAGCCGGAGCTGCCTTGCCCGGCCAATCGCAACGACGCCGGCGACCTCGGCGAGGCCGCGACCATCGCGCCGGCAACAACGACCCCCGGCAGTTCGGCGGTGACCAAGTCGGGCGCCAGCAAGGCGTCGCGCCAGCGCTGGAAGGCGCTGCTGCCCGGCACGCTCAAGTCCACCAGCTGATCGATGTTCGGATGGTTGCGGCGCACCGCGCCCGTCGCGGTCGGTGAAGCGGCCTGGGATCGCGCGCGTCGCGAGATGCGTCTGCTCGATGCATTGAGCGCCGATGAACTGGCCCTGCTGCGCGAACGCGTGGCCCGCTTTCTCGGCGAGAAGCGATTCCACACCACGCATGGCCTCGAGCTCGACGACCGCCTGCGCCTGATCGTCGCGACGCAATGCTGCCTGCCCGCCTTGCATCTGCCCGAAGGCACGCTGTCCGGCTGGCGCGACCTGATCCTCTATCCCGGCGCATTCCGCGCGCGCCGCCACGAACACGACGAAGACGGCATCGCGCACGAGTTCGATGAAGACTTGATCGGCGAGGCCGACGAACAATCCGGCCCGATCATTCTCTCGGTCGCCGACATCGAGTCCGATCTGGCCGAACCGTGGTCGGGCGCGAACGTGATCCTGCACGAGATCGCGCACAAGATCGATGCGCGCGACGGCGCCTGCGACGGCGTGCCGGCGATTCGCGATCTGGCCGCGCGCCGGCAATGGATCGCGGTGATGCAGATGGCCTTCGACCGACTGCGTGCCGAGGTCGAGGCGGCGGAAGAGGCCGACGCCGAACCCGATACCGCGATCGATCCGTATGCCGCCGAATCGCCCGAAGAATTCTTCGCGGTCGCGACCGAGGTCTGGTTCTCCGATCCCGAGGCCCTGCGCGATCTCGATGTGGCCGTGTTCGAGCAGTTTCGCCGCTTCTACTCGGGCGCGACCTGATTCAGGCCGGCGCCAACCCCGCCAGATAGAGACCGAGCCCGGCCGACCGGGCCGCGGCCGCCAGTGCGGCGATGTCCGCCGCGTTGTTCTCGCCGCGGGCACGAGCCGCCAGCGCGCGGGCGCGGCGGATGATGAAGTCGCTCAAGGGCAAAGCTTCGTCCCGGGTGTAGTGCGCGAGACGCCGGCAATGGTGTTCGGCTTCCTCCCATGCCGCTCGTTCGATCGCGCCTTCGATCGCCAATGCGGCGTACTCGACATGACAATGACCGATCGCGCCGGCCTCGAGCTGGGCGATCGCTTCGTCGTTGAGTCGTTGCCGCTCGTCGTCGTCCTCGCTCAAGCGCGCACACAGACCGAGCGCGACCGGCCCGAAGAAGTCCATCGCATGGGACCGGCAGAACGCGAGCGCGTCGTCGGCCAGCGCGCGAGCGGCCTCGCGGCCGTCGCGACGCAGCGCCAGCATCGCCAGCAGGACGCGCAACTCGCCTTCGAAGCGCCGGGCCCCGAGCGCCCGGCTGATGCCGAGCGCATGCCGCAATCGCTGCTCGGCCGATTCGACCTCGCCCTTGCACCAGCCCGCCAGCAAGCCGATGGCCGCCTCCGCGATCATCTCGCCGCGCGGATGCGAGACCGTACGCGCCAGATCGAGCGCGCGCCGCACCAGGGCCAAGGCCTCGTCGATGCGCATCAGGTAGTAGGTGCTCCAGCCGACCATGTGCAGGTTTGCGACTTCGATGCGCCCGAACCCGTGCTGCTGCGCCAGCGCGACGCAACGCGCGAATTGCTCGCGCGCCGAGCGCATGCGTCCGCGCAGGTAATAGGCATCGCCCAACCCGCCGAGCGCGTTCGCTTCCGCCTCGGGCGAAGCGCAGGCGCGGGCATGAGCCAGCGCCGCTTCGTGCTCGCGCAGACAATCGTCGGCTCGGCCGGTGCCGAAATGGAGATTGCCACGCAGGTGATGCAGGCGCGACAGCTCCAGATGCAACGCGCGGGAGCGCGCCAACGGTTCGGCCTCGGCGAGCGCCGCCAGGCCTTCGTCGACACGTTCGACGATGCGCATGCCGGCCGCGATGCCGATCAGGGCGCGGCATCGCATCGCGTCGTCCGTGGTCGTCGTCATCACATCCCGCCAGGCGGCGATCGATTCGGACGCGCGACCCAGGTCGAGCAAGACGCGGGCCTGCACTGCCAGCAACCCGATGCGGTCCGTCGCCGCCGTCGCCAGCGCCAAGCCGCGCGCGGCAAGCGCCAGGGCGCGTTCATGGCGGTACCGCGCGACCTCCTGCTCGCTGGCAGCGAGGAAGGCCGCGGGCGCGCGTTCGTCCCCGGCCAGGTCGTAGTGCTCGGCCGCGAGTGCGGCGTCGCGCCCGACAAACCATTCGGCGGCGAGCGCGTGCAGCAGGCGACGCCGCGATTTCAGCAACGATTCGTAAGCGCCATCGCGAATCAGCGCATGCCAGAACAGATAGCCATCACCTTCCGGCCGCAGCAGATACTGGTCGAGCAGGACATCGCACCGCGCCCGCGCGTCGCCCAGCAGATGGCGCAACGCATCCAGCGAGAAGCGTTGCCCGAGCACGGCTGCGGCCTGCAGCATCGTCCGGTCCGGCGCCGGCAAACGATCCATGCGCGCCAGCACCAGGCCCTGGATCGATCCGGGCAGCGGCTGCGCCGCCGCCTCGTCGGCATTGAGCAGCAATTGTTCGAGGAACAGCGGATTGCCGTCGGCGCGTTCGATGCAGCGCTGCGCCAGCGCTGGCGGCACGTCGGCGTACTGCCCGGCGAGTCCGCCCATGTCCTGCACCGTCAGCGGCTGCAGGTCCATGGTTTCGAGTACCGGCGCCAGCACACCGCTCGCGGACTGTTCGCGTCGTGTCGTCGCCACCAGCAACAGACGCACACGGCCCGCAAGTTCGGCCAGAGACGCCAGCCGCGCCACCGTCCAGGGGTCGGCCCAATGCACGTCCTCGATCAGCAGGAACTGCGGCTGTACGTCCGCCGCCGACTCCGCCAGTTCGACGAGCATGTCATGCACGCCGCGGTCGCGTGTGGCTTCGTCCATGGCCGAGGCCAGCGCACGCCATTCCGGACGCAGTTCGCGGTCGAGCAGGGTGGCCAGAAACACGTCGCGCTCCGGGGCCAGTGGCGCACTCGGCGCAACGCTCGCCAGTCCGCGCGCCAGTGCGCGGATTGCATCGCGGCCGCGTTCGGCACCGAAGTCGAGCACCAGCGCGCGATGTGCGACGAAGCCATGGCGCGCCGCGCGTTCGCCGAATTCCGCCGCCAGTCGCGACTTGCCGATGCCGGCGTCGCCGCGCATCCGGATCAGTCCGCCGCGACCCAGCGTCAGGCAATCCCGGACATGGCGGTCGAAGCGCGCCACTTCGTCGTCGCGCCCCATCAACGGGCGCAGCGCGCGGGTCGTCGACGCCCGCGCGGCGCGGATGCGCCAGGGCACGATGGGCCGCTCCTTGCCGCGGACTTCGGTCGCCGCGCCGGCCTCGCCCTCGAACTCGCCTTCGACTTCGCGCCAGGTGTCGTGGCCGACGACGATCTCGTCCTTGCCCGCGAGATTGAGCAAGCGCGCCGCGGTATTGACCACATCGCCGGTCAACGCGAATTTGCCGTCGCGGGAATCGCTGCGCCGCGCCACGATCAGCCCGGTGTTGATGCCGCTGTGCATGGTCAGCGCGCGATCGATGCGCGCCGCGGTCTCGGCAGCGATGTCGCGCACCTCGCGGTGCAGGTCTGCGGCCGCACGCACCGCGCGCACGGCATCGTCGCGGCGCGCGGTCGGAATGCCGAACAGCGCCACGACCTCGTCGCCGACGAACTGGTTGATGATGCCGCCGTGGCGCGCGACCACCGCGGTCGCGGCCCGCTTGATCCGATCCATGATCGCCTCGACTTCCTCGGGATCGAGGCATTCGTTCAAGGCGGTGTATCCGGACAGGTCGGAAAACAGAATCGTCGCGTGGCGGCGCTCGCCGTCGTCCGCACCGGTGATGCGGTGACCGCATTCCGGGCAGAACTTCGCCGTTTCCGGCAACGGATGAGCACAGGCCGCGCAGTCCATGGTGCGGATCATGCGCGCCGCCCGGGCGGCACGCAATTTCCGCCCGTCCGCAGGCTCAGTGCTCGAAGCCGTTGCCGAAGATCAGGGAGGCGTCGCAGTTTTGTCCGCCTTTGGCCAGACGGCCGATCAGCACGTAGCGCCCGCCCTCCCGCAGTTCACCCGCGTTTTCCTCCGGTGCGAAGCGCCCTTTCAACGTGTAGCGCCCGGCGTGGAGCGGCGCCGCCACGATTTGCGCCGGCTGCTTCAGCGCGTATCGCCGCGCTTCCGCATGCGCGAGCGGCAACATCGACGTCATCGACAGGAGGCCCAGTGTCATCACCGCGGCACGCATGTCATGGCCCCTGTGCTGCTTCGAGCGCTACCAGGCGCGCCATCACCGCGTCGAACTGCGCGCGCAGCGTGGCGTTCTCGGCCTCCAGCTTGGCGTTCAGACCCTGGATCGCGGCCAGGGCCACGCCATCCGCATCGACGGTGCTGATGTGCTGGCGGTCGCCGCCGAGCCCGAACGCAGCAGCGAAATCCTCGGCCATCGGGCCGAGATGTTCGCCTTCGCTCGAGTTCCTGTATCGCCAGCGGCTGAGCGGCATCGCGATCACGCGCGCCAATACGTCGGACACGTCGATCGCCTTGAAGGCGTGCTTGAAGGTGCGCGAGGAGCCGTTCGTCCAGGTGCCCCCGGTGGTGAGATGCGCGCCGTTGGCGCCGGTGATCAGGTAGCGCCCGATCTCTTCGTTGCCGCCGCCGCCGAAGGAGTAGCGCGTGCTGCCGATCGCGTTGAGGGTCGAGAATTCCAGGACGCCGGTGCTGTCGAACACGGAGACACGCGCATTCCTGCCATTGCGCGAGCGCAAGCCCGCGTCGAAATCGGCATCGCCGCCGTTCGGCCGCGCGCCCATCGTCACGTCGTAGAAATTGGCCAAGGACAGTGCGTTCATTTCGAACCCGCCGTCGGCGATCGCCCGGAAGGTGTTGGCGGGCAGCGCCGTGGTGCCGGTGTTGAAACCGAAAGCGCCATTGTCGTGCGCGCTGAACACCCATCCGCCTTCGTTGTAAATGCCGGTCCAATTGGACTGGTTGTCGCCGCGCCCCATGAACGAAGCATAGAAGCGCTCGTCGTTGAACCAGATGCCACCGCTGGTGTCGGTGGCCGCGGTGCCGGCCGCCTTGACCATCAGGCGCCCGCCGAATTGGAACAGCGGCAGTCCCGAGTTCCGTTCGGCCAGGGTTGCGTTGGTATCGAACTGGACGAGGCTCGATTGATCCGGAACCCGAACGCGGAATTCATCGCCGTTGACGCTCGTCAGGATCATGTCGCCGTCGAAATTCCCGTTGGTGTTGGAGCGAACGGTGAGATCGATGCCGCTGGCGTTGTCCGTGGCCTGGTTGATCGTGACCCCCTTGGGCGCCGACAGGAACAGGCTTCGATTGTCGGCGTGACCGAGATAGCTGCCCACCGGTGCGCCCGAATTGCCATCCAGCGCCCAGGCTCCGGGGCAGGTCGAATTGGCCTTGGCCAGCGGTTGCGGCTCGCCGAGCGGTGTGTAGCCATCGTCGCTGCCGGATTTGCGTACCGATACGTCGACCCAGGTCACGCCATCCGCATCTTCCGGCAGGTCCAGGGCCACGCTGAAGCGACCATCGGTCACGGCGACCTGCGGCAATTCGGTCGCCGCACCCAGCAACTTCGTGCCATTCGGCTGCGCAAACGCGCGGACACGCAGGTCGTAGCGGCCATTGGCGGGCGCGTCGCCGTCCATCAGATCGCCGTGGTAGGTGAAGCTCGCCGCCTGCGCCGAGAACGGCAGGCCCAGCAGGCAGATGATGGCGATGCGCGAATCACGCAGATTCATGGCGAAGTCCTGTCGAAGCACGAGATGTCCGTGCATCCCGTCGAAACGCCATTCGGGTCTGAACCCTGACATGGGCCCCGGGGCGCGCCAAGAACTCGGCGATCCGGATGGACGTGGTAACCTGCGCGCCGCTTGCGGGAGAGATCGACGCGGACCTTGGGTCCGATGTCGGCGCCGAAGGAGCAACCGCCCCGGAAACTCTCAGGCAGAAGGACCGCAGGCAGCAGCAGAACATCTGGAAAGAGACGCGCATCCGCGAGATGCAAGCGTCCGCCGAAGGGATAACGCTCTCAGGCACGGATACAGATGGGGTACGCGTCGATGCACGCATGGTTCCGTTCGCCCCGAGCCTGACGAAGGGCGCTGCGACGAGCCGGCAGGCATCGACTTCGCATTCCCCCATCGAGAGCCCGCCATGTCCGCACCGGTTTCCGGCAGCAAGCCCCACGTCGCCCGCGATTTCGCCGACCGCCACATCGGCCCTGCGCCGCAGGAACAGCGCGAGATGCTCGATGCCATCGGCGTCGCCAATCTCGACGAATTGATCGCGCAGACCGTGCCCGCCAGCATCCGCATGCCGGGCGCGCTCACCTCGATGGGCGATGCGCTCGGCGAAGTCGATGCCCTCGCCCGCCTGCGTGCAATCGCAGACCGCAACCAGGTGTTCACCTCGCTGATCGGTCAAGGCTATTCGGGCACGATCCTGCCCGGCGTCATCCAGCGCAACATCCTCGAAAATCCGGCCTGGTACACGGCGTACACGCCGTATCAGCCGGAAATCTCGCAGGGCCGCCTCGAAGCCCTGCTGAACTTCCAGACCATGATCTGCGAACTGACCGCGCTCGATGTCGCGAATGCGTCGCTGCTCGACGAAGGCACGGCCGCTGCCGAAGCGATGGCCGTCGCCGAACGCTCGAGCAAGTCGAAGTCGCAGACCTTCTTCGTCGATGCCGATTGCCATCCGCAGACCATCGCGGTGATGAAGGTGCGCGCGGAACCGCTGGGCTGGACCGTCGTCGTCGGCAACCCGGAGACGGATCTCGATGCGTCCGCCGTGTTCGGCGCGATCTTGCAGTACCCGGGCACGCGCGGCGATGTCCGGGATTGCCGCGCCGTCATCGCCAAGCTGAAAGCCGCGGGTGCGATCAGCATCCTCGCCGCCGATCCGCTGGCGCTGACCCTGCTGACGCCGCCGGGCGAACTCGGCGCCGACATCGCCATCGGTTCGACCCAGCGCTTCGGCGTGCCCATGGGTTACGGCGGTCCGCATGCGGCCTACATGGCGGTGCGCGACGCGATCAAGCGCTCGATCCCGGGTCGCATCATCGGCATGTCGATCGATGCGCGCGGCCAGCCCGCCGCACGCCTCAGCCTGCAGACGCGCGAACAGCACATCCGCCGCGAGAAAGCGACGTCGAACATCTGCACGGCCCAGGTGCTGCTCGCGGTCATCGCCTCGATGTACGCGCTATACCACGGCCCCGAAGGCCTGAAGGCGATCGCGCACGCCGTCCATCGCCGCACCGCGACGCTGGCCGCCGGCCTGCGCCAACTCGGCGTCACCGTCGACCAAAGCGCCTTCTTCGACACGATCACGGTCGATGCCGGCGCGAATCGCGCGGCCATCGTCGAACACGCGCTCGCCGCGAAGATCAACTTCCGCCATTTCGCCGATGGCCGCATCGGCATCGCGCTCGATGAAACGACGACGGACGCCGTCGTCGAGCAGGTCTGGGCGGCGTTCGGCGGCCAGCTGCGTTTTGCGGATGTCGCGAGCAAGACCGCGAACGCCATCCCCGCCGACCTCGCACGCAAGAACAGCTGCCTGAAGCATCCGATCTTCAATCGTTACCGCACCGAAACCGAATTGCTGCGCTACATGCGCAAGCTTGCCGACCGCGATCTCGCGCTGGACCGCGCCATGATCCCGCTCGGCTCCTGCACGATGAAACTCAATGCCACCGCCGAGATGGTGCCGATCACCTGGCCGGAATTCGGCGCGCTGCATCCGTTCGCGCCGGCCGAACAGACGCACGGCTATAGGGAGATGTTCGAAGACCTGAAACGCTGGCTGGTCGAGATCACCGGATACGACGCGGTGTCGCTGCAGCCGAATTCGGGTGCGCAGGGCGAATACGCCGGCCTGCTCGCGATCCGCGCATATCACCGGTCGCGCGGCGAAGGTCATCGCAAGGTCTGCCTGATTCCCTCCAGCGCGCATGGCACCAATCCGGCCTCGGCGCAGATGGTCGGCATGGACGTGGTGGTCGTGAACTGCGACGTCGAAGGCAATGTCGATCTCGACGACCTGCGCGCCAAGGCCGAGAAGCACAGCGCCAACCTGTCGGCGCTGATGGTCACCTATCCGTCCACGCACGGCGTGTTCGAGGAACGGATCCGAGAGATCTGCGATCTGGTGCATCAGCATGGCGGCCAGGTCTACATGGACGGCGCCAACATGAACGCGCAGGTCGGGCTCTCGCAGCCGGGACAGTTCGGCGCCGACGTGTCGCACCTGAACCTGCACAAGACGTTCTGCATTCCGCACGGCGGCGGCGGCCCGGGCATGGGTCCGATCGGCGTGAAGGCGCATCTCGCGCCGTTCCTGCCGGGTCATCCGGAACTGGATGGCGGCACGGCGCCGGTGGGTCCGGTCTCGGCCGCGCCGTTCGGTTCGGCTTCGATCCTGCCGATCAGCTACGCCTACATCCTGATGATGGGCGGACAGGGTCTGAAGCACGCGACCGAAGTCGCCATCCTCAACGCGAACTACATCGCCCAGCGCCTCGATGCGCACTTCTCGGTGCTGTACAAGAACCACAACGGCCGCGTCGCGCACGAATGCATCGTCGACCCGCGTGCGTTGAAGAACGGCAGCGGCGTGACCGTCGACGACATCGCCAAGCGCCTGATCGACTACGGCTTCCACGCCCCGACGATGAGCTTCCCGGTGCCGGGCACGCTGATGATCGAGCCGACCGAGTCGGAATCGAAATACGAGATCGACCGCTTCTGCGACGCGATGATCGCCATCCGCAACGAAATCGCCGATGTCGAAAAGGGTCGCTTCGCCATCGAACAAAGTCCGCTGCGCCACGCCCCGCACACCGTGCACGACCTGACCGACGCCGAATGGACCCGCGCCTACTCGCGCGAAGAAGCCGTGTTCCCCGGCGGCATGTCGCGCCAGGACAAATACTGGAGCCCGGTCAACCGCGTCGACAACGCCTACGGCGACCGCAACCTCGTCTGCATCTGCCCAACCCCGGACGAGTATCGCGACGAAGCGGCGTGAGCATGGAGGAACGCGCAGAGCCCGGCGTTTTGTTGTCGGGGCCGTCCGCAACATCGGGGAAACTGGTGCCGGGCTCGCGTCGCCGCTGACGCTCTGCGACCATCGTGCTTCGGTCAATCGTCGTGGGGAATGCGATGTCCGCTGCGCGCTCGTCGGTCGTTCTGTACTGCATGCTCGGAACCTCGCTGGCCGCGTTCGGGGCTCGCGCGCAGGTCGTCTATCACGAAGACTTCCGGCCGGCGCTCACCACCGAAGGCGAGGAACCTGGCATCGAGGGAAGCGACGGTTGCTACCTCGGCAATGGCGGTGCCGGCACGTATCCGTTCCCTGACGGCTGGTTGCTGCGCAATGTCGACAACCTCGTGCCGGAAACGCCCAGCGCTTTCGTCACCGATGCGTGGGTCGTCCGCGAAGAAGCGGCGGAGCCGCGCAACTGCGTCGCGATCAGCACGTCCTGGTACTCGCCCGCAGGTATCGCCAACGACTGGATGTGGACACCGGCCATCCCGATTGCCGATGCTGCGGTCGTGCTGTCGTGGCGCGCACGACCATCGTCCAGCGACTTCCGCGACGGCTACGAAGTTCGCGTGATGTCGGCCGCAAGCGGCCCACCCGGCGGCGGTGTCGGCGACATCGGCAACCAGCTCGCCGACAGCACCGTGGTGTTCTCGGTCGCCAGCGAGTTTCCGGGCTGGCAGAACCGTCAGGTCAGCCTCGCCGCCTACGCGGGACAGAGCATCCACATCGGTTTCCGCAACGCGAGCAACCATGCCGAGCGGCTGCTGATCGACGACGTCATGGTTCGCTCGCCGGGACTGAATCTGGCGGCACAGGCCCCCGCGCTGCCGTACTACCTGCGCATGCCGACGGGCGCCCGGTTCGTGCCCGTCTACGCGGTCCTCGCACGCAATACCGGCACGCCGGGACTGACGAGTGTCGACGCGATCGCCACGGCGACGCGCGACGGCATCGATGCCGGCACCCCTGTCTCGTCCGCGACCGTCGCGACCGTCGCCGCCAACACGTCGGCACCGCTGACATTCGCGGCACCGCCCGGCACTTACGCCGGCAACGGCAGCTGGCGCGTGCGGTACGACGTGTCCGCCGCGGAGAGCGGCAACGAGACCCAACTCGCCGACAACAGCGTCGTGTCGCTGCCCACGTTCGTCGGCGGCAGGGAATATGTGCGTCATGGCGGCACACAGGTGGGCACGATCGGTCTTTCAGGCGGTGCCGAAGTGGGTCTGGCGTTCCGCTTCGATCAGCCGACACGGATCGCGGGCATTCGCTTCGTGGTCCGTCCGTCCATTCCGAGCGCGCCGCTGCCCGCCTATCCGCACCATGCCCTGATCCGGGCGGTGGAGAACGGACGCCCTGGCGCCGTGCTCGCCACGACTCCGGATCGCGAGTACCCGCTTGCCGCGAACGGTTCCGGCGATGTCCTCGTCGAAGACGGATTCGGCAACGGGCCGATCACCCTGCCGGCCGGCGACTACGTGGCGGCCGTGACCGAGCCGCTGCAGATGCAGATGAAGCTGCCTACCCATGCAGCCCGCTTCGCCACCGGCCAGACATGGATCTGGTGGTCGACAAACAACATGTCGCCCGATCACTGGTCGAACTTCGAAGACTTCGGCGTCTCCTATCGCCGGATGCCGGCGATCTCGCTGCTCACCGACCTGGCCCTGTTCCGCGACGGCATGGAAGATCTCTGACCGCCCAGTCGCAAGGAATGGGCGGCCGCTGCGCGCACATCGAGCCGCGGGCTACCGGCGGATGCCGATCGCGTCAGCGCCCGAGCTGCTTGCGCGCCGACTCGACGATCTTGTCGACAGTGAAGCCGAAGTACGGGTAGAGCTTTTCGGCCGGAGCCGAGGCGCCGAAGCGGTCGATGCCGATGACGTGGCCGTCGAGTCCAACGTACTTGCGCCAGAAGTCGCTGACGCCGGCTTCGATGGCGACACGAGCGCGGCACCACGAGGGCAGCACGCCTTCGCGCCATTCGATCGGCTGGGCGTCGAAGATCTGCGTGCAGGGCATCGACACCACGCGCACGCCAATGCCTTCGCCGTCGAGCGCGCGCGCGGCGTCCATGGCCAAGCCGACTTCGGAGCCGGTCGCGATCAGGATCAGTTCGACCTTGGCGTTCAGCGGATCGAGCAGTACGTAGCCGCCGCGTTCGATGTCGAGCAGCTGCTGGTCGGTGCGCAACTGATGCGGCAGGTTCTGGCGGCTGAAAATCAGGCAGCTCGGGCCGGTCTTGCGCTCGATCGCATGTTTCCACGCCATCGCGGTTTCGACGGTATCGCAGGGACGCCAGACCGGATTGTTCGGGATGTAGCGCAGCGCGGCCAGGTGTTCGATGGGCTGGTGGGTCGGGCCGTCTTCACCGAGACCAATCGAATCGTGCGTGTAGACGTGGATGGCCTGCGCCGGAATCAGCGCGCTCATGCGCACGGCGTTGCGGGCGTAGTCGCTGAAGACAAGGAAGGTGGCGTCGTAGGGCACGAAACCGCCGTGCAGGGCGAGACCGTTCGCCATCGCGCTCATGCCGAATTCGCGCACGCCGTAGTAGATGTAATTGCCTTCGGCACCCGCGGTGTTGACGTTCTTTGAACCCTTCCACAGCGTGAGGTTCGAGTGCGCGAGATCGGCACTGCCGCCGATCAGTTCCGGCAGCAGCGGACCGAAGGCTTCCAGCGCCATCTGCGAGGCCTTGCGCGACGCGACCACCGGGCCTTCGGCCTGCAGCTTGCGTGCATACGCGAGTGCATTCGCCGAGAAGTCGGCCGGCAGTTCGCGCGCCATGCGGCGCTTGAACTCGGCCGCGAGCTCCGGATGCGCCTGTTCGTATCGCGCAAACGCCGCGTTCCACTCGGACTCCCAGCGACCACCCTTGGCATTCGCGTTCCAGCCGTCGTAGATCTCGTCCGGCACCACGAACGGCGCGTGCGGCCAGCCCAGCGCTTCGCGCGCGCCGGCGATCTCGTCCTTGCCGAGCGGCGCGCCGTGCGCGCTTTCCTTGCCGGCCTTGGTCGGCGCACCGAAGCCGATCGTGGTGCGGCAACAGATCAGCGTCGGCTTGTCCGGATCGAGTGCGGCCGAGACAATGGCGGCCTTGATCGCCTCGGCGTTGTGACCGTCGACGCCCGCGATCACTTCCCAGCCATAGGATTCGAAGCGCGCCTTGGTGTCATCGGTGAACCAGCCGCGCACCTGTCCATCGATCGAGATGCCGTTGTCGTCGTACAACGCGATCAGCTTGCCGAGCTTGAGCGTGCCCGCCAGCGAGCAGACTTCGTGCGAGATGCCTTCCATCAGGCAGCCGTCGCCGAGGAAGACGTAGGTGTTGTGATCCACGATGCTGTGCCCGTCGCGATTGAAGCGCGCCGCCAGGACCTTCTCCGCCAAGGCCATGCCGACCGCATTCGCCAGCCCCTGCCCGAGCGGGCCCGTGGTGGTCTCGATGGCCGGATGTTCATGCGCTTCTGGGTGTCCGGCGGTCTTCGAATGCAGCTGGCGGAAGGCCTTGATCTGCTCGATCGGCAGGTCGTAACCGCTGAGGTGCAGCAGCGAATACAAGAGCATCGAGCCATGGCCGTTCGAGAGCACGAAGCGGTCGCGATTCGCCCAGCGCGGATTGGCCGGGTTGTGCCGCAGGAAATCGTTCCACAATACTTCGGCGATGTCGGCCATGCCCATGGGCGCGCCGGGATGACCCGACTTCGCGGCCTCGACCGCATCCATCGACAAGGCACGGATGGCATTCGCCAGATCACGACGGTTCGGCATGGCAGTTCTCGCGGAAAGGAAGACGGGCGCCGGCAAGCGCGTAGACCGATATTGTCCCGGCAGCCGCCGGAGCCAGCAACCGATGCAGGGTCGCGCCTGCGTTTCGCCCGCAGCGGGCGGATCGCTCAGCCGAGCCCGTGGTTGCGGCGCATTTCCTCGTAGGTCTGCGGCTTGCCGATCAGATAGCCCTGCGCGTAGCGACAGTTCAGCGCATCGAGTGCATGAAGCTGCGCCTCGGTTTCCACGCCTTCGGCGACGATGTCGGAATCGAGCGCATGCACCATCTGCACGATGGCTTGCACGATGGCGTGGCAACGCGGCGCATCCAGCATCTGGCGCACGAAGCCCTGGTCGAGTTTCACGGTCGAGAACTGCAGTTTGTGCAGGTGTCCGAGATTGGAATAGCCGGTGCCGAAATCGTCCAGCGCCACCTTGATGCCGAGTTCGCCGCAGCGCCTGATCAGCTCTCCGACCTTGTCGAAATCGAGCATCAGACTCTCGGTCACTTCGATCTTGATGGCGCGCGCGTCGATGCCGTGTTTCTCCGACACGGCAGTGACCACACCCAGCATGTCCGCTTCCGCCAACTGCCGGCCGGACATGTTGACGGCGACGAAGGGCAACGGCGACACGCCCGAAGCAGCCAGATGCGCCAACGTTTCGGCGACGCGATCAAGCACGTATTCGCCGATGGGCAGGATCAGCGAAGTTTCCTCGGCCAGTGCGATGAATTCGACCGGCGAGATCGGGCCGCGTTGCGGATGCGTCCAGCGGACCAGCGCTTCGTAGCCGCTGATCCGGCGTTCGCGAATCTCGTAGATCGGCTGGAAGCGGACTTCCAGATTGCGGCTCG
>JBGASK010000134.1:0-7723 GCA_044229785.1 Ahniellaceae bacterium
GCTGCAATCCCGACCTCGGCGGCAGCGGCGGTGGCGGTGGCGCCGGCGGCTGCGCCGGTTTTGGCGCCCAATCCGGCGGTGGCGGCGGCGCCTCGATCGGCATCGCGATCGACAGCACGTCGAATGCAACGCTGGCCCACAACCAGTTCAAACCGTCGACAGGTGGACGGGGTGGCGATGGCGGCGACGGCGGCGATGCGCAGACCGGCGGACCTCGCGGCCTGGGCGGCCCCTTGGGTGGCGATGGCGGCGCCGGGGGCCCTGGCGGTCAGGGCGGCAACGGCGGCGGCGGCGGACCGGGTGCCGGCGGCCACGGTGGCGCGTCGATCGGCATCTTCGACGCCTTGTCCCGTGCCAGCGTCGATCGCCTGCGTTACGCGCCGGCCGCGTCGGCCGCGCTGCCCGGCGCACACGGCGCCGGCAACGCGAATCCAGCGGCTTCCGTCGGCATCCGAACGCTGCGCCATCCGGGCAGTGTCTCCGGGCAACCGGACCCGACGCCCACGATCAGTTCGTTCACCATCGTCGAACCCGCCAGCGGCACGACCACGGCCTACATCCCGGTCAGCCTGAGCGGGACGACCGAGGCGATCACCACGATGGGTTATGCCGTCAGCAACGCCACGGCCACCGGCGGCGGGGTGGATTTCACGCTGGCCGACGGCAACGTGGTGTTCAACCCCTGGACCGACGGGGCCAGCATCGCCGTGCAGGTTCACGCCGATGCCGCGGCCGATGGCGGCGAAACCTTCACCATTGCCCGCGTCGGTGCGGTGGTCGGCGGACCGGCCACCATCACCATCATCGAAGACGGCATTTTCGCGAACGGATTCGATTGATCGCGATGACCGCTTCGGGCACCGTATCGCGTTATTCGGTCGAGAACCCGAGGACGCTCCGATGAATCCGACTTGCCCGACCTGTTCCGCCAACGAACTGCGTGCCGCCACGCTGACCGAACAATTGCCGGCACAGTCCTGCCCGGAATGCCGTGGAGCGCTGCTGTCGCTGATCGCCTACCGCGACTGGCGCAATGCCCATGCCGCACCCGACGACGCCATCGTCGATGCCGGCGAAGCCAGCGCCGAAGCGGCCGACAACAAGGCGATGCTGCGCTGTCCGCAGTGCAAGGGCTTCATGACCAAGTTCCGCTTCTCGGCCGATGCCGCGAATCACATCGATCACTGCGACCGTTGCGACCTGGTCTGGCTCGACCACGGCGAATGGCGCCTGGTCGAGCAACTGGCACGCAGCGGACAACTGGCGAAGGTGTTCGACACGGCCTGGCAGAAGCGCCTGCGCGAAGAACAGGCCAAGCGCCGCGCCGAGGCGCGCTGGCGCGAACAGCTCGGCGACGATTTCGCGAAGGCGAAGGAACTGCGCGGCTGGCTGGCCGGACACCCGAAGGGCAAGGAATTGCTGGCCTATCTCTTTCTGTCGCAGACCGAAGGGGCTTAGTTGTCGGGCCAGGAGGCCCTCCCACAGAGATCAATCATCCACTCTCCGTGGGAGGGCCTCTTGGCCCGATTTGGTTAAGGCGTCGGTTCCAATCCCATCTCGCGGATCAGATGGTCGGCCTGGTCGACCTCGTCCATGATCCACAGCATGTAGCGGATGTCGACGTGGATGGCGCGCGTCAGCGCCGGATTGAAGACCCAGCTGGCGCTGACCGACTCCCAGTTGCCGTCGAACACCAGACCCACCACCTCGCCGCGCTTGTTCAACGTCGGCGAACCGGAATTGCCGCCGGTGATGTCGACGTCGGTCAGGAAGTTCACCGGCACCGTGCCGAGCTTCGGATCGGCGTACTTGCCGTACTGCTTCTTCCGCATGAGTTCGACCGCACGTTTCGGATGCAGGAAGGGATCGGCATCGGTGACCTTGGCGAGCACGCCCTCGAGCGTCGTGAATTCGGTGTTGGCGACGCCGTCCTTCGGCGAATAACCGGTGACCTTGCCGTAGGTCACGCGCAGCGAATTGTTCGCGTCCGGGTAGGCCGGGCGACCTTCGGATTCGCGGAACGCAATCAGCGCATCGAGATAGGCGGCGCGGTACAGACCGTCGTTGCCGGCGCGCACCTTCCACTCGGTTTCCATGCGTTCGAAGGCCGGATACAGCGCCACCGCGAACTGCACGAAACTGTCGGCGGAGCGCTCGAAATCGCGCGGCCTGGCCGCCAGCAGGGCCATGCGCGCATCCAGGTCGCCGAGCTTCGTGTTCGCGTACAGCGCATCGAGCTTGGCGTCCAGGTCCGCCACCGTCATGCCGTCGCGATCGATGCCGAGCGCACGGTCGACTTCCGCGATGCGCGCGGCCTTCGCGAGCTTCAGGTAACGGCCGAGCGAGAGTTCGAACAGGGCGCGGTCGACCTCGGCGTCGTAGCGCTTGTCGATCGAGGCCATGCGGCCCTTGAACTTGATTTCGTCGCGTGCCTGGAAGCCGAAACCGCGCTCGGCGTCCGGCTTCTTGCGCTCCAGGCTCAGCTTGTAGAGGTCGCGCGCGGTGCCATACAGCGTCGGCCCCATCGACAGCAGGCCGTTGCCGTACAGCTCGGTCTCGCGCAGCGCACGAATGCGCGCGAGTTCGGCCTTCAGCGCCGTCACCGCCCGGCCGTACGTCGCCTTGCGGCCGGCATCGGCCTCGATCCACGCGAGCAGGCGTGCTTCCTCGGCTTCCTTGTCGGCGACGGCCGTGGTCTTCGCGAAGCCTTCCAGCTGGCCCTGCTGGTTCTTCCAGCCGTTCGAGATGCTCTGCACGGTGGACGCATACTTGATCGCCGCTTCCGGGCGATCCTTGGTGACGCGCGCGATGGTATCGAGCGCCTCGCCCATGTTCTTGATGCCGCGCGGATAGCTGAATTCGATGGCGTCGCGCAGCTCCTCGGCGAGGCGCGAACGATTGGTGCGCCCCGGATAACCGGTGACCATCGCGTAGTCGCCGACCGCGAGTCCCTTCGGATCGACCTTCAGCCAGCTCTTCGGCTGGTAGGGCTTGTTGTCCTTGCCGTACGGCGCCGGCTTGCCGTCCGGACCGACATAGCCGCGCAGGAAGGTGAAGTCGCCGGTGTGGCGCGGCCACATCCAGTTGTCGATGTCGCCGCCGAAATTGCCGATCCATTCGCTCGGCGCGTAGACCAGGCGCACGTCCTTGATCTCGAGCTGCTTGATCATCAGGTAGTTGCGGCCGCCGTTGAAGTTGTAAACGTCGCAGCGATAGCCCGCATCGCGTTCGCATTCGGCCACGGCCTGCTTCGAACGCTTGTCGATGGTGTTGTAACGCTTCAGGCCGCCGACGCCGTCGAGGCCCCGGGTCAGGCGCGCGCTGATGTCGGTGATCGCTTCGGTCACGTACAGGCGCTGGTTCGGATCGGCCGGCAGTTCCGCCGCGACGTCCTTCGCGAGAAAGCCGTCGACCATCAGGTTCTTCTCTTTGGTCGAGTTGAACTGGACGATGCCGAAGCCGCAATGATGATTGGTCGCGACCAGGCCATTCGGCGACAGGAAGGAACCGGTGCAATACCCGAGACCGACGATGGCGTTCAGCGGGTAGTCGGTCAGCGACGACAGATCCTTCGCATCGAGTTCCAGACCGCGCGCCTTCAGCTGGGCTTCGATCGACGGCAGTTGCGACGGCGGCCACATGCCCTCGTCGGCGGAAACGGCAGCAGCGACAAGCGTGATGGCAAGTGCGGAGAATCGAACGAACGTACGCATGGTCGAACCTCGGACAGGAGTGCGAAGCCGCGCTTTATGCCCGAGGGGCAGGCGGGCTGCAAACGAAACGACCCGGTGATGGTGCGGAACGTGGGCGCAGTGGTTTGAATTGCGGCGATTCGGGTCTTTTTGTGGGTGCGATTGAGAATCGCACCCACGAGAGCAATACCCGCAAGAACACGCTAGCGGGAACGGCGCCGCCTATAATCCGCTTCCCCTTCCGGAGATCGCCGATGTCGACGCAGATGATGAAAGCCCTGGTCAAGAAGGAAGCCGCGAAGGGCATCTGGATGGAACAGGTGCCGATGCCGACGGTCGGACCCAACGACGTGCTGATCAAGCTCGAGAAGACCGCGATCTGCGGCACCGACCTGCACATCTACAAATGGGACGAATGGAGCCAGCGCACGATCAAGCCCGGTCTCGTCATCGGCCACGAATTCGTCGGCCGCATCGTCGAGGTCGGACCGGGCGTGACCGGCTACAGGACCGGCGACCGCGTCTCCGCAGAGGGCCACATCGTATGCGGCCATTGCCGCAACTGCCGTGCCGGCCGCCAGCACCTGTGCCCGAACACCATCGGCATCGGCGTGAACCGCCATGGCGCCTTCGCCGAGTACATCGCGATGCCGGCCAGCAACCTGTGGCCGATCCCCGACCAGATCCCGAGCGAACTGGCCGCATTCTTCGATCCTTACGGCAATGCCGCGCACTGCGCGCTCGAATTCGACGTGATCGGCGAGGACGTGCTGATCACCGGCGCCGGTCCGATCGGCATCATCGCCGCCGGCATCTGCAAGCACGTGGGCGCACGCAATGTCGTGGTCACCGACGTCAACGATTACCGGCTCAAGCTCGCCGCCGACATGGGCGCTACCCGCGTCGTCAACGTCAGCAAGCAGTCGCTGAAGGACGTGGTGAAAGACCTGCACATGGAAGGTTTCGATGTCGGCCTCGAGATGAGCGGCAACACCCACGCCTTCAACGACATGCTCGACTGCATGTACCACGGCGGCAAGATCGCCCTGCTCGGCATCCTGCCGAAAGGCGCCGGCATCGACTGGGACAAGGTCATCTTCAAGGGCCTGACCATGCACGGCATGTACGGCCGGCGCATGTACGAGACCTGGTACAAGATGACCCAGATGGTGCTGACCGGCTTCCCGCTGCAGAAGGTGCTCACGCACCAGATCCACATCGACGACTTCCAGCGCGGCTTCGACCTTATGGAAGCCGGCACCTGCGGCAAGGTCGTCTGCAGCTGGAACTGATGCGCACAGCCTTCGTTCTCGGGTTTGCATTGCTGGCCGGCGGCCGCTGCATCGCTGTCGCGCCGGCCATGGACGACTTCGAGTCGGAACCGGAATATCGCTCGGACCAGTTGCTGCAGCCGGCCCTGCTGTCGGGCCCGAGCTGGCAGATCGATCCCGTCGTGCCGGTGCGCGGTTATCTCGCGCAGTTCCGCCTCGCCACGGACTACGGCTACCTGCAGGTCGAAGGGCGCAGCGAATTGCTCGAACGCATCCACGAGATCGAGGCGATCGAACAGCTCGCGGCGATTTCCCGCGGCAGCGCCTTCGCGAACGCGGTCGGCCACGCCGGCAAGGACATCGCGAAGACCATTGCGCGCATCGGCACGCATCCGATCGGGACGGTGAAATCGATTCCCGGCGGATTGCTGCGCAGCCTGCGCTCGAAATGGCGCGACCTGCGCGAACAGACGGCACGCGCGCGCGACAAGGCCAGCGAGGAACTGCGCGAAGACGACGAGGCGCCCGGCATCGGCCCGCAGTCGCCGACGCCGCATGCGCGCGAGTCCGACTGGTGGCTGCATTCGCAGCAGACCACCGGCAAGCTCGCGAAGCGCTGGATCGGTTTCACGGCTGCGCGTCGCACGCTGGCGCAACGCATGGCGGTCGATCCGTATTCGCGCAATGCGCTTCTGAACCGCGAACTGGATCGCCTGGCCTGGGCCAGCCTGGTCGGCGACAAGAGCCTGTCCGCGGCGATCGACACGATGGCGCCGGGCGCGCGCGAGGCCATCGGCGTCACCCGGCGGATCGACGACGTGGTCTGGCAGCTCGATCCGGTCGCGCTCGGTCGCCTGCAACGCGAACGCATGGCGGCGCTGTGCGGCGATGCGCCGACGATCGCGAAGGCGATGCATCAGGGGGCGTTGTCGCCAACCCAATGGCAACGTCTGGTCGATACCGTCGAAGCGCTGCACGTCGACCGCTGCGGCGACCTGCTCGATCTCGTCGCGCAAACCGAAACCGATGCCGAGGCGCGGTATCTGGTACGGGTGCTGGAACTGCTGGAGACGCATCGCGCAGTCGGCGCGACAGTGGAACTCGCGGTGGCCGGGCGCATGCTGGTCGCACGCGTCGACGGCACGCTGGTCGTGCCGATGCCGGTCGATGTGCTGAGCTGGACCGCGCCCGTCGCGGAGCTGTTCGACGACCCGGCCCTGCGCGCCGCAAGGCGCGAGATGTGGCTGGATGGCGAAGCGACGATGCGCGCGCAACGCGAACTGACGCGACGCGGCTTCGGACTGCGTCTCGACCTGCCGCGCAGCACGCGCGAAGCCCTGCCCCTGCCCGAAGGATTCGCGCCCGGATGAGCGCCCGCGAAATCAGCATCAAGCTGTTCCGTACCAGCGAGCATCCCTGCGGTTACTACCGCGACCGGTTGGCGCGCGATCTGGTACTCGATCCGGCATCGCCGGAGCTGAAATTCGTGTTCCCGAATGCCCTCGGCTCCGGCTTCCGCCGTTCCGGTCCGCGCGTCTACCGGCCCGACTGCAACGGCTGCAGCGACTGCGTGTCGAGCCGCATCGTCGTGGCCGAATTCGCGCCGAATCGCAGCCAGTCACGCTGCCTGAAACGCAACGCGGGGCTTCGCGTCAGCATCGAGCCGCCCTACTGCAACGACGAACGCCTGGCTCTGTATCAGCGTTATCTCGGCTCGCGTCATGCCGGCGGCGGCATGGATGGCGCCAGCGCGGCGGACTTCGAGCAATTCCTGCAGGCGCGCTGGTGCGACACGCGGTTCCTGTGCGTGCGCGACGGCGAGCGACTGGTCGCCTGCGCCGTCACCGACGTGACGTCGATCGGCCTGAGCGCGGTCTACACCTTCTTCGATCCGGAACAGGCCGAGCGCGGTCTCGGCGTGTTCTGCATCCTGCAACAGATCGAGTGGGCGAAGCGTCTGCCGGTGCCGCACGTCTATCTGGGCTACTGGCTCGATGGCCATGCCAAGATGGGGTACAAGCAGCAATACCAGCCGCTGGAATTGCTGCGCGAAGGGCGCTGGCAGCGATCGACACCGCGAAAGGACACGGCGGAGCAATGACATGGACGACCCGGCACATCCGCATCTCGTCATCGTCGGCGGCGGCTTCGCCGGATTGTGGGCCACACGTGCGCTGAAATCGGCGCCGCTGCGCATCACCCTGATCGACCGCTGCAATCACCACCTGTTCCAGCCGCTGCTGTATCAGGTCGCAACCGCCGGCCTGTCATCGCCCGACATCGCCGCGCCCTTGCGCCACATCCTGCGCGGCCAAGGCAATGTCGAAGTGCGCATGGACGAGGTCGTCGGCATCGACGCGGCAGCCCGCTCGCTGTCGCTCGCGGACGGCCACGCGCTGCAGTACGACTATCTGCTGCTCGCGGCGGGCGCACGCCACGCCTATTTCGGCCACGACGCCTGGGAGACGCATGCGCCGGGTCTCAAGACGCTGGACGACGCCCTCGAGATCCGTCGCCGCATCCTGCATGCGTTCGAACGCGCCGAGGCCGCCGACGACCCGCACGAACGCGACGCCTGGCTGCATTTCGCGGTGATCGGCGGCGGGCCGACCGGTGTCGAGCTCGCCGGCACGCTGGCCGAGATCGCTCGCCACACCTTGAAGCGCGAGTTCCGCAGAATCGATCCGTCGGCGGCGCGCATTCGCTTGATCGAAGCCGGCCCGCGCGTGCTCGCGGGTTTTCCGGAAGCCTTGTCCGAAG